>JAKAOS010000113.1 GCA_021823165.1 Actinomycetes bacterium | reverse complement strand
CCCGCCGGGTGCAACCAGCGGACTCGTTGATTGGTCAACTTGGAGGGTACGTCGCGCCCTTCAGCGGATCGAGCATCCACAACATCTGGTTATAACTCACCTTTGCCTAGGCGGACCAACGGTCTAAACCACATCCCAACGATCTGGTTGATACCCGGAAACAACCAGTACTAAGACCAGATTACTAGCAGCGGAACTAAAACGAAAAGGGCGGACAGATGCCAAATCTAGACTTGTCACAGATCAGTACTGTAAGCGAAGTGGAAGACGGTGTGGATGTTTTGATGCAAGGTGACGTCACGCGGGAAAAGGTCGATGCCATGGTGGATAAGTGCTCTACGGGGGCCCAGTCGTGCTGCGGGCCTGAGTTTTTCGACAAGGTCACAGACTTGTCAGTAACCGGGCAAGACCGCGAGGTAACTGTGCACGTAAAGGGTGAGGTTACCACCGAAATGCTTCAGCAGAATCTGGCTGCCTGCGATTGTTACGAGGGATGAACTCTGATATGGGGCAGCAGTCGGAAGACCGCGCAGTGCAGGTCTGGACCTGGGACATGCTGCAGGCTGCCGCCCTACCGATGCCTCACGACAACGCGAGAGGCTGCATCGTTGCCGTGCACGCCCATCCCGACGATGAGGCATCCAAAGGGGCTGCCACGATCGCCCGCTACCACGACGAAGGAGTCACCACGGTGCTGGTGACCTGTACGGGAGGCGAGGCAGGTTCTGTGCTCAATCCCTTGATGCAGGTCCCCCAAGGCCCGAGTGCGATCGCATCCGTGCGGCGAGAAGAGCTAATTCGCTCAGCGCAGATCATCGGTTATGACCATGTCATCCTCCTCGGGTTTCGTGATTCTGGCCTCTCACCGGAATCAACCACCGATTCAGCCAGGACGTTTTCTGGCGAGACGTTCTCTCAACAACATGATGAAGCAGTGCGGCGGCTCATGACCGTGTTCCGCTTGTTTCGACCCGACGTCGTCATCACCTATCCAGAGACCCAGGATGATTATCCTCACCCTGATCATCTCCAGGCCAGCGCCATCACGCGGCGCGCCTTTGACGCTGTCCAGGATGCGGGGACCGGTTTGTCGAGCGCTAAACCGCGGACACCCGCAAAGCTCTACGAGGTGCTTTGGCCGGACGCAAACAACCATTCCGCATCCGGGACCGCTCACCGCACACTGTCGGGGAGCTGCGGCGGTGGCCCCACGTGCTGCACGCAACGAACTGTAGAGCCCACCGCGAAAATCGAGGTTACCGCACACGCCGGGGTTGTTTCTTTGGCATTGCTGGCTCATGCGAGCCAGCTAACCCTTGACGCACAACGCAGCCTTGCAGTCCCAGCCCCACCTACCTGCGGACCGCTTCATGACGACTATGTGCTGGTCCGTGATTACACGGGACGAAATCACGTCACCGGCAACGATAATGACGTGGAGAGCGACCTCTTCTCTGGCTGCCGGCCGCGTGGAGCGGTGCCAGCCCAAGGCTAAGTGCTACCTTGCTATGTTACCTCTGCGTCCATCTACGGCGGGTCCCATGCACGTCGCTGTGCAATGCTGCGCCACGCACTAGGGCAGCGCAACCTGCAGGGCACGGTCGTAGTTCACTTCGACCTGGAGGACCCTTTCGCTCGAGGTTCTTCCAGCCCCTGCTGTCAATGAACGGACTTGGGGATCAATGGGATGAGTCGACTCGCTGCCCGGTAGCGCCGCAATGGAGTCGTTCCACTCGCTGCCGAAGAACAACGCCCTCGAGCAGCATCGCGTCTGGGGATGACGAGAATAGCTGAATATCACTATCGTTACCTGGATTGAACACACCTACAATAACCGACCTCACCGACATCGACTCGTTAAGCTCACGCAGGTCGAGTTCGAGCTGACCTTCGCGGCCGCACATGCAGCATGATGTTCACACCCGATGTCCGCGGACCTGTTGACCTGGGCCCCTTGATCTGGTCCACCGGTTGTGCGAGTCCGACGCCCCATGATGGGGGAAAGTGGACCCACAACCCTGAAGAGGCGCCGACATACGCCCGAGCAGATCATCCACAAACTCGCCGAGGGCAACAGGCTCCTCGGGCTGGGCAAGGACCTCGAAGAGTCGCCCGGCACCTCGAGATCGCCGAGTCGAGCTGGAATCGGTGGCGGAACCAGTACGGCGGGATGAAGACCGAGGACGCCAACAAGCTCAAGGAGCTGAAGAACACCCGTCTGAAGCAGATCGTAGCCAGCCAGGCGCTGGACATCGACATGTTGAAGGAGCTGAACCGGGAATACTTCTGACCCCGAATCATCGCCGGAGGGCCACCAGGGTCCTACATCAGCGATTTGGGGTTTCCTAACGGCGAGCATGTCAGGTGGTCGGCCAGGGCCGGCTGGAGAGCCGACCCAGGGCATGTCCACCGCCTGTGGCGGGAGAAGGCTGCAGAGTCCCTTACTACAAGGGGAAAAGCCGCCGTGTGGCATCGGTGTGGCGGTGGGGGCGATCTGTCCCATCCAGGCAAACGTCGTATGGGCACTCGACTTCCACTTCGACCAGACCACCTAGGGACGCCAGCTGAAACTGTTCAAACTGATCGACAAGTACAGCTGGGACTACCTGGCCATCGACGTGGAGCGGCCATCGAGGCAGATTGCGTCGTGCGCTGTCTACAACGCCTCGCCGGCCAGCGGGGCGCCCGCGTAGGTGCACTTGACTCCGGCCCCGAGTACATCGCCTACGCGTTGGCAGACTGGCGCCGAATCAACGGCACCGACACCGTGTTCATCGACCCCGGTAGCCTCTGGCAGGCCGCCTGAGATGAGTCGTTCACCGGCCGGCTCCGAGACGAGTACCTCGACGGCCAGATCTTCGATACCGTGCCACAGGCCAGGTCCTCTTGGAGGCCTGGCGCATCGACTACAACAACAACCGGCCACATCGGGCCCGCAGCGGGATAAGCCCCACCGAGTTCGTCCAAGCCTTGCTCAACCAACAACCACTACAACACCCAGGGCAGCTGGACCAGCCATTGGGATCCACGCATGTGAGGGTGACGCCTCAACCCCGCCTGCCTCCACAGCCTCTGCACATAGCCACGGCCAAGATGCCATCCCTCTTTCAAAAGGGCCGCCCAGGCCCGCTTGTATCCGTGCCGGGGGTTGGCGAGCGCATAGGCCTTGCACCACGGCTGATCTCAGCGACAGGGTCCTCGGGTGGCTTTTGCTCATAGCGCTTCATGGAGCGGTGCTGGCCGATGAGCCTGCAGGCTCGTCTCTCGGAGACCCAGATGAGGCTGTGGCATCTTTTGACCACACGACGACGCCGGTCTGTGGTTAGAGCTTCCCGACGAAATCTCTTTCAGCATGTCGATGTCGAGGGCCTAGCCATCCACGATCTTCTTCAGGTGCACCTTCTCGGCCTCTAGTTCTGCCATCCTCTTGGCCTCGGTGGCTTTCATCCCTGCTAGGTGTTCTTCCATCGGTACCAGGTGGCCTCGGTGATCCCAAAGGAGCGGGCCACTTCAGCAACAGTCGCTCCCTTGTTGAGCATCTCGTCACCTTCGGCAACCTATCCGATGACCTGTTCGGAGCTATGGCGCTTTGACTTCATGGTGTCGGTCCTCCATCCACATTCTGGAGGCCGTGGCTCACATTCCAGCTGGACCAGTTTTGGCGGTGGGTGTCACCTGTCCCGGCGTGCCGTAGGGGTCTCAAACCCGGGACAATTCAGCAAAACTGCTTTTTCAAGCCGATTTGGCTGGCAGGAGCAGGAGCTCAGCAGCCAGTTGTGCTGCCGACGTCCTTTACACCGGTCGGTGCCTGGATTTTCCCAGCTGTGCGGGGAGGCTTGGGACACCTCTGCTGCGGATCGGGGCCTTGGCCGACCCACCTGTGGTCATCAGGTCGGGCCATCAAGGGGCGCTTCTCCCGGCATCGCCAGGACCGAAGCGCCCCTCTGGATTTCACCGCTACGGCAGTCCTGAGGTGGCACCCTCGGCGAGTCTTTGGGACCCGGCCTTACAGCGCATCGACAATGCCGCCTGCCATTCCCCGAGGCCGCCCGGATGTCCCGGGCCACGCCCCTCAGGAGTGCTCTTGAAGCTCAGCGCCTGATCACGTCCCCTTGGCAACCTCCTTCGAGGGCCCCGGTGGGTCCACTTCTGTTAACACTGCCACGAAAGAAGTTGTTCCGCCTCATAGTTGTCGCGCTTAGCCCGCAAAGTCGCGATCCTCGCCGGATCATTCTCCTTTGGGCCACAACAAGCCTGACGCAACGGCACTTTGGGTGAAGCCTGCGACACCCCCGGCGGCCCAGGCGGTGGCCGGTTATGCAGGAGAAATAGAAAAGCGATTGACTCCAAGATTGGAACAAGTCTAAAATACTGCTCCGTGGGGAGCGAAGCTAGAACAAACCAGGACGAGCCGGATTTCGCAGAGCTGCTCAGAGGGGCCAAGCTGCGGGTAACCGCGTCCCGGCTCGGGGTGCTGCGATCTTTGGCAAGACTCTCCCATGCAGATGCCGAGACCATCGCGTCCGAGGTCACTTCGCAGCTTGGGTCGGTATCAACCCAGACCGTCTACAGCGTGCTTGCCGCCTTTGTAGAGGCCGGAATTGTGCGTAGGATCGAACCGGCCGGACATCCCGCCCTGCATGAGTTGCGGGTCGGGGACAACCATCACCACATTGTGTGCCGCACATGCGGGACCACGACCGACGTCGACTGCGTCGTGGGCAAACGCCCCTGCCTCACCCCGTCAGAAACCCATGGCTACCTCTTGGACGAGGCCGAGGTGACCTTTTGGGGCATCTGTCCGGGATGCCAGGAAAGAGGCGGCACCCTACAGAGCAGAGCACTCCTCCAGGGTGCTTGATCACGGGACCAGACAACTCGCCCCGAGACTGTTGATACCCACACTGAAAACCGGCCCAAAAAGCAACCGAGAAACCGACAAAGAGGAGGAGGGAACGACGTGTCCACAAGCGACGCAGTGAACAAGTGCCCAGTGCTGCACACCGAGATGGGGAGCCGATCCAACAGGGATTGGTGGCCCAACCAGCTGAACCTCGGTCTGCTTCACAAGAACTCGCCGCCCTCGGACCCCATGGGTGAGGACTTCGACTACCCAGAGGCGTTCAAGGCACTTGATCTTGAAGAACTCAAGCGCGACGTCTTTGCGGTCATGACATCCTCTCAGCCGTGGTGGCCCGCCGACTTCGGCCACTACGGCCCCTTGTTCATCCGCATGGCGTGGCACAGCGCCGGCACCTATCGCGTCTCCGACGGCCGTGGTGGTGCCAGCCGGGGGAGCCAGCGGTTCGCTCCGGTCAACAGCTGGCCGGACAACGCCAACCTCGACAAGGCCCGCCGGTTGCTGTGGCCGATCAAGAAGAAGTACGGCGCCAAAATCTCCTGGGCGGATCTCATCATCTTTGCCGGCAACTGTGCCTTGGAGTCGATGGGGTTTGAGACCTTCGGCTTCGGCGGCGGCCGGGTCGACATATGGGAGCCCGAAGAGGATGCGATCTGGGGCACCGAGGACACCTGGCTGGGCGACCGCCGCTACAGTGGGGACCGGGAGTTGGACAATCCCTTCGGAGCGGTGCAGATGGGGCTGATTTACGTGAACCCCGAGGGTCCCAACGGCAACCCAGACCCTCTTGCTGCGGCGAGGGATATCCGGGAGACCTTCGCCAGGATGGCAATGAATGACGAAGAGACCGTCGCACTGATAGCCGGGGGGCACACCTTCGGCAAGTTCCACGGAGCGGCCCCGGACAGCTATGTGGGCCCCGAGCCAGAGGGTGCGAGCCTGGAGGAGCAGGGACTGGGCTGGAAGAACTCCTTTGGCACCGGCAAGGGGAACGACACCTACACAAGCGGCCTGGAGGGGATCTGGACCAACGATCCGACCAGGTGGGACAACGGATTTTTCGAGAACCTCTTTGGTTACGAATGGGAGCTGAGCACCAGCCCCGCCGGGGCTCACCAGTGGATCCCCAAGGACGGCGCCGGGAAAGACACGGTTCCCGACGCCCACGATCCCTCCAGGCGGCACGTGCCCACGATGCTCACCACGGACCTCGCCCTTAGAGAAGACCCGATCTATCGCCCCATAGCGAAGCGCTTCCACGAACGGCCCGATGAACTTGCTGGCGCCTTTGCCAAGGCGTGGTTCAAGCTCACCCACCGCGACATGGGGCCCATCTCCCGTTATCTCGGTGATCTCGTGCCCCAGGAGCCCCAGATCTGGCAGGACCCGGTGCCGCCGGTGGACCACGAACTGATCGGGGATGACGATATTGCGGCACTGAAGGCCCAGGTCATGGCCAGCGGGCTGTCGGTTTCCCAGCTTGTCTCGACGGCCTGGGCCTCGGCATCCACCTTCCGGGGCACCGACCGCAGGGGCGGGGCGAATGGGGCTCGCGTGCGGCTCGCGCCGCAGAAGGACTGGACGGTCAACGACCCCGCCGAGCTCTCCTCTGTTCTGGGGGTCCTCGGTGGCATCCAAGAAGCCTTCAATGCCAGCCACGGTGGCGCCAAGCGGGTTTCGCTGGCCGATCTCATCGTCTTGGCCGGCTGTGCCGGCCTGGAGCAGGCGGCGGCAATGGCGGGAGTCGAGGTGGAGGTGCCCTTCACGCCGGGCCGCACCGACGCCAGCGAAGAGCAGACCGATGCGGCCTCCTTTGCCGTCCTGGAGCCCATTGCGGACGGGTTCAGGAACTATGTCAGCTCCGGATGCAAGCTTCCCCCCGAGCATCTCTTGGTAGAGAGGGCAAACCTGCTCACCCTCACCGCTCCGGAGATGACCGTTCTGGTTGGCGGCATGCGGGCACTGGGAGCGAACGCGGCGGGTTCCACCCATGGGATCTTCACGACAACTCCGGGAGTCTTGAGCAACGACTTCTTTGTGAACCTCACCGACATGGGCACCGACTGGAAGCCTTCGGAGCTTGCCGAGGGAATCTATGAGGGCTATGACCGGGCGAGTGGGGAACCGAAGTGGACCGCCACCGCGGTAGATCTCGTCTTCGGCTCCAACTCCCAGCTCCGGGCGATCGCCGAGGTGTATGCGAGTGACGATGCGAGGGAGAAGTTTGTTTCCGACTTCGTTGCGGCCTGGGACAAGGTCATGATGGCCGACCGCTTCGAGGTTCGCTGAGTATTTCTCGGCATCTGGATCCACCTCGGCCGGCGGGAGATTGTTCGCTTGGCCGGGGTGGATCTGATCCGGGCCGGGGCCCGCGGTGGTTGGCGATCATGGCAAAAAAGCCGCCGTGGGCCGCCACCGGAGGAGAATCTGGGAATATCGGAGAGAAATATGTAACTATTTGGCTCGGCCCGGGGTCGAAATCCAAAAGCCAGACGGGAGGGATCCACTTTGGTGTTGGCATTCACGTTCCCGGGCCAGGGCTCCCTGCGGCCCGGCATGGGGGCTCCGTGGGTGGAGCATCCCTCCTGGGAGTTGGTGAAAGATGCGTCCAATGTTGTGGGACGAGACCTTTCCTGGCTTCTTTTGGAGGCCGGCGAAGACGACCTTTTCGAGACGCGCAACGCCCAGCTGGGGACCTTTGTGCTGTCCCTTGTTGTCCTGGATGCAGTGGAGCGACTGGGCGTCGCCCCCTCGGTGTGTGCGGGCCACAGCAGATCGGA
>JAKAOS010000112.1 GCA_021823165.1 Actinomycetes bacterium | reverse complement strand
TCGGTGCCGTGAAGTCGGTATTCGCTGATCGTCGCTGCCTTGTCCACCCTTGCTCTTTCCGCCTTGCTTCATGCTGGAAAACTCCGGCCGATCCGCCAGGCCCCCAAAAAGGGTTCTCCGGCGGGCCGCGCGCGGCTTTGGCCTCAGCCTACACCGCCAGCCGCCTCCTGCGGCCCGGAGATGTCTCAGCGCCCGAGCAAGGCTCGTGTCTGGGCCACGTCCGACCGCATCTGGCCAACGAGGGCCGCCCGATCCGAAAAGCGCAGTTCGGGCCGGAGGCGCTGGACAAAACGCACCTTGAGCTCTTGGCCGTAGAGGTTGTCGTCGAAGTCGAGGATATACGCCTCCAGGCGCCGGTCGCTGCCGTCACCGAAGGTGGGACGGGTGCCGAGCGAGATGGCCGCCGCAAAGGTCTGGCCATCCAATCCGACCCAGCCGGCATATATCCCGTTGCACGGGAGTGCCAGGTCGTCTGCCAGTGCAACGTTCGCCGTGGGGAATCCAAGCTCCCGGCCCCTGGCATCCCCGCGGACCACCTCGCCCCTCACCTCGTGCTCTCGGCCCAAGAGTCTCCCGGCCTGGGACACCTCGCCCTGGGCAATAAGGCCCCGGATGCGCGTGGAGGAGACCACCTCGCCGCCCGCCTCTGCCAGAGCCAGGCCGCGGACCTCGAAGCCGAGTTCTTTGCCCATCGACTCCAAAAGCGCCACATCGCCCCTGCGAGCGTGGCCGAATCTGAAATCACGGCCCACGACCACAATCTTGGCCCCCAGGCAGCGGACCAACGACTGGCGCACAAACTCCTCTGCGGGCTCATGGGCCCGCTCGGCATCGAAGCGGACCACGGCGGTGAAGTCCAGGCCCGTCCCCTCTAAAAGCTCCAGCTTGTGAGGCAGCTCGCAGAGCAGCTTGGGGGCCGATTCGGGCCTTATGACCCGGGCGGGGTGGCGGTCAAAGGTCACCAGGACCGAGGGCATTCTCCTCTGTTCTGCCAGCTCGCGTACCTGGGAGATGACCATCCGATGACCCAGATGCACCCCGTCATAGGTGCCGATGGTCACAACGCTTCCCCCGGCGAAGGCCGGGCATGGTCCAGGATCTGTGATTACTTCCACCGGCCGAGCAGGCTAATGGGAGCCTGAGGCCGCCCTAAGGACGACCGAGGGTTTAACGCTGGATGCATCCCTTGTCTCATACAGGGCAAGCAGTTCCCCCTCCTCGTCGAAAAATGCCCAGGGGCCCTGGCCATCCAAGGAAAGCTCTGAAGCGCAAAGGACGGCCCCGTTGGAAACCGCTTTGGCCATGGTGGTCGAGAGGACGACTGAGGGGAGATGAGACACCGCAGCTGCGGCAGCCATGATGGCGGAGTCCCCCAGCTCTCGGAGTTCCTCCAAGCCGTGAGCCTGCTCCAAGCCGAAAAGCCCGACTTTTTCCCGGCGCAGGCTGACCAGATGGGCACCGCCACCCAAACAGGCTCCCAGGTCGGCCGCCAACACCCGCACATAGGTGCCGGCGGAGCAGGTGACCTCCATCCGCCACAGGGTGGGATCTGGGGTCCCAAAGAGCTCAAGGCGCTCCACCAATACCTCACGCGCCTCCCTCTCCACCTCGATTCCCGCCCTGGCCAAGCGGTAGAGGCGCTGGCCGCCAACCTTGCGGGCCGAGACCATCGGTGGGACCTGCATGATCTTGCCCCGCAATCCCTGAGCGCAACGCTCCAGGTCCTGTTGGGTCACCCCCGACATATCCCAGGTGCCGCAGACCTCGCCCTCGGCGTCCAAGGTGGTCGTAGCGACCCCCAGGCGCAGGGTGGCAGAGTACTGCTTGGTTCCCTCCACCACGTAGCGCAGCAGTCGCGTTGCCCGACCCAGCCCAAGCACCAACACGCCCGTGGCGGCCGGGTCCAGGGTCCCGCCGTGGCCTACCCGGGAGGTGCGGAAGATCCGGCGGCAGGCGGCCACCACGTCGTGTGAGGTGATGCCGGCGGGTTTGTCGACAACGACTATCCCATCCGGACCGGGTCGCTCAGCCCCGCCCATCGCCCTCTTCGCCAACATCGCTGCCTTCGCTGCCTTCGGTCGCCTCTTTGGTAAAGCCGCCGCCCCGTTCGGCCGCCCGCCGGAGTGCCTCTTCGATGACCTGAGCGGCCACGGTGGCTGGATCCTGGCAGAAGTGCAACTGCGGGGTCCGCTTCAGATGCGCCTGGCGGCCGATGGCTGCCTGCAGGCGCACCCGGGCCTCCTCGAGGGCTTCGGAACAGCCCTCGGGCACAGAGTCGAGGTAGACCGCAGCCCTACGTAGGTCTGCTTCGCAGTCCACTCCCGTCACCGTCAGGAGTGGGAGCCGGTCGTCTGTGTCGGCGATTCGCTCCAGAGCCTCTGCGACCAGCTCTGCCAGCAGCGCGTTGACCCTCGCCATGCGCTGCCGGGAGCCTCCGGCGTTCCTTCCCCTGGTGCTCACGGCGTCCCCCTTTGCTATCCCGCGGCGTTGCCGAACCGTCCACCATGAATATGGCCCTCAGTCATCCGAATCGCACCAGGCGACCGAGGCCGAGATGATCTCCACCTCTCCCTGCGACCAGATCCACTCCTGGGCCGACTCGACCACCTTTTCCAGCTGAGATGGGCTGGGACCAACCACGGCCATGCCCACCAGAGCCCGGTGATGGAGATCGGCATGCCCCACCTCGGAAGCCGCAGCCAAGAAACGACGGCGCAGGCCGTGGAGTATCGGCTGGAGCTGGGATCGCTTGTCCTTGAGCGATCCGCAGAGGGGAAGGTGGAGGTCGAACTCCACAGCCACTACGTGCGAGGTATCTCCCGTTCTTCGAAGGTCTCGATGATGTCGCCGTTGTGCAGGTCCTGGAAGTCCGAAAGCCCGATACCGCACTCGAAGTCTGTCGCAACCTCTCGCACGTCGTCCTTGAAGCGCCGCAGGGAGGTGATGGAGCCCTTCCAGATGACCACGCCCTCCCGCAAAAAGCGCACCTTGGAGCCCCTGGTGATGGCACCCGAGCGCACATAGCACCCGGCCACGGCGCCCACCCTCGGCACCCGGAATACCTCGCGCACCTCGGCCTCGCCGGTCACGACCTCCTCGTACTCCGGAGCAAGCATGCCGACCATGGCCGCTTCCATGTCCTCCAAGACCTTGTAGATGATCTCGTAGGTCCGGATCTCGACGTCGGAGGACTCCGCCAGCTCCCTGGCCCGCCGGTCGGGCCGGACGTTGAAACCGATGATGGTGGCCGTCGAGGCCGCCGCCAGTTGCACGTCGTTCTCGGTGATGCCACCGACACCCCGGTGGATGAAGGAGAGCTTCACGTCTTCGCGCTCGAGCTTGCGGAGGCTCTCGGTGAGGGCTTCCAAAGACCCATGCACGTCGGCTTTCAGGATGAGGTTCAGCGTTGCGGTCTCTCCGCGGCGGATCTGTTCGATCAGATCCTCCAGACGGGCTCCGGGGGCCACCGAAACGGTCGCTTGGTGACCGGCCAGCCGCTGGCGCTGCTCCCTTGCCTCCCCGATGGTCCGGGCGGTTGCCTGGTCAGGGGTGGCACGCAGTTCATCGCCGGCAGAAGGTACGTCGGAGAAGCCCAGAACCTGCACGGGTGTGGAAGGGCCGGCCTTTTTTACTGCGTTGCCGTGGTCGTCCAGCAACGCCTTGACCCTGCCCCATGCCGCCCCTGCGACGATCCAATCGCCGACCTGCAGCGTGCCCCGCTGGACGATCACCGTGGCAACCGGCCCACGGCCGGTATCGAGGTTGGCCTCGAGCACGACGCCCATGGCTCGCCCCTTGGAGTTGGCAGCCAACTCCTCTATCTCCGCCACTACCAGCAAATGCTCCAACAGGTCGTCTATACCGAGACCCTGGAGCGCGGAGACCTCCACCATGACGGTGTCTCCACCCCAGGACTCGGGTACCAGACCCCGGTCGGAAAGCTGCTGCATAACCCGGCTGGGATCGGCATCGGGACGGTCGATCTTGTTTATGGCGACAACGATGGGAACACCGGCCGCCTTGGCGTGGTCGATGGCCTCGACGGTCTGGGGCATGACACCGTCGTCGGCCGCTACCACCAGGACCACGATGTCGGTCACCTCCGCCCCCCGGGCCCGCATCGCGGTGAAGGCCTCGTGACCGGGGGTGTCGATGAAGGTGATCTTCTGGCCCTCCGTCGACGCCTGGTAGGCGCCGATGTGCTGGGTAATGCCGCCGGCCTCGCCCGCTACGACATTGCTCTGGCGGATGCGGTCCAACAACAGCGTCTTACCGTGGTCGACGTGGCCCATGACGGTCACAACGGGCGGCCGCGGTTCGGCCAGAGACGGGTCGTCGTCGGCCTCGTCCTCGGCGTCGAAATACTTGGCCTGGAGCGCAGCCTCCTGCTCCTCGCCCGGGTCCACCAGGCGCACCTTGGCCCCGATTTCCGCCGCGAAAAGCTCGATCATCTCGTCCGCCAGGGACTGGGTGGCCGTGACGATCTCGCCTTGCAGCAGCAAGAAGCGCACGACATCACCGGCCGAGCGGTTGAGCTTCGGGCCGAGGTCCTGGGCGGTGGATCCCCGCTCGACGATCACCTCTCCCTCGGGCACCGGGGCATCCGAGGGGGTGTAGACCGTCAGCTGGGTCGGCTCCAGTTCCTCCATGTTGCGCCTACTACGGCGCTTCTTCGGGCGCTGTGGAGCGCGTCCGCGCCCCGCAAATCCACCCCTGCCTCCCGGCGGACCGGCCGAACGCCCAGGGGGACCCCCGGGACGCCCACCAAAGCCCCCTCCGGGAGCTCCGGGAGCACCGCCGCCACCGCCGAAGCGGCCGCCGCCGCCACCGCCGCCACCGCCGGCACCAGGCCGGGGGCCTCCGGGAAAGGAGGTCCTGTTGGGCCCGCCGGGGCGCTGAGAGGGCGAACCGGGACGCGAGGGGCCACGGCCCGGGCCCGAGGGGCCTGCGGGCGGCCGAGATGGCGCCCGGGGCGGGGGCGGGATTGGCTTGCCCGACAACGAGCGCGGCGGGCTACCCGGCGGGGGTGGGATGGGCTTGCCCGAAGCCGAACGCGGCACGGGAGGCGGGGCCGGCTTGCCAGAGATAGAACGCGGGGAGGTGCCGCCTGGTGGCCCAGGCTGGCGGGGAGGTGTGGGCCGAGGCGGGACCGGACGCTCGGGCCGGGGCGCCCCAGGGCGTGCCTCGGGGCCCGATGCGGCCGGGCGAAGCTCTGAGCCGGGTTCGGGACGAACCCCTGAGGTGGGCGCACCAGGGCGAGCCTCTGATCCCGATGCGGCCGGGCGAAGCTCTGAGCCGGGTTCGGGACGAACCCCTGAGGTGGGCGCACCAGGGCGCGCCTCTGATCCCGATGTGGCCGGGCGGGGGGGGGGCGGGATGGGCCGCTGGGAGCGGGGAGGAGGAGGCGGGGCCGCAGGACGCGGCGGGACGGGGCGTTCGGAGCCCCCGGGCCGCTGCGGTGGTGTGTGCACAGGCCCGCCGGAGGATTCCCTGTGGCTCCGGATGGGGCGCGAAATGGATTCGGGTTGCCGTGCGCGCCTTTCGGGCGCGGCCTCCTCGGGGGGCTGCGCCGGGCGCCGAAGGCCCGCTGCGTCGGCACGGCGACGCATCCTGTCTGCCTGCGCGTCCTCGATGCTGGAGGAGTGGCTCTTCACCCCGATGCCGAGTTCCAGGGCCAAATCAAGGGCCTCTTTGTTGCTGAGCCCTAGCTCACGTGCCAGTTCGTAGACGCGAATCTTTCTTGCCAACTGCCTTCTCAGTCCTCTCCGTCCGGTCTTCCCGCATAACCGGCTCACTTGGTGCCGCTCTCCTGCGGCACCCTCCCATCCTCGCACACACTCGGCGCCATGGCACTTGCCGACCTCTCTCGGCCGGACAATCGCTATGGCGCAAGCACTGCCACCAACGCGCCGGGAAGGGAACGCCGGAAGGCCTTCCCCGCCGCTTTGCGCCGGTCGGCTTTCAAAGCGCAGTCTCTCCTTGGCGCCCCATACCCCGGCTCAACACATAGCCAGGCTCCTCTTCCCGGGGCAGTCCTGCTAACCATCACCTCTCCGCCGGCCGAAACAACGAGGCGCACCAGGTCATCCTGGGACGCGACCCTGCGACAACCGATACAGGTTCGCTGTGGCCGACTAACTCTGCTCGCCGGCCTTGCTGGCGGGCTCGGCGCTGGCCGGGCCTGGCTCTCCTCCACCCTGATCGAGATTACCGGGTGAGGCGTCATCCTCGTCCCCTTGCTCCGATGGGCTTCCCCCCATGGACCACTGCTCGGCGGAAATTGCCTCCCCGCCCTCGGCGGGCTGCCAGACCATTTCCCCCGACTCGCTTTCGACCCACTCCCCCTCGGCCCACTCCTCGCCCTCGTAGGCTGCCTGGTCCTCGGCGAGTTGACTCTCGCTTTTGATGTCGATCCGCCAGCCCGTGAGCCTCGCTGCCAACCTGGCGTTCTGACCCTCTCGACCTATGGCGAGGGAAAGCTGGAAGTCATGCACGATCACCGTCGCAGTCCCGTCGTCCTCGTTGAGACGGACCTCTTTGACCTTTGCGGGCTGCAGGGCACGCTGGACGAACTCCGCCGGATCCTCCGAGAAGGGAACTATGTCCACTTTCTCGCCCCGCAACTCGTTGGTGACCATCCTTACTCGGGCTCCACGTGCGCCGACGCAGGCTCCGACGGGGTCGACGTTGGAGTCGTTTGACCAAACGGCAAGCTTGGTCCGGTGTCCCGGCTCCCGCGCACAGGCCTTGATCTCTACGACCCCCGAGGAGATCTCGGGGACCTCCAGCTCGAACAGTCGCTTGATGAGGCCAGGGTGCGTACGGCTCACCACGATTTGGGGACCCTTGGAGGTCTTGCGCACCTCCACGATGTAGGCCTTGACCCTCGCCCCGTGCTCGTAGCGCTCGAAGGGAACCTGTTCGGCCTGGGGCATCAGCGCTTCTACCTTGCCGAGGTCCAGCAGCGTGTAGCGGTTGTCGCTCTGCTGGATGATCCCGGTGACTATGTCGCCCTCCCGCCCGGCATACTCCTCATATTTGAGGTCACGCTCCGCTTCGCGGATGCGCTGGAGGATGACCTGCTTGGCCGTCTGGGCTGCGATACGGCCAAAGTCCTCTGGCGTATCGTCCCACTCCCGCACGACGTTGCCATCGTCGTCCAACTCCTGGCCCCATACCCTGATCTCCCCCGAATCGGGGTCGATCTCGACAACGGCCTCCTCGGCCGAGCCGGGACGCCGCTTGTAGGCGGCGTGCAGCGCATTGACCAGGGCGTCGAGGAGCATGTCAACGCTTATGCCCTTGTCGCGGGCCACGTTGCCCAGAGCCTCCATGAACTCGAAGTTCGTGCTCATGCTCGTGACGCCCCTTCCGCCTTGTTTTGCTTAGGTTTCTTGCGGCCGGTATTGCCCTCCCGGCTGCCCCAGTCGAATACCGTCCGTGCCCTCTCGATGTCGCCCAGGGCTATGCGCCGTTGACCGGAGGACAGATCGACCAGAACCGTGTCGCTTTCAACCGAAGCAATCCGCCCCTGGATGCGGCGCTCGCCTTCAACGCCGGCCTTTGTCCTGATTGACACCTGTGACCCGATAAAGGCTTCGAAATGCTTGGCTTCCACAAGCGGCCTTTCCACCCCGGGGCTCGACACCTCCAGGCCGTAGTTGCCTTTGGGGGCCACCTCGTCGTGGGAGTCCAGGGAGATC
>JAKAOS010000111.1 GCA_021823165.1 Actinomycetes bacterium | reverse complement strand
GCGCGGATCGGCCGTCGGATCGCGGAAAGCGGCCCAGAGTCCCCGGTAGGGGAGGGGGCCGGCCTGGCAGACGAGTCGGCCGGGGCTTCCCTGGTGCTCGACGCGCCCAAAGGCCTGGCCGCCACGCCTGGAGTGGGCCAGATCACTCTTTCCTGGGAACCCGTCGACGGCGCTTCGGCATATCTCATCTATCGCTCCAAGGCCCCTGATGGGGACTTCAAGGTGCTGGACCACGGCGGAAGCGACGTGGCCGCCGTCCCTCTGACGCGGTATGCCGACACCGGGATTCTTCCCGGGGCTGGCTACAGCTATCGAGTGGCTGCAGTGGTCGTGCCCGACTCCGTGGCCGGGCAAATGTCGGAGACCGTGGAGATCACCGCATTGGAGTGGAAGGAGGCCTCTCCCGACTTGGTTGAGGAGTCCCCTTCGGTTGAAATCACGGTGCAGGCGGACACCGTGGTAGCCAGGCTGGAGCGCCTTTGGTGGATGATGGGATCCGAGCGCCTCGCACAGCTTCACTTCGGTGACAACGGGCATGGGAACATCATCGGGAAAGAGTTCGCAGACGCCATCGTTCGGGCCCGGAGCGAGCTGGGGGTATCCCACATCCGCTCCCATGGCATCTTCCACGACGAACTGGGGAGCTTTCACAGAACAGCCGAGGGCGTCTCCGACTATGACTTTTCCGGCATCGACTCGGTTTTGGACACCTTCGTTGCAACCGGGGTGAAGCCGATCATCGAGCTTTCCTTCATGCCGGCAGATCTAGCCCAGGATCCCACCGCCACGGTGTTCGACTGGAAGGGGATCATCTCCCCGCCTGCGGACTGGGATGCATGGGGAGAACTCAACGAGCGCTTCGTGTCTCACCTGGTGGAACGCTTTGGCTTGGCCGAGGTCCGGACCTGGGCATTCGAGGTGTGGAACGAGGCCAATCTGGAGGTCTTTTGGACCGGCACCAAAGAGGAGTACTTCCGGCTCTACAAAGAGGCCGCCAAGGCCGTAAAGAGGGTCGATGGACAACTCCGGGTCGGCGGGCCGGCCACCGCGGCCTCTGAGTGGCTGGAGGCATTCGTTGACTACGTGGTGCGCAACGACCTGCCCTTGGACTTCATCTCCAGCCACACCTATGGCAACCTCCCAATCCATCTGCGATCCCTGCTGAGGCGCTACGGCCTTTCGGACGTGGCGGTGTGGTGGACCGAGTGGGGGGTTGGCTCCACTCACTTCGGGCCCATCCACGACACGCCATTCGGCGCGGCCTTCGTGCTGAGGGGGCTAAAGGCTTCCCAGGAACAGCTCGACGCCCTTGCCTACTGGGTGGTGAGCGACCACTTCGAGGAACTGGGCCGGCCGCCAAGGCTGTTCCACAACGGCTTTGGGTTGCTTAGCGTTGGGAACCTTGCCAAGCCCCGCTACTGGGCGGCAAAGCTTGCGGCGGAACTCCCCGACGAAGTTGTCTCATTGACCCTGGAGGGGGACGGAGCCGGGAGCCTCGTGGACGGCTGGGCAGCCCGGAGCGAAACGGGAGGGCTCGACGTACTCGTTTGGAACGCAACCCCCAATGCCGATCACTTCCGCGGAGTGCCAGAACTGCAGCGCAAGATAGATCTCCTCATCTCCGGCCTTGCCCCGGGCACCTACCGGGTGGATGTGGCTCGCATCGATGAGGAGAACTCCAACATCTGCCGCCACCTTCCTGCGGATGTGGAATGGCCCAGCGAGCAGCAGTGGGCGGCTTTGAGATCAGCCGACCAACTTTCCGAACAACGGCTCCCAGACCAGGTCGTCACGGCAGACGGCGCGGAGTCGGTCCGCCTCACTGCTGAGTTGACAATGCCGGGCGTCCTGCGTTGGCGCCTGGTACCCCAATGAGCAACATCAATGCTTTGCCAGACCACCTGGCCCGCAGTGTTCCACCAGCACGGCCTGTGGCATAAAGCTCCACAGGCCATATACCAGCAAGACAGGAGAGGACAGCATGAAACAAAAAGCGGTGGCCCGGTTCCTCGCGGGTCGCTATAAGGGTGCAGCCGCAGCGGCTTCGCTGTCGCTTTTGGCGGCAGCATGTGGATCCGCCGCCACGCCGGCGAGTTCCACCACACCCTCCAAGGCCACGACCTTGGTGGTGGGGGTCGATAACGGTTCCCCAACCCTGGCGGACAACTTCAATCCGTTCTCCCCTAATGCCCGCATCGGCACGACTTACATGTATGAGCCATTGCAGTATGTGAACACCCTCAATGGCTCCTACTCGCCGATGCTGGCTACCTCGCACAAGTTCGTCAACGCTACGACTTTGCAGTTCCAGATCCGCAGCGGCGCTAAGTGGAGCGATGGGACGCCCATTACCCCAGCAGACGTGCTTTTCACCTTCAACCTGCTGAAGAAGTATCCAGCCCTGGATGGTGCAGGGATTTGGAAGCACGTGTCTTCGATCTCGGCATCGGGGAACACGGTCACCTTCAAGTTCAGCTCTCCAGACGTCCCCTTCGCCCAGGCGATCGCGTCCACGGTGATCCTTCCCAGCCACATCTGGTCCAAGATTGCCAACCCGGTTACCTTCACCAACACCTCGCCGGTGACATCGGGGCCTTACAAGCTCGGCACCTTCAACCCCAATCAGTACGTCTTGGTCAAGAACCCGCTGTGCTGGCAGGCATCCAAGGTGGCGGTGCAGAAGGTGGTCTTCCCGGCCATGAGCGGCGGCCAGACGGCCCAGCTGGAACTGGCCAAGGGGCAATTCGGATGGGCGACGCTCTTCGTCCCGAACGTCCAGCAGGACTGGGTCTCCAAGGCGCCCAAGTACAACCACTACTGGTTCCCGCCGGGTGGCACAATTTCGCTCTACATGAACCTCACCAAGGCGCCCTTTAACAACCTCACCTTCCGCAAGGCCCTTTCCTATGGCCTGGACCGGTCGTCCATCGCGACCAAAGCCGAGAACGGTTACGTCCAGCAGGCCAGCCAGAGCGGCCTGTTGCTGCCCAACCTGTCCAAGTGGCTGGACCCGTCGCTGCCGAACTCCGGCAAGATCACCTACAACCCCACCAAGGCCAAGGCACTTTTGGCCTCGGCCGGCTACAGGTTGTCCAACGGGAAGCTGTTGTCCCCATCGGGCCAGCCGGTGCAGTTCTCGATAATCACGCCCAATGGCTTCAGTGACTGGCTGCAGGCCGCGCAGACCATCAGCCAGGAACTATCCAAGCTGGGGATCACCGTTACCATCTCCACTCCGGAGTATGCGGGATACAACTCCTCGCTGCAAAACGGTCAGTTCCAGACGGCCCTGGGTGGCTTCGGTGGAAGCGGTAGCCCCTACATCGACTTCCACGGCATCCTGTCCTCGGCGTTGTCCGCCCCGGTTGGACAGGCCGCACCCAGCAACTTCGAGCGCTGGATATCACCCAGCACCGATGCTCTGTTGCACAAGGTGGCCACCACGACCAACACGGCACAGCAAAAGTCCGCCGTCTACCAGCTGGAGGGCGTCATGTACCACCAGCTGCCGGTGCTCACCCTCTTCTACGGAGCGACCTGGAGCGAGTACAGCACCAAGAACTTCGTGGGCTGGCCGAGCGCGTCGAACCCATATGCCCCGCCTGCCCCCTACGGCCAGGCACCGCTCGCCATCATGACCCACCTGCGTCCGGCAGGCTGAGCGAGCCATGCGCTATGTACTCCGGCGCCTCCCGGTGCTTGTTATCACTCTCTGGGCAGCGGTAACGCTTAACTTCCTACTCCCAAGGCTTATGCCTGGGACACCGGCCGGAGCGGCAGTTGCAAAGCTCGCCGGGCAGGGTTCGGTTAGTGCCAGCCAGCGGCGGGCAATAGAGGTGATGCTCGGAGTACCTCATGGCAGCTTGGCATCGCAGTATTGGCAATATTTGAAGGCGATCGCCGGGGGCAACTTCGGTATCTCCTACACCTACTTCCCAGAGCCGGTGTCCAAGGTGATCGGTGCGGCGCTTCCCTGGACACTGGCTCTGGTAGGAACGGTAACGGTGATGGCCTTTGTGATAGGGACCCTCCTGGGGGTGCTTGCAGCATGGAAGCGCGGTTCAATCTTTGACACTGCTGCGAGCGTCGGATGCACCTTTATGGCCGCATTCCCCTATTTCTGGACCGCTCTTGTGCTGCTGTATGTGTTTGGCTTTGTGGCCGGCTGGTTCCCCATCCGGGGTGGATATTCCGCTTCGGTAAGCCCCGGATGGGACTGGAGCTTTTTTGTAAGCGCCTTGGGCCACAGCGTCCTGCCGGCATTCACAATCCTTGTGAGCGGCCTTGGAGGCTGGGTGCTGGGGATGAGAAACAACATGATGGGCGTGTTGGGCGAGGATTACATCGTGTTTGCCGAGGCAAATGGCCTTTCGCCCAGGACGGTAGCTTTGCGTTATGCGGCCCGGAATGCGCTGCTCCCGGGCGTCACTGCCTTTGGGATGGCGCTCGGTTTGGTGGTGGGAGGGTCGCTTCTAACCGAAGTCGTCTTCGGTTATCCCGGCATCGGCTACCTCCTCTACAACGCGGTGGTGAACGAGGACTACCCCCTCATGCAGGCGCTATTTCTAGTGATAACGGTGAGCGTGCTTATGGCCAACTTTGTAGTTGATCTGATCTATGGACTTCTGGATCCCCGGGTGAGGCGCTGATGCGGACAACGATCTTCCGTGTGGCGGCCACCCTCTGGGCCAACCGGAAGGCCCGGGCCGGCCTGAGCATTCTTTTTGTTTTCGCCGCCGTGGCAGTACTGGCACCGCTGCTCGCCCCCTACTCGCCCACGGCCACCAACTTTGCAAGATCTGCACCGGCCAGCTGGAGCCATCCCCTCGGAACCACCGGATCGGGCCAGGATGCCCTCTCTCAGCTCCTCTATGGCACACGAATCTCGCTATTTGTCGGCTTCGGCGCCGGTCTGGCGGCGACGATCGTCGCCATGCTGGTCGGAGTGGTGGCGGGTTATGCCCGGGGGCCAATAGAGGTGATCCTGGGCTTTGCCACCAACCTCTTTTTGGTCATTCCCGGTCTTCCCCTCATGATCGTGCTCGCGGCCTACCTTCCCACCAGGGGGGTGGGGACGATCTTGGTGGTCGTCTCTGTCACCGGATGGGCCTGGGGTGCACGGGTACTCAGATCTCAAACCGCGACCCTTGCGGCCAGGGAGTTCGTAGCCGCCGCAAGGCTCGCAGGAGAAGGCATCTGGCGAATCGTGTGGCACGAGATCGTGCCGAACATGGTATCGCTGCTGGCTGCGAGCTTCTTTGGCGCATCCACTGCAGCGGTGCTTGCCGAGGCCGGGCTCGAGTTCCTCGGGCTTGGCAACCCCAGCACGATTAGCTGGGGCACGATGCTGTTCTGGGCGCAGAACAGCAATGCGTTGCTGACTGGCCAGTGGGCGCTGTTGGTGGCGCCAGGGCTGTGCATAGCCCTTTTGGCCTCGGCAATGTCCCTTGTGAACTTCGGCATCGATGCAATTGGCAACCCAAGACTGAGAGAGCGGTGATGGACACTCGCCCGCCGTCGCAATCCGAACATGCGCCGCTGCTTACCGCAAGCGGCCTGGAGGTCCTCTACGAGCCTGCCGGCGGCCCGCCGGTGCACGCCGTAAGGGGGGTGGACATCTCCATCGGCCAAGGCCAACTCGTGGGGCTGGTGGGGGAGTCGGGCTGTGGAAAATCGACCCTTGGTTATGCCCTTGCGCGTTTGCTACGGCCTCCGGCACGTATCGCCGCCGGCACGGTTGTCTTTGATTCGACAGACATAACAAACCTCGACCGCAAGTCCCTACGCGGCATCCGGCACAACGGTTTGGCCGTGGTTCTGCAAAGCGGCATGAACGCCCTCAATCCCGTCCGTAGGGTGAGGGGGCACTTCCACGACGTGCTGGGGGCACAACAAAGGCTGCACGCCGCCGAGGTAGACAACACCGCAGAGACCCTTTTATCCCAGGTGGAGTTGGCGCCCTCGGTACTGGACCGCTACCCCCACGAACTCTCCGGCGGCATGCGCCAACGCGTAGCGATTGCCCTCGCTTTGGCGCTGAAACCCCGGTTGGTGGTCTTCGATGAACCGACCACGGCCCTCGATGTGATTGTCCAGAGGGCCATCATGGACACAATTGCCAGGCTTCAGGCCGAGGTTGGATTCACTGCCCTGATCATCAGCCACGACCTCGGCCTGGTATTGGGAGCCACGGACCAGGTGTGGGTCATGTATGCCGGTCGCATCGTCGAACGCCGGGATTCCCCCGCTCTGGCAACCGGCCCCCTGCACCCCTACAGCGCAGCCCTCCTGGCCTGTCAGGGAGACCCGACCGCCGAAAAGGTGGAGTTGGGCGGCATACCCGGATCGCCTCCCGATCTGAGCAAACCGCCGGAGGGTTGCGCCTTCGCTCCTCGTTGCTGGCTGAGTGGCCCCCCCTGCAAAGAGGAGCCCCACGAAAAACTTGTCGGCACGGGCTCGGTGACTTGCCACATGGCTCCGACAAAACTGGAGGTTCCAAAGCTAATCCGTCGGGTTGACGGCCCATCGGAGCCGATCCCCGATTCTGGCCATGGCGCCAAGGTTCCCACAACAGCCAGTGCGGCGGTGGCCAAGGGCCGCGGTCGGCACCGTGATGCAACGACCGCCGAACCCCTGGCCCTAATAGATGTCACAAAGGACTTCAAGACAAAAAGGGCCGCACCCAGCGAAGGGGTCCAGGCCCAAGGGCTTGTCCAGGCCGTTGCAGGGGTCTCCCTGCGCCTGGAGGCGGGCCAGGCGATGGGGCTGGTCGGGGGGAGTGGGAGTGGGAAAACAACCCTGGGGCGAATGATCGTTGGGCTGGAGCGGCCCAGCAGCGGGTCGATCACTTTGGGAAACCTTAGGGTAGACAAGTTGAGGACCAGGGATCTCCCTCGCTACTGGCGCAGGGTTCAGATGGTCTTCCAGGATCCCTATGCAGGCCTCAACCCCCTCCATTCGGTCGGCTACACAGTGGGCCGGGCCATAAGGAACCACCAGGGCCTAAAGGGCGACGACTATCGCCGGGAACTTCTTCGGCTTTTTGACACCGTGGGCCTTGCCCCTCCCGAACACTACGCCGCCAAGCTGCCTCACCAACTCTCCGGCGGCCAGCGTCAGCGTGTCGTCATAGCCAGGGCCCTTGCGGCCAAGCCGCAGGTCCTGGTTGCAGATGAGCCGGTCTCCATGCTCGACGTGTCGCTCAGGGCCGAGATACTCCATCTATTGGGTGAGCTTCGCAAAAACACCGGAGCCAGCCTCCTCTACATCACCCACGATCTTTTGAGTGCCAGATTGGTCACCGATCAGCTGGTTGTCCTTCGACAGGGCCACATCGTCGAGTCGGGCCCCACGTCCTCGGTGTTGCGTTCCCCGTCCCATCCCTACACCGTCGAGCTCATTGCGGCGATCCCAACGGTGCAGCAAAGCCAAACAGTTCCGGCCGGAGCCATCACCGAGCGACCCGGAGAGCCCGTTTAGAGAGGGCAAGGGGAAGGACGCTTCCCGCCCAAGCTGGGCCATCTACGGCATCAAAGACACGGGCGTCCCGCGACCGTTGCGAATATCGAGAGCCATCGTCGGAGGACAGGTGGACGCCGCCGGTCAGGGATGCCACCTTCTCTGCCTGTCTGGTTGTCCTCATCTGGACGATCACCGGCCTTGTGGTCCTCCTGAGGTAGCTGCTGTCAGTGTGGCCGACGGTGTTCTCCGCTGCAGAGTTGCCATACAGACGAGCACAGAAGGAGGCGAGGATCT
>JAKAOS010000110.1 GCA_021823165.1 Actinomycetes bacterium | reverse complement strand
CGGCTGGCTCTGGGCTGGTGAGTTTGTGGTGGTGGTGATGGCCCCGATTGGCCGGGGTGGAATCCGGTTGTTCTTCTCCCAGACCCATAGCCAGAACAGGGGTGGAGCCCCCGTCGTCGTTCTTTGGGGAAGTGGCATCCTGGCCGGCGTGTGAAGCATCGCCCTGGGATGGTTCTTCTTGATGCCCATCCTGGGGTGGTCCCGGGGTAGCGTCCCCCCTGCTTGACGTGGCCTGGAGAGCGGCTACGACATCCCCCGACTCCTCGCCGCTCAGATTGTCACTCCCTTTCGGTTTATCGGGGCCACCTGCCGACCGCGGTGCGCGCGCCGTCAGCTGCTCCCCACGGCACATGAGGTCATCGTAGGGAGAAAGTTTGTGATTCTCAAGTCCTTTCAGGGAGAATGATTCTTGGTCCGTCTCGGGCGCATGAGATCTGGCTCCGAATGACATGCGCACCTTCGCCCTACCCCCTGATGCCGTCGTACATACCAATCATTTAGGGTATCGGCATGAGACAGCGCCTGACTGAGCGACTCTGGCAGTGAAAAACTTTGCCTCAGTACCCAGCGGCGAAGTCTACGACGTTTAGGAGGCTTTGTCCCGTAGTCCACCGGATGAGATTTTCGAAGAACAGATCCGGGAGCCTCTGGGAGACCAGAGGTGACGACCAACTGTGGTGAGGGACGATGATTACGTTCGGGTGTCCCCAGAACGGGTGCGACGGCGGGAGGGGCTCCTCGTCGAAGGCATCCAGGAGGGCACCCCCCACCGAGTTGTTCTGCACCGCCTCGACGAGTGCGGCCTCATCTATTAGCGCACCGCGGGCGAGGTTGATGACCCACGCGGTTGGCCGGAGTTTGGAAAGTACGTGAGCATCGATGATTCGCTCGGTCTGTGGCGTATGGGGAAGCCCCAATACCAAAAAGTCAACCTCTCCCAACCTGTCTTTCCACGCGTCGCCGACGAGCATCTGGGAGACTCCCGGCGGGCACGGGCGCTCGGAGCGCACCGCAGCCCACACCTCCATTCCGAGTGCCGCCGCCGGCCCGACGACAAGGCGGTTGGTCGAGCCAAGGCCCAACAGCAGCACGACCTTGGAGCCCATCTCCTCCAATGTGCCCGGTGGTTCCCACTGCCGGGCGTCCGAACGGCGTATTACCTCGGGAAAGCGTTTGGCTGCCTGCAGCATCCCCAGCAGGACCCACTCGGCCATCGGCTTGGAGTAGTTGCCCACCCCGTTGGTGAGGATCACTCCCCGGTCGGCCAGGTCTGCCAATGGAAGGCCGTCGACGCCTACAAAGTCGGAGTGCGCCCACGCCAGCCCCTCGATGCCAACCATTGCCCTCGATGCCCACTGCCGGCTCACCCGCCCATGGCGCCAGAAGATCTCCGCACGAGCCCCGGGACGGACAAGTTTGCCGTCCTCCTCAACCTCCTCGATCAGCAGCGGGACCGGGCATCTTCCGGATGCGGCAAAGTCCTCCATGGCGCCCAGCGCCTCTCGGGAAACGGCGACCGTTGCGGGCCCCTCGATCTGTCGCGTGAGACCAGATCCCGGCACGGATTGGCGGCGTGGAAGAATTTCGGACACGGTCCATCTTGTTCAATGGGACGGCATCGGGCAAGGCGGCAAGTACCACCGGGGTCATTGCCGTCCGAGCAAACCTGTCACCACCTGCCACACCCCGGTCCTTTGTATGCGGGGATGGCGGCTGTTGTGTTGTCCCTGGTCCTGCCGTATGCCATTTCGGCGGGCCTTGGCCGTCTTTTCCCGGTTGGTCTGCCCGCTTGGGAGTAGGTGTTCTCCGAGTCTGTGGTGCTGATCCCGGACCGGGCGCCTCAGGTGCGCTCGATGAGTTTGAACTCTTCGGCGGCCACAAATCCCCAACGCCCACCCGTCTCTGCGCAACGGTCGCGGATCTTTTCTTTGAAAGCACCCGTTTCGCGCTGGCGCTGCTCGGTGTCGGATGCGGAGATGTCCATCGTGGTTAGCAGTTGGCTCTCGTGTTCCAACAGGGCTTTGATCTTGATGTCCACGAAATCGCTCACGTCCTCGGCGTGATCGGCCTCGTCGGCCTCCCAGAGCAGGATTGCCGAAGGGCGATGGGCGGCGAGGCCGGTTTCGGGAAAAAAGTGAGGGTCACGGGCGGCGACCAGGCCATCGCAAACCAGCCAGCCCGCATTCCTGTGGTCTGGATGCAGCCGGTAGCGCTTCCAGGGGTCATGGCCGAGCAGCACCTCCGGCTTCAGCCGGCGGATCCAGGAAGAGATCTGCACCCTTTGCCGCAGGCCGGATTCGAGTTCCCCGTCCGGCCAGCCCAAAAAGATCACCTCGCCTCTCGCCCCGAGGGCCGCCGCCGCGCTCCGTTGTTCCACTTGGCGCCGCGAGACCAACTCTGCGAGGTTCTCCGATTGGTCCCAGGAACCCTTGGAGCCGTCGGTGCATACGAGGTGGTGCACCTCGCATCCGGCGGCAGCCCACTTTGCAAGAGTGGCCCCGCAGCCGAACTCGATGTCGTCGGGGTGTGCCCCTATGGCTAAAGCGCTCCTGGGCGTGGAAAGCGATGAGGGCTGTGCCATGTGATCCTCCTGCCAACGGCTGTGGAAACCTTCTGGGCGACACGGTAAGGGATTGGTGTGCCACTCAGGGTTTCTAAGAACTCTCCAGGAAGAAGAAATTTGGTATATCCCCAGGCCACTCGGATAAAAAGTGTGGTCCTACGTTCGCTGTGGTGAGAGAATGTCGGGGAATAAGGAGAGACCGCGGAGGGTAGGAAAACACCAACCAGGATGCTTGGCGCGAGGGGATACTTTGGGTTCCCCAGAAAATGTTGTGTCAAGTACCAGTCGACAGCGAAGAAAGCATCTGCGCATGCAACTATTGTTTCCGGTAGTACCTGTTGGGCCCGGCGGGTTCGCCGGAGCCAGGCGGCGAAGCCGGAATTGGCCAACGACAGACTGAGAGTCCATGGAAAACGAGCAAGACCCGCGACGCATCGATTGGCTGAGCACGCGTGCGGCTGCTGAGTATCTGGGCGTCACCCTGCGGACGCTCTACCGCTTCATTGACGAAGGGCAGCTGGCGGCATACCAGTTCGGCCGCGTAATAAGGTTGAAGACCTCCGACGTGGAGACATTCATCGACGCTTCCCGGATATCTCCTGGGTCGCTGCGTCACCTCTACCCGGAATCGAAGACGGAGATCTCTCTTACCGAACCGAGCCACACGTAGAGCGTCCCCTCATCGTCACAGTCCAGCGCCAACAGGTCGGAGGCGGCAGAGAGGAGCCGCCCCCGAACAGGGATCGCAGAGGGTCCGTAGCGTATGATCACGCCAAGGCGCTCCTCGGCCGCTAGGCCTAGGGCCGCGGCTATGGACCAAAGCCGGTGCGGGCCGGATGGCGGAGGAGCCGGACGTTCCTGGCGTATCCAGCTGATGTGTCCCAAACACAGCAGCAGCGAGTGCAGGACCGGTTCCCCGACCGATGCCTGGCCGGTCTTGTCGATGGCGGTCCAACCGTCGAGGCGTTGGATTACCTGGCCCCGGTGGGTGGTGCCGGCCTCGGTCCCCAGCGACACATACGAACCCGGTTCGAGTAGCGACTCCAGGGTCGCAGACCAGCTGGCGTCCTGCTCCCCTTGGTGGCGGAGCCAGAAGCGCCGGGATCGGCGGCTTGCTCCCTCCGAGATCGCCGTCGCAGCCGCCTCATCCCGCAGCGCTGCCTCCACTTCCTCCCAGCGGTGCCCGTCTCCGGTGAGTTCGGATTCCCCTTCGTTGCCTCCTGGCTCCGGTGGGTCCATGGGGATAGGATAGATGCATCTTCATGGCACCGTTTTGGGGATGCGCCGGGCATCGGGGCGGCATATGTTGGGCCGATGAGCGAGGCGTGCGTCTTCTGCAAGGTGCTGTCGGGAGAGCTTCCCTCCCGTGGAGTGGTCTCCACGGAGGCCTGTTACGCGTTTGCTGATGTGGCTCCGGTTGCCCCGACGCACCTACTTGTGGTCCCAAGGGTCCATCTGGATGATGCCGAGGCAATCGAGGCCTCCCATGGGGGGCTGCTCGCCGAGATGTTCTCGGTTGCGAGGGCCGCAGCGGCGGCGGAGGGTATTGCTGGGACGGGCTACAGATTGGTGTTGAATGTGGGCGAGGATGCCCAGAACAGCGTGCGACACCTTCACATGCATGTCATTGGCGGGCGGCGCCTTGGGTGGCCCCCCGGATGAACCGCCCTGCCCCGCCCGGACGCGCGCCTTTGGGGATGGGGGAAAGGGCGCGGGTTGATAACATGGCGAACAGATCATCCGTGACAGCGCCTCGCGTCAAGATTCTCGTGCCGGGTAATCACCTCATGGTTGCCCTCCTGGGGCAGAGGGACGAACTTCTCCGCCTGATCGAGGGTGCCTTCGGGGGCACCGATATCTGGGTACGTGGGAACGAGATCACCATCTCCGGCGAGGACGCCGAACGTGCCGGGCAACTTTTTGAGGAGTTGGTGCTGCTCCTGGAGCAGGGCCACCAGCTGGATTTGGCCAACGTGGCCCGGACCATCGACATGGTGAAGGCGGACGAGAAGCCATCGGAGGTGCTGGCTACCCAGCTTTTGCCCAGCGCCAAAGGCCGCGGCGTGCGGCCCAAGACCGCAGGGCAGAAGCGCTATGCAGAGGCGATCGCCACCAACACGGTGACTTTCGGAATAGGCCCGGCTGGCACGGGGAAGTCCTACCTGGCGGTGGCCCTTGCCGTGCGGGCGCTGCTCGACAAGTCGGTGAATCGCATCATCCTCACCCGACCGGCGGTCGAGGCGGGGGAGCGCTTGGGTTTTCTGCCCGGCGATCTCATGGCAAAGGTCGACCCCTACCTCCGCCCCCTCTACGACGCCCTCTATGACATGCTGGAGCCCGAGGGGGCACAGCGACTGCTGGAGAGGGGGACCATAGAGGTGGCGCCCCTTGCCTTCATGCGGGGCCGGACGCTGAACTCCAGTTTCGTGATCCTCGACGAGGCGCAGAACACCACCCCGGAACAGATGAAGATGTTCCTCACCCGAATCGGGTTCGGCTCCAAGGCCGTTGTCACGGGGGACGTTACCCAGGTGGACCTGGCGGCGGGCCGTTCCGGCCTGGTGGGCCTGGACAAGGTGCTCTCGGGCATCGAAAGCCTGGCCTTTGTCTACCTGGACCGTCGCGACGTAGTACGCCACCGGATAGTCGCCGACATCGTCTCGGCTTATGAGCGTGCGGAGCTGGAATCGAAGAAGGTGCCCAACACTTTCGCCGGTGGGCAACCAAACCGGGGCGGGGCATGACCCAGCAGCAACAGGTCGAGGTCTTTGCGGCGGACGAGCAGGACTACCGTCCCCTCGACACCTCGCGTTGGGCGGAGCTTGCCTCCAAGGTGGTCATGGCCGAGGGCGTGCGAGGCCCCGCGGAGTTGTCGTTGATGTTTGTCGACGCCGAAGCCATAGCCGCGCTCAACCTCCGTTTCCGGGACAAAGAGGGCCCTACCGACGTCCTGGCGTTCCCCCTGGACGATGAAGAGGAGAGAGACGAGCCCCCGCCACCCCCGTTCAGGCCGGGCACTTCCCCCCGGCTTTCGGGATCCGGTTTTCCCGCGGTCGGCCCTCCTCGCCTGTTGGGTGACATAGTTATCTGCCCAGAGGTGGCGGCCGCGAACGCTGAGACTCATGCCGGCAGCTTCGAGGACGAACTGGCTCTTCTGATCGTGCATGGGATCCTGCACCTGCGGGGATACGATCATGAGGTGGAACAAGAGGCTGCGGAGATGGAGCAGAGAGAGGCCCGCCTGCTGGCCGACTGCTACGGGAGGACCACGGCCGCTCGGAGCCTGGAGCCCGACGAAGGATCCGATGCCGGCAAACCCGAGAGGCGGGCGTGATCGAATGAAACCCGCCCCGGAGCTTGCACTCGATGCCACGGTGGTGCCGGCGCCGGCCTCTATGACCACGACGGATTGGTTATTGGTAGCGGCGATAGCGGCACTGGTGGGCTTTGCCGCACTGCTTGCTCTGGCAGAAACGAGTCTGACCCGCATGAGCCGCGCCAAGGCAATGGGGTTGGTGGAGGAGAAAAAGCGCGGCGCCTCAACGCTGCTCGCCCTTGTCCAGACGCCGGAGCGTTTTTTGAACCCGGTGCTGTTGTTGGTGCTTCTTTGCCAGCTGATCGCAGCCACGCTCGTTGGCGTTGTGGCCGAGCACCTTTTCGGGCCGATAGGCGTGGCCGTTGCGACTGCCTTCGAGGTGGTTGTCATCTTCGTGGTTGGCGAAGCCGCCCCCAAGAACTGGGCGGTGCGCCACCCCGAGCGGGCGGCACTGCTCAGCGCGCCGATGATCAATGCCCTGGTTCGCTTTCCGCCGGTGCGCCTGCTGTCCGCCATCTTGATTGGGATTTCCAACCTGATCCTGCCGGGAAAGGTCACGACCGGGCCCTTTGTTTCCGAACGGGAACTGCTGGCCCTTGC
Source organism: Actinomycetes bacterium (assembly GCA_021823165.1). Classification (GTDB taxonomy): domain Bacteria; phylum Actinomycetota; class Acidimicrobiia; order Acidimicrobiales; family JAKAOS01; genus JAKAOS01. The sequence goes on along the minus strand of JAKAOS010000110.1, from coordinate 1,315 downwards.
CGATGTGGCGGCGGAAGAGGACGTGATCGAGGTGGAGGAGCGAGCGCTCATCCGGTCGATACTGGACTTTGGCGACACGGTGGTGCGAGAGGTCATGGTGCCGCGCACCGACATGGTCACCCTGGAGAGCCGGGCCCAGGTTGCCGACGCCCTGGAGGTTGCCATGGCGGCGGGATTCAGCAGGATGCCGGTCTACGGACAGAACGTGGATGACGTGGTGGGCATCGTCTACACCAAGGACCTCATGCGAGCGGATCTCGCCGGCCAGTCCCATGCATCGGTGGCGGAGTTTGCCCGCAAGGCGGAGTTCGTGCCCGAGACCAAACGGGTGGCGGAACTGATGCGGGAGATGCAGCAGAAGAAGTATCACATGGCCATCGTCGTGGACGAATACGGCGGTACTTCGGGTCTGGTCACCCTTGAAGACCTCATCGAAGAACTGGTGGGCGAGATCGTCGACGAGTTCGACGTGGAGGAGCCGAGGGCGGAGCGGCTGGCTAATGGCCACATCAGGGTCAATGCCCGAATGCCCCTGGATGAGGTGAACGAGCTTTTGGGTGCAGAGCTGCCCTCGGGAGACTGGGACACCATCGGCGGCCTCGTTTACCAGGTACTGGGCCATGTCCCCTCCGAGGGGGAGGGTGCACTTGTCGACGAGTACCGGCTGGTGGCCGAGAAGGTGCAGGGTCGGCGCATAGGTCGTGTGCGCATCATCGCCACCGCCGCGGATGCCCAGAATCAGACCGTAGAGGAGATCCAGCCAGCCCAGGCGGCGGCCGCCGATACCACGTTGTCATCGGGAGATGCGATCTCGGCGGTTGCATCTCCATCCCATGGCGAGGATGGGGGGAGGCCGATTGTCAACAACGATGAGGAGGCCGGCCCAGGCGGCCAGGGTGAGGGGCATCGGCACCTTGGCCCCACGTTGTCCGGCGGCGGAGCGGCCGCCTCTGCGGCGAGTTCTCCCTTCGGCGAAAGCCTCGGTGCCCGCCCCTCTGGGCAGCTGTGGGCCGGGGAGGCCTGGTGAGTTCTCATTTGCACCGCTGCGGCTTTGCGGCCCTGCTGGGGCGCCCCAACGTAGGCAAGTCGACATTGTTGAATGCCCTTGTCGGGGAGAAGGCCTCCATCGTCTCGGACAAGGTCAACACCACCAGGCGTGCGATCAGGGCGGTTGCGCACCTGGAGGGCGCCCAGGTGATATTCGTGGACACCCCGGGGCTTCACCGTCCCCGCACGCTGCTCGGCGAGCGGCTTAATGATTCCGCCCGGGCGGCCATGGACGGCATCGACGTGGCGATTGCCGTCTTCGATACCA
>JAKAOS010000109.1 GCA_021823165.1 Actinomycetes bacterium | reverse complement strand
TCTCCCCCGGCCAAAAGAGCCTCCAGGGCCAGCAGCTGCACCGCCAGGGCTGCGGCCTTGCCGAGAACGATCCCCGCCGGATCCAGGCCCGCCAGGATCATCCCCTCCCCCGCAGCATCCTCGGCCTCGATTGCGAAGGATCGCTGGGCCCCCAGCATCGCGGAGAAGAGAACCGAGACCCAGTAAAGCCCCGGTGCCGCCCCCGGGAGCGCAGAGCTGTCGGGCCCGAAGGCGAAGGCGAACACCATCAACAGCACCAGGGCGAAGGGGACAACGTGGCCCACCCCGACCCGCGAGTGCGCCTCGATGCGCAGGTCCTTGGCGGCAACGGCCACCGCGTCAGCCCAGAGTCCCATTCCCCGCTTCCAAGATGTCAAACCTTGCCGCATGGCTCTTGTCGAGTTCGACTTGATCCAGCACCCGGCCCCCGGCCATCGAGATCGTCCGGGCGCCCAGCCGTGCCTCCACCCCGTCGTCGTGGGAGGCCACCACCAAGGTCGCCCCACGCCGGAGTTGGTCTTGGAGGATGCCGTCCAGGGTTGCTCTGGCCGAGGAGTCCAGGGAGGCATAGGGCTCGTCCAACAACCACAGGTCGGGATCGCGCACCAGCAGCATCGCAAGGCCCGCCCGCCGGCGTTGGCCGGCCGAGCAGCGCCGTGCGGGCACGCTGAGCAGCTCCTGGCTCAGGCCCAGGCTCTCTGCCACCGCCCTGGGCAAAGCTCCGCGCCGCCCCGACGCCCTTATGGAAAAGGCGATGTTCGCGCCCAGGCTGAGATCACCGTAGAGGTGGTTGTCGTGGGCAAGCATCCCGATGCGCCGGTGAGGAAACCGGCGTCGGTCACCCACATCCACGCCCAGCACCTCGCAACTCCCCCTCACCGGGGAAAGCAATCCGGCGCAAAGGCGCAGGAGGCTGGTCTTGCCCGCACCGTTGGGTCCGCGCAACACCACCGCCTCTCCCGCCGCCACCTCCAGATTGGCACCGGCCAGGACCGGGAAGCCTCCAGAGGTGGCAAGAACCTCTCGCACAGATACGGCAATAGCCATCAAGCGCCCCAATGCTAGGTCGCAGCCGGCCATAGGGCCAAAGGCCTGATCCGAACGGCCTGCAGCCGGTGCAAACCTCGCTTACCCTTGTGTCATGCGGTCGCATCGCCTGCTTGGCGTGCTGGGCAAGACATTGGTGGGCTTCGGGCTGACAACCCTGGCATTTCTCGCCTACCAACTATGGGGGACCTGGCTCATCCAGCACTGGAGCCAGCAAAATTTGCGAGCAGCAATCGCTCCCCGGGAACCTGTGGCACAAAGCGTTGCCAAGCACTATTCGCCGCCACAGATCGGTGGCGCCATAGGCGTCATCGACATACCGAGCATCGGCGTGAACAAGGCCGTGGTCCAGGGGGTAGGTGAGGCGAACCTCGCGGAGGGGCCGGGGCACTACCCGGGAACCCCGATGCCGGGAGAGAGGGGAAACGTCGGCATCGCCGGGCACCGCACCACCTTCGGTGGCCCCTTCTATCGCCTCAACTATCTAAAGCCGGGGAATCTCATCTTCCTCACCACCAGTGCCGGAACATTCCGCTATTTGGTGCAAAGGTCCCTGGTCGTCAAGCCCACCGACACCTCAGTGGTGGGGCCCAGCAATGCAAACATCCTGACCCTCACCACCTGCACTCCCCTGTTCAGTGCCGCAGATCGCCTGGTGGTGGTCGCCTCCCTCCAGGGAAAGCCCTGGACACCACCCTCTGGCGGGACTACCCCAAGCCGGCACCCCGGCGCAGCACCGGTCAGCACTCCCTGGATTTACTCCCTTGCGTCACTGGGAGGCGTCGGCTCCCCCTACCTGGCGCCTTTTGCGTGGGGAGCAGCGGTGCTCCTGGTGGGATCCGTACTGATCCGGCTCATGGGTCAGACGGGGCGTCGCATCCTGGTATGGCTCCCAGGTGCCGCCGTTGTGGCCTGCATTGTTTTCGTCTTCTTCACCTCCCTCAACCAGGTCTTTCCGCCCAGCCTCTAAATGCCGTTGGCTGTGGTGGGACCCGGGGCCGGCACCTAGCCCAAACTCACTTACACGTGATCACCGGTAGACATCCATGCCTGGCAGGCCGCCAACTATGCTGTCGAGGTCGAATATTGGACAAACAGCACCTTTTTCCCATACAGAACAAACCTATATAACGCAACCGAGCCAATGAGTAAAGAAGGGGCTCTGACTAGTCGATCATGACTAAGCGTGCGTAGTCACAGGTGACCTATCAACAATCGAATGGGGACAACGCAGAGGGAACTCGAACCCGAGGCGACAAGGCGATGAGCGAAGACACCTACGATCTCGATGCTTTGGCAAGACGTCAGCTAAAAAGCGACCGGGGGGTCAAGCGCGGCTTTCTGGCAGCATGCCTGGCCGCAGATCTCACCGCTTTGCTCCCCCTCTTCATCCTGCCCCATCCCCACTTCCTCGTAACGATGTCGGTGCTGCTGCTTGCGGGTTCGGCACTCGGCTGGACCGCCACCTACTACCTGGGCAGGGTGCCCCTGATGACGGATGTGGCCCAGGCGGGCGCCATCGCCTTTGCGATCATGGCCACCAGGCTCCCCGCAACGGGGCTCGCCATTTCGGTGGGGCCGCTGCTCTTTGGCTCCCTTTTCGGCAGGCCCTGGCGCACCGCGTGGCGCACCGTGTTATACGGCACGGTCTTCCTGGTGGTGGTCACGCTCGTCGCAAACAACGTCCCGGGCCGGATAAGCATCCTGCCCTCTGTCATCTTCAGCCTCGCACTTCTGGCGGTGGCACAACGGACATTGGTAACCACCATGGCAGCCAGGGCGGAACTGGCTCGCCGCCAGGATCTCCTGGCCAGGTTGGCCAGCCGCCTTCTCGCCGCCACCACGCCGGAGGAAATCACCGAACTTCTCGTGACTACTGCCGTTTTGCTGCTGCCCGGCGATGACCACGCCGAGGTGGGGATGAACATTCCCTCCAACGCCTCACGGGGGGACTCTCCCCTCCCAGAGCAGCGCGCTGTCACTGCGGTCCGACTTGGCCCCGGCGAAAACCAACCCGGGGAGGACTGGCGACCCGGTCCGGACCTCGCTTCTGGCCTTGGCGACACAGAGATGGCTCCTATCCGTCTGGAGCCGAGGCTTCCGGAGCGGGGCGTCTCCCAATGCGTTGGGATCGAGATTTCCAGGGAAAGGGCACAGGCGGGCGAGCTGGTGATCTGCATGCAACGCAGCGCCGGGTCCTGGGCTGCTATCGGGCCATTTGTCGAGATGGCCGCCAGGCAGGCCGCCATGACATTCGAACGGGTAAACGCCACTGCCGAACTCGGCTTCCGTGCCCGCTTCGATGAACTGACCAAGCTGGCCCGGCGCTCCGAGATTCTTGCCGAGATCGGTCGGCTGGACCCAACCGGGGCGGCGGGGACGGCACTGCTCGCCATTGGCCTGGAGGGCCTCTCCGATGTAAATGACGCATATGGGCATGTGGCCGGCGACGAAGTGTTGCTCCAGGCGGCCCAAAGACTGCGCAGCCTGCTGGGACCCGAGGACTTCCCCGCCGTACTCGGCCCCGATGCCTTTGCCGTGCTGCTCTGCGGGGGTGAGGGTCCCGGCCGCCTCCATAGCTTTGCAAACGCGGTTCGCTCCTCGATGGGAACAACCTTTGTGCTGCAGAGCGTGACGACCTGCTCTGGGGAGCCGGTCCGGGTCGGGCTCAGGGTAAGCCTCGGCACCGCGGAGCTGTCCGGCCTTTCGGCTGGCGAGGCGTTGCGGCGGGCGGATCTTGCTATGTATGTGGGCCGCTCCAGGGGCCAGTCCTCCCTCACCACCTACTCCGAGCAGATGAACAGCCCCGTGGCAACGCGGGCCCAGCTGAGCTATGAACTGAAAAGGGCCATGGACAACCACGAGTTCTTCTTGGCCTACCAACCCGAGGTCGCCCTAGCCGACGGGGAAGTGGTGGCGGTCGAGGCCCTGATTCGTTGGCAGCATCCGAGCCGCGGAACGCTACCCCCTGACGAGTTCATCCCCTTCGCCGAACAGAGTGGGGCCATCTTCCAACTCGGAGATTGGGTACTCAACCGGGCATGCACCGAACTGGCTTCCTGGCGTTCCAAGGGGCGCGCTGGCAAGGTGAAGATGGCAATCAACCTCTCGGCGCTCCAGCTAACCGATCCGCTCCTTCTCGATCGCGTGCTGGGGGCGGCGGCGAAGGCGGGCATCAGGCCCAAAGACCTCGTCCTGGAGGTCACCGAGAGCATCGCCTTGCATGGGGCTCAGGCGATAGAGCTACTGGGCGCCGTGCGGGCCGAGGGGGCCGCCATAGCCATAGACGACTTCGGCACCGGTTACTCCTCGCTCTCCTATCTCGCCCAGGTCCCCGCCGATGTCATAAAGATCGACCGTTCCTTCGTCGCCCCGGCGATGCACTCCGACGCCGACCGTTACGTCTTGGAAGCGATCGTGGCCCTCGCCCACTCCCTGGGCTGCCAGATCGTGGCCGAAGGCATCGAGAGCCGAGCTGAGGCAGTGATGCTCAAAGATCTTGGGTGCCAGGTTGGGCAGGGATTCTTCTTCGGCAAGCCGGAACCCGGTGACGCCTGGGCGATAGATGCCATCGAGACAACCGAGCGAAGCCGCCAGGACCGGCATTCCGGCATGGCCCGCTTCGGGCTTGCCCAGCGGCAACAGAACCCTTTGCCGGAACATCCCTGACCAAAGGCCGCGTGGCCCGGGCCGGGTGAGGCTCGAGGACGAGCACCACGTGCAGCTCGCAGTGGCCAAGGGACGCGAAACTGCCCGCGCAAGCGCGGGCAGGAATTCTTGATCGGTGTGCCTAAGCACCCGGGTGCCAAATGCACCCGGGTGCCGCCGTCATACCGGCCGGACGTTTACCGCCGAGAGGCCCTTGGCCCCTTGCTGCACCTCGAACTCGACGGCTTGGCCCTCTTCGAGGTTCCTGTAGCCGTTGACCTGGATGGCGCTGTAATGGACGAAGACGTCCGCTCCGTCGGACTGGGAGATGAACCCATAGCCCTTCTCGGCATTGAACCACTTGACTGTTCCGGTCGCCACGTTGGCGGACCCCCTTCTCGTGCCTGCTTAACAAAAGGGATCCACCTTAACCGAACGACCGGCCCGCCGGGCGGGTCGTGCGTTGCCAGCGATCTCCCTCCGCTTGGCAAGCTAGCAGGTGACGCTTTGGATGGCGACACCGAAGCGGTAAATGAATGTTACCAACTGCAAAGAGTCGGCGGATAAGGTCCGCGGATGGTGGCCCTAAGCGGTGAAGTCTGTGGCCCTCAGCGGTGAAGTCTGGAGCCCAGCGGCGTGTCCTCCACCACCCAGCCCAGGGCCGAGATGCGTTCCCTCAGATGGTCGGCGGCGGCAAAATCTCGATCACGGCGCGCCATGTCCCGAAGCCTGAGCAGCTCTTTGACCTCTGGGCTGGCATCTGATCCAGCAGCTGGCTCGAGGCCCAGGACCGCAAAACACTCCAGGACCGCCCGGGCAAGGGCGTGGGCCCGCTGAGCGTCTCCCCCATCGGCAAGGGTGTTTGCACTCCGCAGGGCCTCGAAGAGCGCCGCCAGTGCCGCCGGGGTGTCCAGATCGTCCTCCATCGCCGCCACGAAGGCCTGGAGTAGGGCTTCCTCGGGCGCCACAGCGATCCCCAGGGGCCCCTCGGGGGCAAATCGGCGGGCGAATGCATCCAGGCGGGACAGTGCCTCCTCGGCCTGGCTGACGGTCTCGGGGGTGACCTCCAAAGGTTGGCGGTAGTGGGAACGGAGGACCAAGAGGCGGTAGGAGCGGGGGTCGTGGGCCTCGGTCAATGAGGCCAGCGTGGAGAAGTTGTGCGCGGACTTGGACATCTTTTCGCCACCAGCGGTCACGAATGCGTGGTGCGCCCAGTGTCCGGCGAAGCCGACCTGCGCCGCAGCAGCCTGGGCGCGTTCGTTCTCATGGTGGGGAAAGGCAAGGTCCATGCCCCCTCCGTGCAGGTCGAAGCCCTCCCCCAGCAGATCGAGCGACATGACTACACACTCGGTATGCCAACCCGGCCGGCCCGGGCCCCACGGGGAGTCCCAGGAGGGCTCACCAGGCTTTGCCGCCTTCCAGAGCGCAAAGTCGAAGGGGGCGCGCTTGGCGACATTGGTGGCCACCCTTGCACCCGCTCGCAGGCTGTCGAGGCTTTGGCGGGCGAGCAGGCCGTAGCCCGGAACCGACGAGGTGTCGAAATAGAGGCCATCTGCCGCCTCATATGCCGCTCCGGCCTCCGCCAGTCGGCGCAGGAAATCCACCATGTCTGGCACATACTCCGTCGCACGGGGGGCGTGGGTGGGTCGGAGCACGCCCAGCTCATCGGATATTTTCCACCAGCGCTCCTCCTCCATTCGGGCCAGCTCCGAGGGGGGGATTCCCAACAAGGCAGCCCGCTCGATGATCTTGTCGTCGATGTCGGTGATGTTGGAGACATAGGTGACCGCCAGGCCCCTGGATGCAAAGAACCGCCGGGCCACATCCCAGACGAGCATGTGGCGCCCGTGGCCCAGATGGGCGGCGTCATAGACGGTGGGACCGCATACATACATCGCAAGCTCGCCGGGCCGGCGCAACAAAAGCTCCCGGCGAACACCCGACGCCGTGTCGTATAGGGCCACCATGAGGCTACGGTATCTTCGTCATGTCCCTTGCCGTTCCGGAAAAGCCGAGCCTCGACGGCCTCGAAGCGAAATGGTCCGCTCTCTGGGAGAGCAATGGCACCTACCGCTTTGACCGCTCCAAGTCCCGCTCGGAGATCTACTCGATCGACACCCCGCCGCCGACGGTGTCGGGGTCGTTGCACATCGGCCACGTCTTCTCCTACACCCACACCGATGTGATTGCCCGCTTCCGCCGCATGCGGGGCGCCGAGGTCTTCTACCCCATCGGATGGGACGACAACGGCGTGCCGACCGAACGCCGGGTGGAGAACTACTTCGGGGTGCGATGCGACCCTCACCTCCCGGCCGAGGAGGGCTTCGAAGCCCCACCAGAGCCTCCCTCCAGGCCACTTGCCATCTCTAGGCCGGATTTCGTGAGCCTGTGTGAGCGGCTCACGGCCTCCGACGAACAGGCATTCGAGGACCTCTGGCGCCGGGTGGGGCTATCGGTGGACTGGAGCCTCTCCTACTCCACAATCGCCACTCGGGCCCGCCAGGCGAGCCAGCGCGCCTTTTTGCGCATGCTGAGCCGGGGTGAGGCATACTCCGCCGAAGCGCCCACCCTTTGGGACGTGGACTTCCAGACGGCGGTCTCCCAGGCTGAACTGGAGGACCGGGAGGTCCCAGGGGCCTGGCACAAGATCAACTTCGAGGGGCCATCGGGGCCAATCGAGATCCACACCACCCGCCCCGAACTGCTCCCGGCATGCGTAGGCCTCGTGGCCCACCCCGACGACCCCCGCTACCGCCACCTCATAGGCCAGAGCGCTCGCACTCCCCTGTTCGGGGTGGAGGTCGAGGTGAAGGCACATCCCCTGGCGGATCCCGAGCGGGGAAGCGGCATCGCCATGGTCTGCACCTTTGGTGACCTCACCGACGTCACATGGTGGAGAGAGCTCAACCTGCCGCTTCGGGCCGTTGTCGGACGCAACGGGAGGTTGGTCCCCATCGAGTGGGGTTCCCCCGGGTGGGAGAGCCGCGACCCCCAGACGGCATCTACCGCCTATGGCGCCATGGTCGGTAAAAGGGCCGAGGCGGCGAGGGTCGAGGTGGTCAGGGCTTTGGCCGAAGCCGGGGACCTGCTCGGCGACCCAGAACCCGTTCGCCACGCCGTCAAGTTCTACGAAAAGGGTCGCAAGCCGCTCGAGATCGTGACGAG
>JAKAOS010000108.1 GCA_021823165.1 Actinomycetes bacterium | reverse complement strand
CTGGCCCGATGCCGTTGCTGGAAGACTCCCCGCCGTTGTTGGAAGACTCCCGGGACATGCCAAGGTCGGGGGCTTTTTGGATGTGTGCCGGAATAGGCGAGCGCCTGGTGCCCCGCCTTGCCATCGTCGCCCCAGAGGCCGCCGACCCTCCAAGCAGGGCCTTCTCAGGGGCGTGACGCAGCCTCAGCGACATTCCCTTTGTTCAAGCGCGTCTGGCCGCTTGGGCTGTTGGCTGTAGTTGGCCAAAGAGTCGCTTGTGTGGCAGGGGGGACTGGCTGTCGGCATGCTCACGGCACCATGCAAGGTTCCGAGTATTTCGCCAAGTGGTCGACAACGTTACGACTAAGTCAAAGACTTGTCCCATTCGGGCCTGTCGCAAGTGATGCCATGAACACTACGGAAAGTGGAGGATGTGGACTCGAGGAGCATCGCAGCGGCTGATGACGCCAGTCGGCGCGCGTCGGGCTCTGACTGGGCGAGGGCGGTGGCGACGATGTCGGTTCCGGTTGCCAGGGTCATCGCGGTTGCCTTTGCATCGGGCTCATCCAGGGTTCGTGCCATTCGGTCGCTGCTGGGGACTCCGATGCCAGCAGCATCTGGGATTACCCCTATGCCAAGGACGGTTGCGATTACGTGTGCCCCACCGGTAACGGCGGGGCCCTCCAGGCCTCCCGCTGGATCACCCAAGGTGTTGGCCTGGCGGAAGATGGTGCGACCGTTCCGAGCCACGGTGAAAGACGACTGCCAAAGTCCCGAAGGCTCACCTACCCGCCCCAGCACCACGCCCTCGTGCCACCATAGGGATGCTCCGGTGGCCACGGAAATCTCTACCTGGCTACGGTGGCGGGAGTTTTTGGCCGAAATCCCAGACGGGGGGGACCAAAGCAGCGAAGCCCCCTCGGCCAGGGTGACGGCCACCCGGCTGTGGGACCACCGGCCGGCGGGATCGGGCCTGGCCAGGGCTGCGCCGACCCCTCGGATCTCCAAAGACGCGCCTGGGCCGACCTCGACCTGGAGCGATAGGTCGTCTCCTCCGATGGGGTTGGCTGCACCGGATACCAGATAGATGGTGTTTCCACAGCGCCGCAGCGCCAGAGCGGCACACGAGCGCAACTGCCTGAAACGGGATCGGCCGTCCTCGCCCTTTGTGACCAGAATCTGGGCCTGGCCCTTCATTGTGCCAGGCCGTCCTCCCCGGTGGCACTACCGCTTCCTTGGGCCACAGCGGAGCGGACCCACCCAGCCACCTCGGAGGCGCCCCCTGGTTCCTGAAGGTGGCTGAACAGGACGGGCCGGTCCCCCCTTTTGGCTGCGGCATCCCTGGCCATTACTTCAAGGTCGGCACCGACGAGGGGAGCCAGATCGGTTTTGTTGATCACCAGAAGGTCCGACCGTGACACTCCCGGTCCGCCCTTTCGTGGGACCTTGTCGCCGCCTGACACATCCACCACGAAGATCTGTGCATCGACCAAAGCGGTGCTGAAGATGGCCGTGAGGTTGTCCCCGCCGCTTTCTATGAGGGCTAGGTCAGCTTGGGGGAAGCGACCCTCCAGCAGTTCCAAGGCATCGAGGTTGGCCGCAATGTCGTCCCTGATGGCGGTGTGGGGGCAGCACCCCGTTTGCACGGCCTCGATCCGGTCGGTGGATAGCACGCCACTTTTGCGGAGGAACTCGGCATCTTCCATGGTGAAGATGTCGTTTGTGACCACGATGATGGAGAGCTCATCGGAGAGAAGCTTGCAAAGGCCCGCCACCAAGGCAGTCTTGCCACTGCCAACGGGGCCTCCGATACCGATGCGGAAGGGGCGTTTGGTTGGTTTCGGTAGATCCAGATATTGCTTAGTCCGTGCGATGGTGGTCATGAGGCGAACAGAGCTCCCTCCCTGATGACGTGGGCTTCGGCGTAATGCTCCCCAAGCGGTGCAGAGCCGGCCGGGATATCGGCCGCTTCGGTGATTGCCGATGCGGCATCTGCAACTTGGTCCAGCTGACCTGCGAGGCTTTGGATCACCGCCGTGGACGAGATTGGATCGAGCCCAAGGAGGCGGATACCGGCGTGGCAGACCGCAGAGACGGTTCCGTAGCAGGCGAGCAGCGCCGCGTCCCTCGGCGCCCCGGCGGCGGCAAAAGCCACGACCCCTGCCACGATGCACTGGTGCGCCCCCTCGGCGCCGGGCGCAAAGTGGCTGGCAGACAGTTTGTCTGCCCAGCCGGGAAACCCACGAGCCGTTCTCCACAACTGCCGCCCGAGTCGTCTGGAGGTGAGCCTCTGTGCCGGTGAAGGCATGCGTGCGCTGGCTTCGGTGTCCAAAAGCGCCCAACGGGTTGCTGGGTCTCGGCTCTGTGCTCCCGACGCCGATGCCAGCTCCCCACACAGCCTGTTGGCACAGGCCGCCAGTGAAGCGGCAGTTGCCACAGAGGTGGATAGCAGTCCCCGAGCGAATGCAGCCACGTCGTCGATGTCGCTTACCCGGCCTGACCTGCAGGCCTCCTCGAGGCCGTGGGAGTGGGCATAGGAGCCGGCGGGAAAGCGTCCGTCGGCGAGCAGCAGAACCCCTATTGCACCTCGTGCAAAAAGGGGAGGATTTGGGGCTCCGACATCGGCTTTGTCCTGGCTCCATTCTCCAGGGCCGGCTTGATCCTGGCGCTTTTCCAAGGCTGTGGGGTTGTTCTGTTGGGCCTGGGCACGGGTTTGGCTTGCCATAGCACCACCCACTACTGCACCCTCGGCGCCGCCTGGGATCGGCATCCGGCTCAGAAGAGGAAGTAGCGCTGCGCCATGGGCAGCTCGGCGGCCGGGGGAACCTCCACCCTTTCGCCGTCGATTGTCACCGAGAAGGTGTCTGGGTCGACGGTGATCTCGGGGCAAGCGTCGTTGTTGACCATGTCCTGCTTTCCCCTCCGCCTCACATCCTCCACGGGCTCGATTACCCGGCGCAGGCCGAGCCTCTCGGACAGGTTGGCCTCTATGGCTAGGGGCGCCACAAACGATATCGAGCTTTCGGCTGCCACCGATGGAGACGCTCCCCACATCGGCCTGGGCAATACCGGCTGAGGTGTTGGGATCGAGGCGTTGGCATCACCCATGGCTGCCCAGGCGATTATGCCTCCCTTGATGACGACCTGTGGACGGACGCCAAAAAATGCCGGCTGCCAGAGGACAAGGTCTGCAAGTTTTCCTGCCTCCACCGATCCGACGTGGCGATCGAGGCCGTGCGCCACGGCCGGACAGATGGTGTATTTTGCCACATACCGCATGGCACGGAAGTTGTCTGCCGGCTCAGTGCTCCCAAGGGTTCCACGGAGTTCCTTCATCACGTGCGCGGTTTGCCACGTGCGCAATATGACCTCTCCCACCCGTCCCATCGCCTGGGAGTCCGAGCCGATCATCGAGATGGCCCCCATGTCGTGAAGGATGTCCTCCGCTGCGATGGTGGTGGGCCTGATCCTGCTGTCGGCAAAGGCCAAATCCTCGGGGACCGAGGGGTTCAGGTGGTGGCAGACCATCAGCATGTCGAGATGCTCGTCGATGGTGTTCACCGTGTAGGGCCGGGTCGGGTTGGTGGAGGAGGGCAGGACATGTGGCTGGCCTGCGACCACGATGATGTCCGGGGCATGGCCACCGCCGGCTCCCTCGGTGTGATAGGCGTGGATGGCTCGGCCGGCGATGGCGGCGAGGGTGTCCTGCACGAATCCCGCCTCATTCAGGGTGTCGCTGTGCAGAGCCACCTGGACCCCAGTACGGTCCGCGACGCGCAGGCTCGCATCGATGACCGCGGGCGTGGCTCCCCAGTCCTCGTGGACCTTGAACCCGCCTGCCCCGGAGCGGAGCTGTTCGGTCAGAGCCTCTTCGCTGGTGGTGTTGCCCTTGCCCAGCAGAAGCAGGTTCAAAGGGAGCCCCGCCGTTGCCATCAGCATGTTGCGCAGGTAGAAGTCCCCCGGTGTGACAGTGGTCGCCTTGGTGCCTTCGGCTGGCCCTGTTCCGCCTCCTATCCAGGTGGTTATCCCAGAGCCCAGGGCCTCCTCCGCCTGCTGGGGGCAGATGAGGTGCACGTGGCAGTCGATGCCTCCGGCGGTCAGGATCAAGCCGTTTCCCGCGATTATCTCAGTGGACGGCCCGATGACGAGATCGGGGTGGACACCGTCCATGGTGTCGGGGTTCCCCGCTTTGCCCAGGGCCGTGATCCTGCCGTCCCTCATGCCAATGTCGGCTTTGATCACACCCCAGTGGTCCAGCACGATCGCACCGGTGATCACAAGGTCGCAGGCGCCTTCGGCTCGGGTGGCAGTCGATTGGCCCATCGACTCTCGTATGACCTTGCCCCCGCCGAACACCACCTCGTTGCCGAGCCCGCAGCGGTCCTCGGTTATTTCGATCCACAAACTCGTGTCCGCCAGGCGGATCCGGTCTCCCCGCGTGGGGCCGTAGAGAGAGGCGTAGCGAGGCCTGGTCATGTCAACCATCGTTGCCGCCTCCTTGGGAACCAGGCAGTGCTTCGGAGCCGTCGCCGTCGCCGTCACCGTGGCCCTCACCGCCGCTCGTCCCCGATGGTTGTCGCCGGCCATCCAGCGGCCCGCCCGAGGCGCCGCGCAGGCCCGGCACCACGCGCCTGCCGGCTATGGGGACCAGCTGGACCTGTCTTTCGACGCCGGGCTCAAATCTGACAGAGGTGCCCGACGCTATTGCCAGCCGCTGGCCCCAGGCCTTTTTTCGATCGAATACCAAAGCCGGATTGGCTTCGGCAAAGTGATAGTGGGAGCCCACCTGAACTGGCCTGTCACCGGCGTTGACAACGATCAGGGAACTGATCTCCGCGTCAGGAAAGAGCGTCACATTCAAGGCCGCAAAGCCGATCTCCCCGGGGGTCATGCCGGTTTCTTTCCCAAACCAGGCTGGGAACCCGGGCCGCTGGCCCGGGCGGGCTCAAAGCCCGGAGCACCGAAGAACCAGGTGCCGAAAGCGCCCTTCGGGGTTGGCATCACGGGATTGGGTGGTGGACGGTGACCAGTTTGGTTCCGTCTGGGAATGTGGCCTCCACGGCCACCGAGTCGATCATGTCGGCGACTCCTTCCATTACTTCGGCCCTGTCCACGACGTGGCGAGCACTTTCCATCAACTCCGCCACGGAGGTTCCCTCCCGAGCGCCTTCGAGAACAAAGGAGCTGATCAGGGCCACCGCTTCGGGATAGTTGAGGAGCACGCCTCTCTTGCGGCGGTCGGCTGCGACCATCGCTGCCAGCGATACAAGGAGCCGTTCTTGTTCGTGTGGGCTCAAATGCATCGCCCGCAGCGTAGATCGAACTGGGGCTCCCTCGCCTGGTTTTCTCGTCCCCGGGCGCTGTTTATCTGCCGTTCATATTGTCGACCACAAAGTGAAACACGACTCCTCGATGCTCTTGGGGACTCATCGGTTATGAGGCGTGCCTAGGGTTCCGCCGTTCCCCGAGTGGGAGTGGGACTGGTCCGAGAGGTGCAGACGCTTTAGCGAGACGAGCGTTCCACGGCGGGAGAAAAGCCCGGGAGATGCAGAGCTACAGGCCGGCGCGTTGCGCCTATGCATCTTGGAGGAACAAATGTCTCATCAGAACGGCTCCCTACCGAACAACAACGCCGGGCAATACGGCCCAGAAGCGGCATATGCCGTGGCTGCCGAAGCGGAGTTGCCCAGTTTGGCATGGGAGCGAGAGGTAGCGCAGGGCCTCGAATACGGCTTGCCCGGAGCGGATTCGATACAAGACCGCCGGATCCCCACCTTTTCACGCGGGGAGCTTCCCCACTTTGCTGGCATAAACACCTTCCTCAAGGCGCCCTATGTGCAAGACGTCCGGACCTGTGGCGACTATGACGTGGCAGTGCTTGGTGCGCCATTCGACGGCGGCACCACCTATAGACCCGGCACCAGATTCGGCCCACAGGGAATACGCAGGATTTCGGCCCTGTATGGGACCTACAGCTTCGAACTGGGTGTGGATCTCCGGGAGTCGCTCACCATTGCAGACCTGGGTGATGTCTTCACCATCCCGGCAAACATCGAAAAGACCTTTGACCAGATAACCAAGGCCACCTCACACGTCTTTTCCTCTGGGGCCTTTCCCGTGGTCCTGGGAGGGGACCACTCGATCGGCTACCCGACGGTCCGGGGGGTGGCCGAACATCTGAAGGGGAATCTTGGGATCATCCACTTCGACCGCCACGTGGACACCCAGGAGACAGACCTCGACGAACGAATGCATACCACCCCCTGGTTTCATGCCACCAATATCCCCAACGTGCCGGCGAAGAACCTGGTGCAGGTTGGGATCGGGGGATGGCAGGCACCGAGGCCGGGGGTGAAGGTGGGCCGGGAACGGGGCACTTCGATCATGACCGTTACCGACTGCGTCGAGATGGGCATCGATGCGGCGGCCGAGCGTGCCCTCGAGATCGCCTGGGATGGGGCCGAAGCCGTTTGGTTGAGCTTCGACGTGGACTGCCTCGATGCGGCCTTCGTGCCCGGCACGGGGTGGCCCGAACCGGGTGGCTTTCTGCCGCGAGAGGTGCTGCGTTTCATCCAACTCATTGCGGAGCGCCCGCTTGCAGGCATCGAAGTCGTGGAGTGTTCCCCTCCCTACGACAGTGCCGACATAACCTCGCTACTAGCCACCCGGGTCATTTGTGACACCCTTGGTTGCCTGGTGCGTGCCGGTCACCTGCCCAAGAACAGAAGCGCGAGCGGGACCAGCCACAAATCGGCGGCAATCCAATGAGAGAAGCCTTCGGTGCTTAGCCGACATCACGCCCCGTGCCGACTTGGTCTGATACAGCGGCCCAACCTAGAACCGGTGCCAAAGAGGTCGCCTTCGCCACTTCAGGTGGACCAGATTGCCACCGTCAGTCTTGAATTATTGCGGGTGCCAAAATTGCAGCACCCAAACAGTTAGCACTATATCACAAGGCTTTTAGCTCGGGCCAACAAGCGCTCGACATGGTAGCCAGAATGGCTACATAGTGCTGCTGGCCAAGCAAAGCTCAACTTCCGTAGCTCAAAGCGAAAACCTTGTATAGAGGCTCCGAATAGCCCTTTGCGGAGTACTCCATTGCAGGTCCAAGCATGCGACGTGACCTGCGTCCGGCTCAGCTTCAGCCGAAATGGCTCAGAAAGGAGTAGCGTTGACGACTCATTCAGACTCATCCCGTAATAGCCCAAGTGAAGATGCAGGCTCTTCCGGGGCCACCGACGTAAATGCTCTGAGACCCAATAGTGCAGTGCCCAACCATGTGGTGGCCCAGGGCATTATTGCAAATGGCCCGCTCCTCTGCATGGGGGCAGTGATGACGTCGGCTGCAATATATGCACGAGGTGCATTACCTCTTGCGTATCTGCTCGGAGCGATTCTTGTATGGATGTGGATAAACACACCGCTTCAGTTTTCTAAGCGTCTTGCGAGTTCAGGCGGCATGTTTTACTTCGTTACCAAAGGCTCCGGCCTGGGGATTGGTTCTATCGCAGGGGTCAGCTACGCGATCTACTACACGGCCTTTGCCGCGGCGGGTGCGGTGTACTTCTCGGTGATGGCGCAGTCTCTTCTCGCACAGTTCCGGCTCCCGACCGGCCCGGAGTGGATCTGGGCAATCCTGCCTGTCGGAGTCCTTTTTATTCCTGGAGTTCTTGTATACCGGGGAATCCGGCCGTCGCTTCGCTATGGGATGGTGACCGGGTTGGCGGAACTCGTTCTCATGGTTGTGGTTTCCATTGTCATCGTGGCCCTCTCCGGAAAGGCCAACACCGCCAGGGTGTTCAACCCAACGCTGGCCCACCACGGGTTCGCGGGCGTGGGCATAGGGATGCTTCTCTCCGCATTCAGCATGTCGGGGTCGACCGCCACTGTCTATCTCGGCCACGAGGCGCACATGGCACACAGGAGCATCAGGCGGGCTCTGCTGGTCTCCACCACGGC
>JAKAOS010000107.1 GCA_021823165.1 Actinomycetes bacterium | reverse complement strand
GATGTCCAACTTCAACGTGAAGCGAGCCCAGCACCGGGACTGGCCACAGCCGACGATGCCGGTCCAGCAGGCAGTCGCCATCCTGGCGCCTCCCTAAGTTATTGGCATTGGGGTTAGCCCGACTTTGGTGCAAGTTTTCCGAATCCCCCATACTCGTTATCGGTATGGAACAGCCGAGACAGCCAAGGGGACGCCCTAGCGGTGGGCAATTAGCCGAAACCGAACGCGGAAAATCCAAGACCAAGCACTGCTGGACGACAATCCTTGACATCCTCCCCGCCCTTGCGGACAAGGATTCCTGCCTCCCCATCACTGTTTCTTGCGCGACAACCGCTGCTGTCTCGTTAGCTGTAGGCGATGGTTTTGCAGGATTCTCCCAAACCACTCTGTCGCCACCAGAACTGAGCCTGGCTTTGCGGCGCGCCACCGCACGCGGGTGATGCATCCTCCCGCGCCGTGATCCTCGTGATTTGATACTGCTCGACTCCGGGATACCACCGATGTCGTGACGGTTGGAAAAGCCAGCATTAGCCTCCTCCAAGTCGAGCAGGTCTATTCCTTCTTCGGATTCGGGGACACCGTACCAGTGGACACTGAGTCCCAGGAAAGCCGATAAACGATCCCTCGGAGCCACCAGGCCGCATTTTGGGCAACGATGGACCCTTTCTGATAGCCGCTTCTTTCTGCGCTCCCCACATAGGCAGGTCTGAGACAGAGCGGTTGTCCACGGGCTGAACTCGTAAAAGGTTCCGTCGGCGCTTTCAGCCTTACGGCGGCCAATCTCGATGAACAGCCCAGGTGCCCTGTTGCGGACGCTCCTTGGGAACATCTTCTGCCAGGCGACGTAGTTCAGCTTCTCTAGTCGAACGTCTGTGCCTATGGCCTGGATCTGATTCCACAGGCCGCGGTGTTCACTTAGCCGGTACTCCGCTGTCTTGCGGTGTACCTCGGCAATGCGGGTCTGTGTCCGTTGTGCGGTCTTGGAACGGTTCTTCCAGTGGCAGACCCTCCCCATCGGTACCGGTTCCTCCCATTGGCCCCTCTGGCAGGGAGCAATCAGGACAAATCAACGACAGTGAAAGACATTGCGGAGTAGACATATCGCCTAATAGACCGGGGAGAATGAGCGAACGTGGCTATCTGCCGGAGGAGGTAGGGCCGTGTTGCCTGATCTTTGCCAGAGCTCAGCCTGATCGCCTTTGGCGGACCATGGGCACAACGGTGGGATTCTCGGGGAAGATCCGGTCGATCTCCTCGGGGGGCACGGGGCGCCCAAAGAGGTAACCCTGACCCGTCTGACATCCCAGTTCCCCAAGCAGCCTGCCCTGTTCCACCGTCTCGACCCCCTCGGCGACGGTGTTCAATCCGAGGCTGTCCGCCAGGCTCAGAATCGTGGTCACGACCTTCACCGCAGAGGAACTACCCGGCAGGGGGGTCACAAAGGAGCGGTCGATCTTCAGTTCCGCTATTGGGAAGTGGCTCAGGGAGGCCAAGTTCGAGTACCCGGTGCCGAAGTCGTCCACCGCAATGCGCACTCCGAGGTCACCAAGCGCCTCGAGGCGGCGCGCAGCCCCCTCGACATCGGCCATCAACACCGACTCGGTGACCTCCAAAGTCAGCGCCGAGGCAGGCAGGCCCGAACGCCCCAGCGCCTTCTCCACCGCCTCGATTATCCCGTCGTCGGCAAGCTGGCGACCCGAAGCGTTGACGCTAAGTGAGAACGGGCCGGGGGAAAGCGTCCGCCAGCGCGCAGCACGCCGGCACGCCGTATCCAGCACCCACGCGCCCAGCCGCTGGATGAGGCCGGTGTCTTCGGCGATGGGGATGAACTCCTCCGGTGACACCTCCCCAACTTTTGGGTCGTTCCACCTTGCCAAAGCCTCCACCGCCACTATCCGGTCCTCGGCGAGATCCCGCTGCACCTGATAGGCGATGGTCAGCTCGTCCCGCTCCAAGGCCTGATGCAAAGCGGCATGTAGCTGCGCCCGGCGCCTGGCGGTGCGAACCAGATCGGCGCGGTAGGGGCGGATGGAACCCGGTGATCCCTCGCCCAGGGCAAGCTGTGCGTTGCGCAGCAACCGGAACGCGGCTCCAGATGCTCGGGTCTCTCCGACCCTGGCACGTGCAGATGCAATGCCCGATCTCACCTCCAGAATGACCGGGAGGCGTCCCCGCCCCGCCGCCTCGTGCAGCGCGTCGTGAAACCGTTTTGCGATCCCCGCGGCGGCGGTTGCCGAGGTATTGGGCAATACCGCAGCGAACTCGTCCCCACCGACCCGTCCCAGTAGGTCGTCATCGCGCAGGACTCCAGACAGGATCCGGCCAATCTCGACCAGGATCCGGTCCGCGGCGGAAGGACCGAGGGTTATGTTCAGCTGGCCGAAGCGGTAGACGTCGAGGGCCACCACGCTCACCGGGGCGCAGTTGGCCAGGGCGGTCGCCAAGGATGACGTGAGCATGCTCCGCCCCGCCAGGCCCGTCAGGGTGTCGATGTTGGCCCGTGCCAGCAACTCGGCTTCTAAGGATTTGCGCTCCGATATGTCTCGCACCAGGGCGGTGAAGTGTCGCTTGCCGCCGCGGAGCCACTCGGTGAGGGTCACCTCCGCCGGGAACTCCTGGCCGTCCGGCCCGAGCGCGCTCACCTCTATCTTCATGGTCCCTCGCTGTATGCCTGAACGTGCCGCTTGGGAAATGAACTCACGATGCGATTCCCGGAAGACCTCGGGGACCAACACATCAAGGCCCCGGCCGATCATCTCGGACTCGGTGCGACCGAAGATCCTTGAAGCCCCGGTGTTCCAAGAGGTGATCCTGCCGGCCTGGTCGATCGTCAACAGCGCATCGGAAGCCGATTCGGCCTCCAAGAGGAACTCCTCGGCGGCCCTGCGTTGCTCGATGGACTCCACCCATGAGAGAAAGCCGCACGGGGCACCCTCGGGGCTCTTTATCAGCACGGAGTTGCTGATCGCAAGGACCGATGTGCCGTCCGGCTTCAGGTAGCGCTTCTCCCTGATGGCCTGCTCACGTTTGTTGGCAAGGACCTCGGCGAGCAGCTCCCATTCCGTTTCGATGTCCTTGGCCACGGTGTGAGCGTGAATGGAGGACCCAATCAACTCCTCCCTGCTGCATCCCAACATGTCAGCAAAAACCGGGTTGATCTCCAAAATGCTGCCCTGCATGTCAACCAGAAGCATCCCCACCGGGGCGGCCAACGCCGCAGCTCCCAGTCCCCGTAATGGGCTTATCGTTGGCCCACCGTTGTCCCGAAGAGCCAATGCGACGTCACGGGCGACCCTTCTTGCCGCCAGTTCGGACTCGACCTCCCTTGCCACCACCGCTAACCCGTCGCGCTCCCAAGGACTCAGGTCCCGTGCCTCGGTGTCAAAGATGCTCACCGTCCCAACCACCAACCCGTCGGGGCTGCGCACGGGAACCGAGGCAAACAGCCGGATCGACCGGTCCCCGGCAACCAGCGGATTCGTAGACAGGCCGGGATGCCTGGCCGCGTCCCGCACGACAACAAGATCCAGATCGGAGTCCAATGCCGTTGCACAAAATGGCGCCAGGCCTGCTATTTCGTGCTCCTCGAAGCCGTAGGGGGCTTTCGCCCATTCCCTCTCGGAGATCCGGAAGCCGATGGCCGCCATCGGAACACCACAAAGGGTGCCCGCCCGGCGAGCAAGATCCACAAAGGCCGGCTCCAGCCGGGCGGCGGTGATCCCATAGGACACAAGCGCGGTCTCCCGCCTCACCTCCAGTTCCCGACCATCGCCGCTTTCATCCCGATCAGTCCTCAAAGCTGGCCCCGATCAGTCCTCAAACCCAGCGTCTTTCACCTAGACACCAACTCCTGACGCCCATTTGGCCTCGGCCCACTCCGCTCGCACATAGCCGTGCTCGATTCCCTATCGACATCTCCCCCCTACCGCTAAAGTTGACACCCCTGGTTTGGCTCCGAAGATCTCTTCATCACCAACAGGGCCCTCGGATCGTGTGTCGGGCAGCTGGGATAACATCACAACTCCGGCCTCGGTGACAAAGGAGCACTATGGGACGGAGTGAGGCTGCACAAGCGGAGGGCTGCCATAACGACAGCGGCGCCTCGGTGATGGTCTGTGGAGAGGCGGTCATGGACCTGGTTCCAGGTCCAGATTCCCAGGGCCGAAATGGCGCCACCTACCGTGCCCTGCCGGGCGGCAGCCCCGCCAATACCGCAGTTGCCCTGGCCCGCCTGGGCGTGCCCACCTACTTCTGTGGCCGGCTCTCCTCCGACGCCCTGGGCGACCGCCTCTATAGCCACCTCGAAGCAAATGGGGTACGAATGCGCTTCGTGCTCCGCCGGCCCGAGCCCTCCACCCTGGCAATGGTGGATTTGCAGAGGGACGGCAGTGCCAACTACAGCCTCTACGTGCAGGGCACCTCGGACTTCCAGTGGACCAGCCAAGAGCTCCCAAACGATCTCCCGGCGGAGATTTCGGTGCTTCACGTGGGCTCCCTCGCTTTGGCCCTGGCACCGGGATCTGCCGCCATAGAGGCACTGATGGCCGCTGCTGCAAAAAAGCGGGTCGTATCCCTCGACCCCAACGTGCGACCGGCCCTGATCGGCGACCTCTCCCGCTTCCGCGCCAACCTCGAACGCTGGGTGGACATGGCACACCTTGTCAAAGTGAGCCTCGACGACCTCGAGGCGCTCTATTGGGACCAGGACCCCCTACAGATCGCCCGGCGCTGGGCAGACCGAGTGCCGCTGGTGGTAGTCACCCTTGGGGATAAGGGCGCGCTCGCTTTGCATCTCGGCCAGGAGATCGGAGTGCCAGCCAATCCGACCCCGGTTGCAGACACCGTTGGGGCCGGCGATACCTTCAGCGCAGCGTTGATAGAGGGCCTGGTCGCCCACGCCTCCCCCCTGTCCCCGGGACTGGAGGGCCTCGGGCCCGAAGTGGTGGCCCAAGCCATGGAGGGGGCGGCAAGGGCTGCGGCGATCACCTGTTCCAGACCGGGAGCGGATCCCCCCTGGCGTGCAGAACTCCTCCCCGGCGCTGGTCGATGACGGCGGTGGTGGTAGAACACCGGTGATGACTTCTTCGGCAAATCCGGGCGTGGTGGTCCATCTGGACGAAGCCAGCCCAGAAAAGCACGCAGCGGTGTTCACCAACATCGAGAACCTGATGAGAGAACTCGGCGAGGACACCCCTGTCGAACTGGTCGCCCACGGCCCGGGCCTGGATGCCCTCCTGGCCGATTCCCCTCACTCAGACCGCCTCGATCGGCTGATAGCCAAAGGAATGGTTGCCTCAGCGTGTGCCAACACCATCCGGGGCCGTTCCCTCGACAAAGCTGTCCTGGCACCCGGGGTCACCATCGTGGCAGCGGGGGTGGCTCAGTTGGTGCGCCGCCAGCGCGAGGGTTGGTCCTACCTCCGCCCATAGGTGAGTGAGCAGAAAGTCGACCTCTGGATACTCGATCCAGCAGCGGCTCTGAGAGAATGGCAGTATTGTCGTTCTGGATTCTCCGGAGGTCCCCATGCTCGGCCGGGGTTACCGGCAAGGCTCGCTCTTTTCGACCACCCTCCTAGGCGGTAGGCAAATCGAAAAAGGAATCGTGCACCAATCCCTCTCTCGATTCTGCGTGAGTATCCCTGCAGCCACTTCCTGCTTACTCACCTAGGGGGGCGGGAACCGATCCCTGGTGGCGGCGGCTTCCTCGGCCGCTTGACAGCACTGGCGCGGAGGAGCGCTCTCAGCCGGCAATACTCGTTGGCCCGTCTTGCCTAATCTGCTCGACGGGCTGACTTGCACTATCTTTTTGCTCCTTGACCCTCCGCTCGTCATGGATCTCAGGCAATACGGCTCTTGCAAGCCGCAAGCCTACGCTCTGTTCCAGAAACTTCAGAATCGCGCAACAGTCCCACTTAGCGGCGGGTTTTCAAGTATATGCACGAAATGTGAGATTCAACCGTAAAATCTAGACATGGCAACATCGGAGCTGGCCTCTGAGCAGCAAGCATTCGACCTGAACATTGACAAGGTCCTAGAGCATTGGACGGTGAGCTTCGCCCTGCGCGAGGTGATTGCGAACGCGCTCGACGAGCAAGCGCTTACTGGAACCGCTGATCCGGAGATACTGGAGGACGCTGCTGGCTCCTGGCACGTACGTGACTTCGGTCGTGGGGTCCGCTACCAGCACTTGTCGCAGAACGAGAGCAGGGAGAAAAAGCGGTCGCCGGCCGTTATTGGTCAGTTTGGAGTCGGCCTTAAAGACGCCTTGGCAGTCTTCGATCGGCGCCAGGTCGGGGTGACCATCCGGTCCCGCCATGGGGACATCCAAATTGGCCGCCGCCCGAAAACGAACTTCGCAGACATGGTGGTGCTACACGCCCTGGTTGACCCGCCATCCGACCCGCAGATGGTTGGTACCGACGTAGTCCTCTCCGGTGTTACCGCCGAGCAAGTGGCGGACGCAAAGGCCTTGTTCCTACAGTTTTCTGGCGATACGGTCCTGGAGACGACGGATATCGGGCAGGTTCTGGCCAAACCGGCCCCACGCGGCGCTGGTCGTATTTACGTGAAGGGCTTGTTAGTCGCCGAGGAGCCGAACTTCCTATTCTCCTACAACATCACCGCGTTGAACGCCCCGCTGCGGCGGGCGCTAAACCGGGAACGCAGCAATGTCGGCCGCACCGCCTACACCGACCGCGTCAAAAAGATTCTCACCTCCTGCACCGGCCGTGCCGTAGCTGGTCCCCTGGCGGCCGACCTAGCGGAGTACGAGAGGGGCCGATCGCACGACGAGATTGTCAGCTGGACAGAGGTTGCCGTTCACGCCTGTCGAGTGCTGCAGACCCATGAAAAGGTGATGTTCGTAACCGCGTTCGATCTCGCGGAGGGCAGCCCCCAGCTGGACTATGCGCGTGACGACGGATACAGGCTGATCGTCGTGCCCGGCACGGTGGCAGCCAAGCTGGGACGGCTAACTGACCTAGCTGGCGACCCGATGATCGATCTATCCCAGTACCGCGAGCAGTGGAACGACAGCTTCTCCTTCACCTTCGTCGAGAGAGAGCAGCTGACCACGCCTGAACGCTCCGTGTTCGATCATGCCGGGGCGATTGTCGCGCTGATCGGCCGGCGGCTCGGCAGCGGCAAGGTACGGCGGATCCTGGTATCGGAGACGATGCGGCTTTCCGAGGCGGGAGATATGACGCTGGGGCTGTGGCGGCCAGACGAGCGGGACATCATCGTACGCCGCGATCAACTAGGCAACTTGTCGACGTTCTCCGCCGTCGTGCTTCATGAACTTGGCCACGCGTACAGCGGCGAGACCGACGGCTCGCTTGCGTTCGAGGAGGAACTCAGCCGTCTACTCGGTGTAGTCGCGCAGGCTGCCCTGTCGCCACGGTAGCCCGTTCGACCCCGCCGACGGGGCAGTGACACCTTCGCAGCTAAGCCCCACATAGGCGCAACACGACCTAGGCGACATGCTTGTGGGTGTTAATGGTGGCGGTCGAGGGAACTCTTACTGCCCTGGACCGCCAGGCGATCTGTTGACCACCCGGGCGTCGGTGTCAAAGGTGGCTAGTTCGTCCGGAATGAAGAGGCGGCGAACTACGAAGGCACGCTCGTTGATCTACCGCAGACCCTCACCCTCGGTCGGCCCGGGCAGCTGGGACATCACGACTGATGTGAGTCCGAGGATCTTGCCAGCTGCCTGGGCCTCCCCGAAGGGCCCCTTGTAGAGCACTCTGGTAGCGATGGCGCCGAGGAGTCCCTGCGTCAACCACGAGACTGCGAACCAGCCTCGCTCGCGGCGCCGAGGTCGGAGACCCGGTGAACCACCATCAGGTTGGCTATACCCCAGTGCTGAGAGAGTTTCCAATGCGCCTGCATGCGCGCCAAAGCGCGGGTTGGGCTAACAGTCTCCACGCCTAGGTGAGTGAGCAGAAAGTCGACCACAGGATTCGCGATCTG
>JAKAOS010000008.1 GCA_021823165.1 Actinomycetes bacterium | reverse complement strand
AGCCGCCCGATCCCATCGCTATCCCAAGCGGCCTACCCATGACCGCCAGGCTCGGCCGCTCCGCGTGATCGGAATCCGGCTCGCCCACCCGGGACATGTACACATCCACTGCGGGGCTTCCGTCGAACTCCCAGACGACGTTTCCCTCGGCCCGGGTAACAATCATTGACTCCCCAATGGGTGACCAGCCATGGCGCACGCCGACGCCGAGGGGCGTCGGTGAGTTGATCGCCACCGCCACCACCCCGTTGGTCATGGTCTTCCCGCCGGCGAACTGATAGGTGATACGCGCGTCTTCCGACGCCGCTGCCGCCCCACCCACCAGGGGTATGGTCGCCTTCGAGATCGAATAGGCGCCCCTGACCACCTCCCGCTGATCCCCTGCCAGGCCATCCGAAAGCAGCAGGATCACCGTGTAGGGCATCTCCTCGCCGGACTCCTCAAGGGCCCTCTGGACCGCATCCTGGGTGGCACTGAACAGGTCGCCTCCCAAAGACTCGGAGAAGGCGACGCCAAAGGAACTACCGCCGGCCGGTACGAAAACCCCGGTGCAGCCCTTTGGCACGTACCGGCTGGAGGCAAAGCTCCCAAACGCGCTGCAACCCACGACCCGGGCAGGAGCGGCCGCCTCGACAAGTGCAGCCCCAATCGCCTCCATGTCGTAGCTGATGGTCGGGAATGCAAAGAAGAGGTCCCCTTCGTCCGGGGTGCGGTCACCCAGGGCCGAGCGAACCACTTCGGCCGCGGCTTCGACCTCGTCGTCCTTTTCGCTTTGGCCTGTTCCGAAGAGAAGACCATTGCCGAGGAGACCTGATTCCATTGTGCGCTCCTCCCGGTGCTGCCCATGTCACTCTGGGTGAATTATTCGGACAGAATGCCTATGAACTTGACCCCGAGTTGGCCCTGTTCCTACGACAAAGAGCAATATTGCACATAATTCGCTTTCGAGCACCATTAAATATTAAATCTGGTCAAACGATAACTAATAACCTGATGTACGTCCCGGTTCCCGTGCCGAAGAACCAGGGCTTTTGGGTTGTCCGCACGTCGTGGCCGAATCCCGGCCAAGCGATTTCCACGGCTCGGTCTGAGTCCGGGCCGACCGGATGGACCAGATCCGGCCCACGACCAGGACAGCTTCGGTCGGCGGGGGAGAACCAGGCTCACAGACCGCAGTTGAAGCACAGCTGAACCACAGTTGGCGGCGTGGCTGTGCGATGCCGAAGGCGGCGATTGCGGAACTTCCTGCGCCCTCGGAGGTGCCCAGGATCCACGGTGTCACATCGGTGACGATAGCTCGCCACCCTCAATGCGAACGGCCTTTTGGGCCGGGTGCTTAGCGCCTGGCCCTATGAGACAGCAAGGGGGGTGACACCATCGGCCTCCCATTGACCATGACGGCTCACCACGATAAATGCCACCTTCCTGCCGACCTCTATGTTGCGCGATCCGTCGGAAATGGCGGTGCAGTGAAAGAGGATCTCCTCACCGGCATCGGGGTGGGGAGGCGTGGCTCGCAGAGTTCCCAGCCCTCGGGCCTGGTCAAAAGCAGCGACCTCTCCAAGAATTACGGGCGAGATCAACGCACGATCTTGGACAGGGCCAACTCCAAGATGTCGGTTGCCCCGGCGTCTTTGAGAGCCGGGATCAA
Source organism: Actinomycetes bacterium (assembly GCA_021823165.1). GTDB lineage: Bacteria > Actinomycetota > Acidimicrobiia > Acidimicrobiales > JAKAOS01 > JAKAOS01. Next base: position 33,980 of record JAKAOS010000008.1, on the reverse strand, counting down.
CGTGTTGACGCTCGCTTTGGCCACAACCGTCTCCAGGGCAAAGGCTTCCAGGTCCGACCCGGGAGATGGTGCGAGGCGGGAGACGGTGGGAGAGCGCATCGCCGGCAGGACCGCAAGTACCGCCTCGAGCGAAGGTGCCACAACGTTCAGTTTCAACAGCACCTGGTCCCGAGCCTGGAGCGCCCCTTCGAGAAGGGTGTGCAACTGATGCATGGCGTGCGCCTTGCGTTCGTCGGAAACCGCGTCCTTGTTGGCGATCAACTCGGTGTGGGATTCGAGAAGGGTGTCCACGATCCTGAGCCCGGCCGCACGGATGGCCCGCCCCGTCTCGGTCAACTCGACCACGGCATCGGCAATCTCGGGAACCTTTGCCTCCGTTGCCCCAAAGGAGTAGGCGACATCGGCCTCCACCCCACGATCCCGCAACCAGCGGCCCGTGAGAGAGGGGTACTCCGTCGCCACCCGGGGGAGGCGGCCCAGCCCAAGGCCCGCAAGATCCTCGGGACGCATGACGGGCGAATCCCCCGCTACCGCCAAAACGAGCCTGATCGGCTTCGAGGTGGCCTTGGAGTAGCCAAGACGGCCGAGGGACACGACATCGGAGCCGGTCTCCTCCACCCAGTCCCTCCCGGTGATGCCGATATCGAAAAGGCCCTCCTGGACATAGCGAGGTATCTCCTGGGGCCGGAGAATCGCCACGGAATCCACCCTCGGATCTGCGATGGTTGCCTTGTAGTCGACCGACGAGGAACGCTCCACGGTTAAATCGGCCGCAGAGAAGAGTTCCAACGTCGCCCGTTCCAAAGAACCCTTTGGGAGCACCAGCTTCAGCATCAGTTACCCGTCCCGATCTGATTCAGCACATCCACCGTCTCCAACAGCCCCCTGGCCGCTTCGGCGCCCTTGTTCCCGGCCTTGCCCCCGGCGCGATCCAAGGCCTGCTCCACACTGTCGGTGGTCAGCACACCAAAAGCCATCGGCACGCCGCTGTCCAGCTGGGCCCTGGCTAGGCCCGCCGCGGCCTGGCCTGCGACGTGGACATAGTGATCGGTCCCGCCTCGCACCACCGCCCCAAGACACAGCACGCCATCTACTGCCCCGGACTCCGCCAGCTTTGTGGCAACCAGGGGAAGTTCGAAGGCACCCGGCACCCACACCAGAGTCAGATCGTCCCGGCTCACCCCCGACCTGACCAGAGCGTCGAGGGCTCCAGAGACGAGCCGTTCCACCACCAGGTCGTTGAAGCGGCTCGCAACCACCGCTATCTTCAACCCCTCCCCGTTGGGTCGACCCGTCACTATCCGGGCCGCCGTCGGAGTACCCCAGATCGCTTCTTGGCCCATAGAACTCACCAACCCACCCCTAACATCAAGTCCCCCGTTGGCACCGAAGCTTCGCCGGACAAAGTGGGGCGTGGCCGCTCATGGCTGCTCTCCGGCGCCCGGCATATCGTCCAGGCCGGCAAGGATATGGCCCATCCGGTCGCGCTTGGTTCGGAGATAGCCGATGTTTTCCGGATTCGGCCTCGACTCCAGCGGCACACGTTCCACTATGTCCAGGCCAAATCCCTCAAGCCCTCCGTACTTGTCGGGGTTGTTGGTCATCAGCCGCATCTTTGTGACACCCAAATCCACAAGGATCTGGGCACCAATCCCATACTCCCGATTGTCTATGGGAAGGCCCAGTTCGCTGTTGGCATCGACGGTATCCCGGCCCCGCTCCTGCAGGGAATAGGCGCGCAGTTTGTGAGCCAGGCCGATCCCACGCCCTTCGTGTCCGCGCAGGTACAAAACGACGCCCGCCCCCTCTTCGGCGACCCTCTCCAGAGCCTGATGCAGCTGGGGACCACAGTCGCAACGCAACGAGCCGAACACGTCCCCGGTCAAACACTCCGAGTGCACCCTCACGAGGATGTCCCGGCCGTTTCCGACCTCTCCTTTGACCAGGGCGACGTGCTGCTCCCCGTCGAGGAGGGACTCATAGACCATGCAGGTGAAATCCCCATACAGCGTGGGGATCCGGGCAGAAGCCTCGGGCATGCGCCGCACAAGCTTCTCGTGACGGCGTCGGTAGCGGATCAGATCCGCGATCGAGATGACCAAAAGGCCATGCTCTTCAGCCAGCGCCTCGAGTTCGGGCAACTGGGCCATCGACCTCTTGTCGGCGCTTACCACCTCGCAAAGCACACCTGCCGGCTCGCAGCCGGCCGCCATGGCTAGGTCGACGGCGGCCTCGGTGTGGCCGGCCCGCTTGAGGACGCCGCCGGGGCGATAACGGAGGGGAAAGATGTGCCCGGGCCTAGCCAGGTGCGAAGGCTTGGTCTCGGGAGAAACCAGAGCTGCGATCGTCGCAGAGCGGTCCGCTGCAGAGATCCCAGTCGTGGTGCCGATCGTAGAGTCGACGCTCACGGTGAAGGCCGTCCGATGGCTCTCGGTGTTCTCTGACACCATCGGGGGAAGTTCCAACTCGTCCAGGCGCTCTCCCAGCATTGGGACACAGATGACGCCCGAGGTGTGGGACAAAAAGAATGCAATCTTTTCCGGCGTGGCAAACTCTGCAGCCATGATGAGGTCGCCTTCGTTCTCGCGATCCTCATCGTCGACCACGATCACGATCTCGCCCCGACCAATGGCATCAATCGCATCCTCTACCTGGGCAAAACCCACCTCAGCCTCCAATGCCGGCCGACCGTGCTCCGGCCGTTGGGCTATCGATTGATTGCAGGTAGGGGCGCATCAGGGCCTCGGCGTACTTTGCCATGACGTCGATCTCGATGTTGACGGCGTCGCCCTTGCGACGTAGCCCGAGGGTCGTCGAGGAAGCGGTGTGGGAGATGAGAGACACCCCGAACACCCCGGTAGAAGGAGTGACGACGGTAAGGCTCACGCCGTCCACCGCTACAGAACCCTTGTCCACCAGGTACCTCGACAAAGATGGGTCCAAGCCGACCTCCAGTTCGGGAGCTTCCGCGGTCACCATTCCCACGCCGTCGACATGGCCCTGGACGATGTGACCCCCGAGACGGTCACTCATGGAAAGTGGGCGTTCGAGGTTGACCCGATCCCCCCTACGCAACGAACCCAGCGTTGTGCGGGAGAGTGTCTCTTGACTCAGCTCCGCTGTGAAGCTGTCCCCGTCCAACTCGACAACGGTGAGACAGCAACCGTTGACCGCCACGGAGTCGCCTATCGCCGAGGCTGATGCCACAACGGCATCCTCCACCACCAACCTTGTGGCTCCGGAGAAACGCACGCTACCAAGCCGCTCGACAATCCCTGTGAACATGACCCTTAGAAGCTACCTGCCCGGCGTGGACGGGATGCCAAAGACATCCTGGCCACTCCACTGCCCCGGGCACCGTGGCGGTGGCGTAGTATCGAAATGGGATCGGAGATCGCCACGGCGGAGGCCGGCATGGGCCACCAAGACGAGCAGAGTTCCTACGGCGCAGATGATCCGGCGCGGCCATGGCCTCTCGGGGCCCCAAAGCTCGTCCGGCTGGCCCGGTCCGAGGCCGCCGCTGATCCCCAGGCGTCAATTGTCGTGGGATTCGACCGCCAGCCTCAGAGCCTGACGGCCCTTGGGACGGCAGCCGATCTCGCCGCCCGGCTCTCGGCACGCCTTCAGGTGGTCCATGCAATAGATCTCGCCGACTACCCAATTGACCCCGATAGCGACGACTGGGAAGAAGATGCCCGGAACTATCTGGCCGAGGAACGCGCCCAGGTGGCATCGGTGTTGTCCAGCATCTCGACGGGCTGGGAATACCACGCAGTACGCGGTGACCCAGTACGGGCCCTGTTGGAGGCCGCCGAGAAGTATTCAGCCCTGATGATCGTGGTCGGCTCCCACGGAGAGGGCTGGCGGCACTCCCTGGAACGCCTCTTCAGCCCATCTGTATCCCACGGTGTCATAAGCAGGGGCACAAGGCCAGTGCTCGTGGTGTGTGACCGCCATGGAGGTGCTGGCACCAAGACCTGAGTGCCGCCCGCGATGCGACGGACATGGGCTTGGCACAGGTGCTGGGCTTTCAGCCGAAATGGAAAACCTGGCCCGGTGGCTCATGCCCGGGCCAGTGCAATGCCCAGCCATGCTGCCACCAAAGCTGCGCCCAGGGTGATTGCCATGCTGGAAAGTGCGGTGCGATAGGCACCTCTTTGGACAAGCCTCACCGTCTCGAAACTCGCCGTCGAAAAAGTCGTGTAGCCACCGCAGAAGCCGGTCCCCGCCGCAGCCATGAGTAAAGAGGGTGCGCCGTCGGATACAACGAGTCCGTAGAGCAGGCCCAGGAGAAACGAGCCGGTGACATTGATGAGCATCGTCCCAACCGGGGCCTTAGTGGCCAGCCTTGCCCGCACCGTTCCATCCACTACGAACCGGGCCACGGCTCCCACAGATCCCCCGGCGGCTATCAGCGCTATCGCAAGGACGTTCATCCCGTCTTGGCTTCGTTCCTCGCCGCCCCGCTTTTCGGAGATCGGCGTTCGAGGGCCTTGTGCCTGCCCGCCGCCAAGACGATGCCCACCGTCACCGCGAAAAGCCCCGCAGCCAAAGATGCGAGCACGTAAAAAACCCCCATGGGCCAGTGCTTCCCGCCCAGGGCTACGGCCGACTCGACGGCAAAGGTGCTGTAGGTCGTATAGGCCCCGACAAAGCCGGTCCCCACAACCAGCCGCAAAGAGCGCCTGTGGCCGGAGTCATCTCCAGAGCGGACCAAAGACTCGAGCAACAGGCCCAGGACGAAGGCTCCGGTGACATTGACAACGAAGGTCGCCACGGGAAAACTGCCCACAGAGGGAATTACCTCTTCAAGAATCCCCCTGCCAGCCGCGCCGAACAAGCCCCCCACGGCCACCTGGGCCAGCGCGGCCGGCCGAAGATGCAATGGGCGCCCCTGTGACAAGCGAAAGGCCTCCCTGGCATGGCACCGCAGTTCCCTATTGGGCCGCTGGGCGCAGTGGCAGTTATCCAGCACCCGAAGATAGCTCGCCTGCGCCCAGAACGGGTGCCATCGCCCAAACCGCACCGGGCACTCGGGACCTTCTGGGTGCCTGGATCCCGGCCTGGGACACCCACTCAGGGCTCCAGGTCCACCCTCAGGTCCTCACCAAGACGCCGGGCACCAACTATGTGGCCGCGCCAGGCATCGCTCAAAGTCCCTGCGCCCTGGGATGCAAACATCCCCAAACCGTCGGCACCCCCCAACAGCACCGGAGCCATGTAGAGGGCATAGCGGTCCACCAGTCCCGAAACGTGGAAGTCGTGGGCCACCTGCGCCCCTCCCTCCACCAACAGCTGCAGCACCCCACGACGTGCAAGGTCTCCCAGGATCTCGGGGATCTCGCCGTTCAAACAAAGCGCAGGAAGGACTTTGGCCGAACCTTCCACGTTACCCAGCACCACACGCAGAGGCTGGCGGGGGGATGTGATGTCACGCACCGTCAGCTCGGGGTCATCGGCCCGCACCGTGGCCGCACCGACCAGCACGGCGTCGCTGTCCGCCCGTAGTTCATGGACATCCCGTCGCGCCTGGGGACCCGTGATCCACTTCGAGCTGCCGTCGGGAGCCGCTATCCGCCCATCCATGGTGGCAGCCAGTTTCAACACCACCCAGGGCCGAGCCTTGGTCCTGTGGGTGATATAGGGAGCCAACTGTTTTTCAACCTCTCCCGCGCAACTCCCAACCTCTACCTCGATGCCCGCCTCTTTGAGTCGCGCCACCCCCCTGCCGCAAACCGCCCGATCTGGATCGACTATGCCCACCACGACCCTGGATACGCCGGCGGCGATAATGGCCTCGGTGCATGGACCCGTGCGGCCCCGGTGGTCGCACGGCTCAAGCGTCACATACAGCGTGGACCCCGATGCAGCGGAGCCAGCCTCCCTGAGCGCCACAACTTCTGCGTGGTCGCCGCCCGGCTCCTGGGTGGCTCCCACAAAGAAGGGGGTCTGCCCATTTCGCAGCGGGCCGGCGGGCACCACCACTGCACCTACCCAGGGATTCGGGGAGGAGCGCCTGCGTGCAGCCCAGGCGGCCTCTATTGCAGCCTGCATCCAGGCCTGGTCCACCACACCACCGCTTGTTCCGGCCTCCGGCTCATCACCCACCTTTACGACGGTATGGGGCGAGGAGGAATGCTCCCTCTGATTGGCCATGCGCATGAGGCCGATCATCAAATGAGCTGCCATCTGGGTAATCCTCCCATTCCCCAGATGCATGAGTCGCCGCTCGCACTAGCGTGGAAGGCCGCGGGCGCTTAGCTCAGTTGGCTAGAGCAGCTGGCTTACAACCAGCAGGTCGTCGGTTCGAGTCCGGCAGCGCCCACTCCACGCGTCTTACTGGAACCCTCGACATCGTGCATGAGGGTTCGGGTGCGACGCTTGCTCGCGTTCTGGCGCTGGTCGGCCCAGGTGAGGGCTTGTTGCTGGGTGTCGGCGTCGAGCAGCAGCCCGAAGGATCGGGTGGGCTCGGTGCGGATCGTGTCGTCGGCGTCGAGGTAGATGCGGGTGAAGAACGCCTGGTTGGCCATCCGGCGGGTCGTGTCTGAGCCGCAGGCGTAGACGGTCTGGCAGTCTCCGGCCAGCGCCAGGCACGCCTGGAGGTGGGTGCGGGCTTGCTCCTAGGTGCTGTCCAGCTCCTCGAGGCGGACGCCGGGGTTGGATTTGTGGTTCTCGGTCTGCGGGCTATGCGCGTTGCCGACGAGAAGATCGGTGGCGTCAGGATGCGGCTGGTGGGTGTTGGTAGCCGCGGTGGTGCTGGACGAGGCGTTGCAGCAGGCTGGTCAGTTCGGTGGCTTGGTCTGGGGTCAGTGGCTTGAGAAGGGTATGCTGGGCTTTTTTCACGTTGGTATCGAGGCGCTCGAGCCGTCGTCGTCCTGTCGGGGTGATCTGGACGAGCTTGCGGCTGCGGTGGGCGGGGTCGGGTGAGCGGGTGACGTGACGGTCGGCTTGGAGGCGGTCTAGCACGACGGAGATGTCACTGCGGTCGATCCCGAGCCGGCGGCCAAGGGCGGCTTGGCTGAGCGGTCCGAACTCCTCCAGGCCGGCGAGCACGGCGTAGTCCGTGCGGGCAACGGCGGTGATCGCATCAACGATGAGGCGATGCGCGTCGCCGGAGAGCTGGCCGACGAGCCAGGTCGGTGATTGCCAGAGCCGCTCCGGTGGCGCGATTTCGCCCTGATGGTCTTCGGCCTTCACGGCCTCAACTCTACCAGCAGTGTTGGTCGTGCCAACACTTCGCTATGCTGCGATCCATGAGTGTTGGAATCACCAACAGTAACCATGCGGCGTCCATAGTCAGAATCGCAATCGTGGTCGGCAGCACCCGGCCGGGGCGACGGGCCGAGATGGTCGCGGCATGGGTCGAGCGGGCCGGGGATGGGCGCAGCGATGCGGTGTTCGAGCTGGTCGATATCGCCGCGTTCGGGTTGCCGATGCTGGACGAGCCGGTGCCCGCGGCGATCGGCGACTATCGGCATCCGCACACGCGTGCGTGGTCGCAGACCATCGAGCGGTTCGACGGGTACGTGTTTGTGACCCCCGAGTACAACCACTCGGTCCCGGCGGCGCTCAAGAACGCGATCGACTTCCTCTACCGCGAGTGGCACGACAAGGCCGCCGGGCTGGTCACCTACGGAACCTCTGGCGGCATCCGAGCGGGGGAGCATCTACGGCTGGTGTTGGCCGAGATCAAGGTCGCCTGCGTGCGCAGCCACGTGACGCTCAGCCTGGGCAGCGACTTCGAGATCGCCGACATCACCGAGCCCGGCACGTTCACCCCCAGCGGCCATCAGCAGGCCGTGTTGGAGCGATTGTTTGACGAGTTGGTCACCTGGTCCCGTGCCCTGCGCGCCTGCCGACCGTCCCCGGCGCGTCCGCTGGAGAGATTCGCGGCCGCGGATCAACAGACAGGGCCAGCCGGGACGGCGGCCACCACGGGGGGCGAGCGTCGTGGGCGCTGAGCCCGCGGCGATCGCGGTGGCCTCGCCTGCGCCTGGGTCCGCGGTATCGACGTCGCGGCGGTGGTGGGCGCTGGTGGTGATCTCGGTGTCGCAGTTGATGATCTCGGTGGACTCCACGATCGTGAACATCGCCCTGCCCTCGGCCCAGCGTGACCTCGGGATTTCTGCTGCGAATCGTCAATGGGTGCTGACCGCGTACCTACTCGCTTTCGGCGGGCTGATGTTGCTTGGCGGACGGATCGCAGACCTCGCTGGCCGAAAACGTGTGTTCCTGGCCGGTGTGGTCGGGTTCGCTGCGGCCTCGATCCTCGGTGGCGTCGCCGCCGATACCGCGATGCTGATCACGGCGCGGGCATTGCAGGGAACGTGCGCGGCGCTGATGGCACCCGCCGCCCTGTCGCTCATCACGATGACGTTCCCGGACGGGAACGAACGCGCCAGGGCACTCGGGGTGTTCAGTGCGATCGCTGGCAGCGGCGCTGCGGTCGGCCTGCTCGCCGGTGGGGCGCTGACCGAGTACGTCAGTTGGCGCTGGTCGCTGCTGGTCAACGCCCCGATCGCACTCGCCGTCGCCGCCGGAGCTGCCCTCTGCGTGACCGGCACCGAAACCGCGCCTGGGTCACGGCGGCGCTTGGACGTGCCCGGCTCGGTGGTCATCAGCGCCGCGCTGATGGCGCTGATCCTTGGGCTCAGTCACGCTGAGACCGCCGGATGGACCGCCCCGGCCACCCCAGCACTGTTGGCCGCCGCGGTAGTGCTCACGGTGGTGTTCGTTCAGGTCGAGAGACGGACCGCTGAGCCGTTGTTGCCGCTGCGGCTGATCACCAACCGGACCCGCGCCGGAGTCTACCTCTCCCAGGGACTGTCGATCATGACGATGTTCGGGCTGCTGTTGTTCCTGACCTACGACCTGCAAACCGTCAACGACTACGCGGCGCTCAAGACCGGGATCGCGTTCCTGCCGCTCGTCGTCGGGATGCTCACCGGCGCGTCGCTCATCGCCGGACGCCTAACCCACATCCCGCACCGATGGCTGATGGGCACCGGCTGCCTGATCGCCGCCGCCGGCATGGTCTTCCTGACCTTCCTGCACCCCAACTCGTCCTACTGGAGCGTGATCCTGCCCGCCGCAGGCATCTTCGGCCTCGGGCTCGGCATCGCCTTTCCCTCCGCCATGCACCTGGCGACCTACCAAGTTCAGGACCGCGACACCGGCGTCGCATCCGGGCTGATCAACGCCTCCCAACAGCTCGGCGGCGCGATGGGAGCCGCTCTGCTCAACACGATCGCGGCCACCGCCACCGCCGGCTGGCTGCGCACCCACCACGCGACCGGCCCGGCCACCGCCGCGACCGTACACGGCTATGCCATCGGCGCACGCTGGGCCGTGGGCATCCTCATCCTCGCGGCGCTCGTCGTCTTCACGATGGTCCGTTCCAGCGACACCCCCGCTCCCCCTCCCGCCAGCGTGGCCCAGCCATGACTACGCAGCGACCAAACAACCCAGCGCTATACGGCGACACCGCACTCGCCGTCAGCAGCGGCGGTCGAGGCCACGTTGTCGCTGCCGTCGAGCTGCTGCGACAACAAATAGCTGACCCGTGGACCCTCAACTCCATGGCCGAAAAGGTCCATCTGTCGCGCTCTCAGCTTGTTCGCTCCTTTGAGGCCGCGACTGGCATGAGCCAGATGGCCCACCTGCGCAATATGCGCCTCCAGCGGATGGCGCGCCTGCTGGTCTCCACCGATCTGCCGATCACCGAGGCCGCCCGCACGGTCGGCAGGAAAAACCAGTTTCACGCCAGCCAATGCTTCCAGGCCGCCTGCGGCGTCTCACCCACCGAATACCGCCGTAGCCAGAGCACGCCTCCCATCGGCTAGTTCACGCTCATGGCTGGGTGATGCGGCGGACCCTGGCGGTCTGGCCGGGGAACTCCGACAGGGTGCCGTAGCGGACGTTCTCGCCGGTTTGTGGTGCCTCGAGGATGGTATCGCTGCCGAGGTAGATCACGACGTGATGTGGAACGGTTTCACCGGGATAGGTGTAGAGGATGACGTCTATTGCCTGGTTTTCGTTGCGGGCCGACGTAGCTGGCGGACGGGGCGGGTCCAGCAACCGGCGCAGCGCCCCGCCACCGGCGGGCTGCGGGTCGTGGCCCGAGGCGATCAGCCGATACCCTCGCCCGGCTTGGATGTGAATCATTGGTGTATGGCACGCACCAACATCGACATCGACGACGTGGCATGCGACACGGTGATGCGTCGTTATCACCTCGCCAGCAAGCGAGACGCGGTCAACTTCGCTTTGCGGACCGTAGCTTCCGAAGCTCTAGACCTCGACCAGGCACGCGGCCTGCGCGGATCGGGGTGGGAGGGTGACCTCGACGCGCTGCGCGCCAGCCGAGCAGGATGATTCTCGTCGACACCTCGGCATGGATCGAGTTCCTCCGCGACACCGGCAGCGCCACGTGTGGGCGAGTCGACGAGCTACTCGCCGAGGAGATCGCGAGCTGCCAGCCGGTTCGCATGGAGCTCCTCGCTGGCGCTCGCGACGCACATCACCTGCAGGCCCTGCGCGGCCTGCTCGCACGCGCCACGATCCTCGAGACGCTACCGACCGACTACGAGGCCGCCGCCATGCTCTACCGGGCCTGCCGACGCCGCGGTGAGACCGTCCGCAAGCTGATCAACTGCCTCATCGCCGCCCACGCCATCCGAGCGCGCCTCCCGCTTCTCCATGCCGATGCCGACTTCGACGTGCTCGCTCGTCACACGGATCTCGTGCTTGACCGCGCCTGACGACTGCAGGGCCTGCGGGTTTCCCAATCGCCGGGGCAGCCGGTGGCCTTTGTCTTCTCCGTCCGCTCAAGCATCCGCTCTACAACGGCCTTTGCCGCCGGCCCAGAGTTCGAGAACTGTCTACGCAGGCCCACCGGCCAAAGTCATCACGGAGCGACACATCGTCTTTGGAGCGATTGGACCGGTGTTGTCAGTCGGAATGCTCAGCCAAAAGGCCTCCTCGTGTGAGGCGGGGCGAGCAGATGACACCGGGCTGGCCACCAACGCATGGGAACTTGTCCTCGGCTGGGTGTATCCGGGTCATCCCACCCCTATGGCTGGCACCCGGCGTTCTCCGGGTCGGGAAGGTGACCTCCTCCTTGCCGACGGGCATTACGCATTCGCCCGGTCAATGCGAGGCCACAGACCTAAGCCACCTACGGCCTGGTCGAAAAGATCCGGTGGGTAATGACACCCCCGGCAGTTCCAGCGGCTTCGGCAGCCATCACACCGCATGCGAACAGCACTAACTGGATCACACTGAGCTGGTGATCGGCGAACACCGGAGCCGGCAGGACGGAAACCTTCCTCCCCGTGCTGCCTTGGCCGGATACCCATAGGGGTATACTTCTCTCAGTTCACACCCTCAAAGGAGGCGCCGTATGTGTAGTCCCGCCGTTTGCGATCGCTGCAAGAAGGTCACCTGGTCCGGTTGTGGCCGGCACGTGGATCAGGTCATGGCCAAGGTCCCGGCGGACCGCCGCTGCACCTGCCGTTGAGCTAGATCCTCCGGCCCGGTGACCCCCCCCGGCGCCGGGCCGGAAGGCAGTTCTCTCCATCCAGTTGAACCGGTTGCCAAGGATCGCTACCGGAGGCGTGATCAGGGGTTGCAGTAGGGACATTCCCCCGGATCAGCACGGGCATTTTCAGCCACAACCGGCCTGGTCTGGCGATACTCACAACGCGTGCACCCATCGACCTCGGCTGCTACGCGAGAGACTTCGGTGCCACACCAGCCACATGGCACTCCGATAATCACATCGACGCCGCCCCAACCGGGTGCTCCACATGAAGGACAGCGTGCCGCAACACGGCGGGCGAGGCGTTCGGAGGCCTCTGCGATGGTCGGGCGGCGTGATGGGCAAACATGGGCACGGAGATCGGTCTCCACCCGAGCCAGGCCGTCCCGAGAGGCGGCGGCACACTCAGCCACGATGGCGTCAAGCTGGCGCGGGCTGGAAATCCCCTTGTGGATTGGGTGAACAGAGCCAGAGTTCGGCCGGACGATCAGCCTGTGTTCGGGAAAGCCCACCCGGGAAAGAAACGCTCCGAAGTCCTCTCCGGGGCTGACGGACCTGGCGTCGGCAACGATCTCCCAACTCCGGTGGCTTTCCCAAATGACAATCCCATCGTCGTCATCCACCAAGACAACGATCTCCATGTCGGAGACGGCTAGGGGCATCGCTGGGTCTGGACCGATGCTCCCCTCCGAAGCCAGGCCCAACCTGTGCCCGGTTGTGCTCATGCCGAGCCTGGCCTTTGCTATCGCGGTATCAAGGGGCGGCAATTTGCGCGGGGTTTCACCGGAGAAAGTACCCAGGACGTCGGTATCGACGTCGGCTACCTCTACTTGCAATCCCACTATTCGACCAAGGGGTGGCGCAATAAGGTCCAGCTTGTCGTGCTTGGTAGCCAGCACCGCCACCTTGGTTGCGTAGGGGTGATCCGACTCGGCCCAGCTTGACCCGAGCCCTATCGCCACCTCCGACGCCCCCGCCTATGACCTGGGCACCGAAGAGCCAGACCTTTTCGCCACCCGAGCATTCATCCACCCTAGCACCAAGTAAGAAGTATGCTTCACGTATCACGCTTCATACTGGGCTCAAGGCCGTGGCTTCCCATTGGCTGCGCTCGACTTCGAACGGCGAGCATCCTGAACTATTCGGTAGGGACGAAGACGGTGACAGAGTCCAGGGTCAGCCAACCACCGCCTTGCGGCGGCCGGACCCGGCGAAGAGGCGCAGGATCTCACCGATGCCATGGGGCTGTTCCACGGGGTGGCGCAGCGGCCGGTCGGAGTTGACCTCGTAGTGGTTGCGCCGTCCCACCCGGGTTCGTGTCACATACCCCTCGCGGACCAGATCGGAGATGATCGTTTGAATCGCACGTTCGGTAATCCCGACGGCGGCCGCTATGTCACGGCCACGAATCGCGGGATCATTCGCGATGCAGACCAGCACGTGGCCATGATTGGTGAAAAAACTCCAGTTCGGAACGGTTGATCCCCCGGGAACCTCATCCGGATATGGCATCAATAAATTGTAGCTTGTTTCATGAAACACAAAACGTAAAACCTTGGCTGAGCCCATCCGACCGGCACCCTGTCCCAAAGGGCCGCTGCCATGGCAGGCTCAACAGCCTTGCGCCTGGGACGGGTAATCTCTGTTTTCGGTTGTGACTCAAACGCGAATCACCATTTGTGCTGAGGGTGCTGGCAATATGCCCAGTTCGGAGGGAAGCGTCTCGCTTGCGGCCTCATCTCTTGGGACAGTGGGCTGGCCGGGAGCAACAGGGATGGACCGCTGGTGAAACAGGCTGCATGGCACCGGTTTGCAACCCAGGGGTCCGGCCGCATCGCTTTGCAAGGACCCATGAGCAACCCCATCAGCAACAAGGAGAAGGGGAGGGACGCCATCGCTTGGTGCAGCGGCGAACGATTGCACTTTCTCTGCCGGGCTTCGCTCTGGGGAGAGGAGTTGGGATGTCTTCACTCTGGCCCTGTTGCATTGGACCTGGCGCACCACTCCAGCCAGGATGTTCGGCGATGAGGGTGGCTTTTGTCGAAAGAGGCGGCACACATGGGCGGTGGGTCACAACAGGACCGGCGGAAGGCGGATGCAACCATGGGTGAGATGATCTTCCGCCGCTCGGCATCCGCAAGGGTGGCGATGATCGGTGCAGGACAGTTGGCCCGCATGACCCACCAGGCGGCCATCGACCTCGACGTCGATCTCGGGGTCCTTGCCGACTCCCCCGATGACAGCGCCGTGTTGGCAGGTGCACCATGGCGGCTGGGATCGCCCAACACGTTGGCGGACATCGAAGCCATGGCGGCCAACGCCGACGTGGTGACTTTCGATCACGAACTGATCCCAGGAGAACATCTGGCAAAACTGGAGGCACTCGGGCACCGCCTGAACCCCTCCCCCGCTGCCCTGGCTTTGGCACAGGACAAGTTGAAAGCCCGCAGAGTCCTGTCGGCTCGTGGATTCCCCCTGCCGGAGTTTTCTCCGGTGTCCTCTCCGGGGGAAGTTTCGGAGTTCGCCGAAGTCCACGGATGGCCGGTCGTGGTGAAAAGCCCAAGCGGGGGTTATGACGGCAGAGGCGTTCACGTGATCGAAAACCATGCCCAGGCGGCCGCCCTTCTCGGAGGACACCCTGCAGCCGATGCCACCTGGCTGGCCGAACAGCACGTGGAGTTGGCGGCAGAGCTGGCAATTCTTGTCGCCCGGACCCCATCGGGGAAAACCGCCGTATATCCGGCGGTCCAGACTTTTCAGCGTGATGGCATCTGCCGCTACCTCCAGATCCCGGCCGAACTTCCCTCCGCAACCCTCGACGAGGCGACCAACGTCGCTATGTCCATCGCTGAGGAGATTGGCGCCACCGGGATCCTTGCCGTGGAGATGTTCGTCGATGCCAGTGGCCGGCTGCTCGTAAACGAGCTGGCCCTGCGTCCACACAACTCGGGCCACATCACCATCGAAGCCTGCGAGACCTCCCAGTTCCATCAACACCTACGGGCCATCCTCGATTGGCCCCTAGGGCCCACCACCATGCGGGGGCCTGCGGCGACCGTGAACCTCATAGGCGAGAGCACCGGGGCCGACCCTTCCCAGCGCCTCCCCGAAGCCCTGGCAATTCCGGGCGTCCATGTTCACCTCTACGGCAAGGCGTTCCGGGCGGGCAGAAAGCTTGGACACGTGACTGCTCTTGGCAGAACTCCAGGCGAGGCGCTCGGCTTGGCCCAGGCTGCGGCCGGCCTGCTCACGGGGTCCTGAGTTCGGTGCCGAGTTAGTTCATTGTCGAAGATTGTCGGGGGAGGGGGGGAACCTTCAGCTCAGTGTTGGAAAGCCACCCATCAGCCACCCCTTGGGGCCCGTGGGTGCAGTCGATGCCGGCTTGGGGGGTCCTTAGCGAGCCGGAGTGCGACGCCGCAGCTGTTTCGCCTCGTACATGGCCTGGTCTGCCCGCCGCACCAGGTCCGACTCCGACTCGACGCGGTTCCATGTGGCAGCACCGCCAGATGCTGAAATACCCTCTGGAAGTGCCCGAGAGAGCCGCCCTGCAAGGAATCGAGCCGCCGATTCGTCCGAGCCGGCGGCGATAATGCCGAACTCGTCGCCACCAAGGCGAGCAAGGAAGTCGGTACTCCCCCTGATGGCACCACGCCAGCAGTCGGCGGCCGCCCTCAGTACCTGGTCCCCCGCCTGGTGACCCCTAGCATCATTGATGCCCTTGAAGTCATCTATGTCGATCACCACGACCGATAGTGCTTCCCCACTTCGCCTCGACCGCTCGAACTCCACGTCCAGCCTCTCGTCCCAAGAACGCCTGTTGGCAAGCCCAGTGAGGGGATCGGCCGCTGCGGTGCGGCGCAAAACGCTGGTGAGGCCCACGACGACAACCGCTATGACAGTCCCGAGCCCGAACACCGTAATCCAATCGACCAGATCCGGCCCACCGGTCGTGGGTCCCGCCAAGATCAACACGGTGGCATAGGCGGCTCCCCCCGTGGCTAGATGCACCAGTGCGGAGCGCACTGGAAGGTAAAGAAGGGCAAAGATCTCCACCAGAAGAAAGAGATTGGCAAGGTCAAGGTGTTCGGCCACAGCGGTGGCAGTGAGCACGCTGACCGCAAGGTTGGCGGCCGCCACATCTATATGAAGTGTCCAGGTTGGGAAATACTTGCCGGCCGTTATGCGCACCGCTGATGACAGAAGTGCAGCCACCGCTACGCACACAAAGACCAAGAAGTGCACCGAGGGTCTGGGTTGCAGGGGGATGAAAGCCGCCACGAACAAAGCTCCGGTGGCCTCCATGGCGGCGGCCACCGCGTTGGGGCCCGAAAAAAAAGCCAGAGCCAGCCCGGGTGCGACATCCGGCCCTGATTCCCTCGGGCCACTGTCTCTCCTCAGGCCAAACGCGCTAACCGGGTTCCGCTCCACCAACCAACCTCTTCCCAGAAACTTTCCGGTCCGAGCCGACTTACCGTGGCCATCTCGGCTGCTTCCAGAAAGAATTCTGCCACCATCTGGAAGCCTCCCAGCGCAAATCCCGAGCCTTTATCGGCCCTCCGGCGTCGGGCAATAGCCTCACCGCGATCCGACCCAACAAACACCGACCAAACAGGCACCGATCCCGAGCGGCAACCAGGCTTGGGTGAAAGGTACATCTCAAAAGTCCAGTCTGGGTTTCGGCCGGTCCATGTGATGGACGCGAGGCATGAACCGATAGCCCCTCTGGCACAGCAAACGGCTGGGCGAACATCGTTTCACCCCACAGCCACCCAGGGGACCATTGCCCAAATGCTCGCGCACAAAGCCAATGAACTGACTCGGGAGCGGCGTGTCCGCCGCTCCCGCCTGGCAGACAACCCAAGGATCAACAACGGTCTAGCACTGCCGGCGCCCGGCCGTCTGCCACCTTGTGCCCGGCATAAAACGTCCCAAGCACCCGGTCCAACTCGGCGCCTCGGACAGCGTGACCTACCGGTCCCGTCGGGGTGAGCGAGCAGCAAAGGGGATCTCGCTCCGCCGCAGGTTCGGGAGGGTTCCACCACCCACATTCTTGCAGTAACGGGCCATCGATTGGGGCAATCCACCTAAATAAACCTTCACCTCGAAGGGCGGGAGTCGTGGCGGTCGTTCACTGCTCCCGGTGGTCACTGCGGCAATGTGTAACCACTGCGGGTAGTGGATATGACACACACCGTGCTTGACGACCCCGTACACGGAGACCACAGGGAACAGCGTCGCCCAACCCAGCCCGGCGGCCATCATGGCAGGCACGGAGGGGCCGCCCTCGGGCAGAACTCGGCATCCGAGCACGGCTATGACTACGGGCCGGGGACTGACGACGTAGATGAGGAGTGGGAAAAGATCCTCGCAGCGGTCCGACGGGCCGGCATCGAGATTGGATCGAGGAGTCGCAAGGAGGTGTTCCCCGGCCGTGGCGGCAAGAGACGACCGCCGGGGAGCAACGGCCCCGGGCGCCGCTAGGGCTTTCGGGGATCGGGCGCAACCGTGGCATCACCGGGCGCGTATAGCGTTTGAGCCATGTCCGCCATCTTCGCCCCGGTGGCCCGGGCATCCGCCGGTGTCCCACGCAGGCGCACCGAGTTGGGCCTGATGCTCCTCGGGGCGCTTACGACCTGCTTCGCCTACCTGTTGTCCCATACCGCCACGACCGGCCGCCTGATTGGAACTTCGGACGTCTTGTTGGCCGTAGTTGCCCTGATACCCATGGGAGGCCACCTGGCCAATCGGAGGTGGGCACCCGATGCCGACCCCGTGATTCTCCCAACGGCTGCATTGCTGAACGGGCTGGGCTGGGTGATGGTGGTCCGGCTCGACCCAGCCCTCGCTCTGCATCAGGCGATGTGGACTGCGATAGGCGTTGTCGTCTACGTGCTCGGCCTCGCCACGGTGCGCCATAGCCGGGACCTCGAGCGCTACCGCTACCTATTGGGAGTCGGCGGTGTCGGGATGCTGCTACTACCGCTGGTCCCTCACCTCGGGGTCGACGTCAACGGCTCGCGGTTATGGGTAAGGCTGGGACCGGTTTCCTTCCAGCCCGTCGAAATTGCCAAGATCGCCCTGGTCATCTTCTTTGCCTCCTCCTTCGGCGAGAAGAGGGACCTCATCTCCACTCCCACCGTGCGGGTGGGGAACCTACTTTTGCCGGACCCCAGAGTCCTGGGGCCCTTGGTTGCCGCTTGGGGCTTCGCCATGCTCGCCATGGTTGCCGAACACAACGTGGGCTTTGCCTTTTTGATCTTCGTGATCTTTCTCTCCATGCTCTGGGTGGCCACCGGTCGCGTCGCCTACCTGGCAGTGGGTGCAGTGCTCTTCGTCGTCGGAGCCTGGATCGGATCATTGCTCTTTGCCCATGTGGATGCCCGAATCGTCGCATGGCTGCACCCCTGGAGCCATGTCAACACCGTCGGCTATCAAATCGTGCAGGCGCAGTACGCACTGGGATGGGGAGGAATCACAGGGACCGGCCTCGGCCTTGGCCATCCCAGTTACGTGCCCGTGGTGATCAGCGACTTCATCTTTGCCGCCTTTGGGGAAGAGATGGGCCTGGTCGGCACCACCTCTTTGGTCATTGCCTTTTTGATCCTGGTGGGGGCAGGTCTGCGGGCTGCCCTGTCGGCGCGGAGCGACTTTTCCAAGCTTGCCGCCGCCGGGCTGACTGCGGTGCTTGGATTCCAGGCCTTTTTCATCATGGCCGGGATCGTCCGCCTGCTCCCCCTCACTGGGGTCACCCTGCCGTTCGTGGCCTATGGAGGATCCTCTTTGGTGGCCAACTACGTCCTCATCGCTTTGATAATGCGCATCTCAAATGAGGGCGAGGCGGCAAAGCTCTCCTGGGGGTAGCCCAGAGGGTCAGTTCTCCCCCGGGACTCCTGGCGCTGGCTCTCCCAACTCGTCCAAAAGTCCCACCGAAACCACTATTGGGACCTCGAGGGAGGCACGAGTGGCCAAGATCACCGCGTCCGAAGGACGGCAATCGAGCTGCCGCTGGCCGCCGGGGCCGGAGAGCACGACCTCGGCCAACAAAGTCTTGCCGTTTCTGCCGGTGATCCGCACCACCTCCAACGAGACGCCGAAGGCCGCCATGGCGGACAGGAACAGCTCATGGGTAAGGGGCCGCTGGCTGGCGATGTTTCGCAGAGCGTAGGCGAGGGCCTGGCCCTCCGCCCACCCAACCGGGAACCGCAGCCATCGCCCGGCACCGCCCTCCTCGGCCAGCACCACCATCGGATTGGATGCGGGCAGGTCGACCACCACATCCAAGACCCTGGCCGGCACCATGGCGGGCCGCGGCTCCCCTGGGGCCGAGTCGTGATTGGCAGCGTCCTCGGACAAAGACATCTCAGGCCGAGCGTTCGGCACCGATGCTCAGCACCAGGCCAACTGCTGCAAAGGTGTCAAGCACCGCAGAACCGCCGAAGCTGATAAGGGGAAGCGGAATGCCCGCCACCGGCATGATGCCCATGGCCATGCCCACGTTTTCAAAGACGCTGAAGCCAATGATCGCCAGCACGCCGGTGGCACATACCCTTGCCCCCAGGCTGCGGGCCGTCGCAGCCACCTTCCAAACCCTCCACTCGATCAATGCAAAAAGCAGGATGACCGCCAAGCCCCCCAGGAATCCGAACTGCGCTCCAAGGGCAGAGAAGATGAAGTCGGTGGAGAAGGCAGGGACGTAGCCGCCGTTGACCTGGGTGCCGGAAAAGATCCCCTTCCCCAAAAAGCCCCCCGAGCTTATGGCGAACTTGGACTGCTGGATGTTGTAGGTCGTGGTGCGGAAGGTGGCCGGGTTGTTCTGGCTCAAAAACGTCGTGAGCCGGGCAAGCTGGTAGGCGTGCAGCAGGTGCAGGCTCAGTGCCACCATGACAGCCAGCACCCCCGCCACGGCGAGGCCTGCCAAATGCCGGCCCTTCACCCCCGCGGCCACCAGAGCCGCCGCCGAAGCCATGAGCATTATGAGCGCAGACCCGAGGTCGGGCTGCTTGATTACCAAAAGAATCGGCACCACTGCCATCACAACGAGGCCCAGCACGTTTCGAAGCGCCAGCCGCCCATCGCGCCGTCCCGCCGCAGTGGCGAGAGTGATCACCAGCGTCAGACCCGCAAACGCAGACGGCTGCAGCTGGAACGGGCCCACCGAAAACCACCGCTGCGAACCGAGGCTGGAATGACCTACGACCATCACACCAACCAGGGCCAGCATCATTATCCAATAGAGCAGGTATCCGAACCTCAACAACCGCTCGTAGCCGACCCAGATCACCCCGAGCATGCCGATGATGCCGAGCACGTCGTAGAGGACTTGGTGCTCCAAGTAGTAATAGGGGCTGATCCCGGCCCGGATATCGGTCACCCTGGTCGCCGAGAACAGTGCCAGGTCCCCACAGAACGCCAGGGCAACGATGGCCCCGACCAGTAATAGGTCGTAGCGCCTCAGGGTCGTGTTCAAAAACTTCGGCCTACGCTGCTCCAGGGCTATATGCACCACACGACCTACTCTGGGCGACATCGCGTCGGGATGCAAGCCGGTGCCTGGCGAAGCAGGAGGGCCTCTCCTCCCGTATCATCACATATGTCAAGAGCACCACGTCCGCCCACGGGACGGAACCCCAACAGGAGAGGGACCGATGAGCCTGTTCCGCCGGTTTTCCCAGGTCTTCCAGCAAAAGGCCAACGCTGCCCTCGATAAGGTCGAGGATCCGAGCCAAGCGTTGGACCTCTCCTACCAAAAGCTGTTGGAGCAGTACAACCAGGTGCGGCGGGCGGTCGCAGACGTTCTCACGTCCCAAAAGCGCCTGGAGGCGCAGCGCTCAACCTTGCTGGCCCAGTACGAAAAGCTGCAGGGCCAGGCCCGCCAGGCACTGTCACAGGGCCAGGAGGACCTTGCTCGCACCGCCCTGGCCCGGGCCGACGTGGTCCAGCGCCAAGTGGATGGACTCGCCCCACAGATCGACCAGCTCAAGACCCAGGAGAGCCAACTGGAGCTGGCGGCCCAAAAACTACAGGCCAAGGTGGAGTCCTTCAGGGCCCAGCGGGACACGCTAAAGGCCCAGTACAGCGCAGCCAAGGCGTCCACTCAGGCGATAGAGGGCGTGAGTGGGATCTCCGAGCAGATGGCCGACGTTTCTTTGATGCTCGATCGGGCACAGAACAAGATTGACGACATGAAGGCGCGCTCCGCCGCCGTGGGGGAACTGGCCGACGCCGGCGTGCTCGACAGCCTCGAGATCGGCCCCGGAGCCGGAGACGACATCGACGCGCAGCTCCGCAAGGGCACAGGTGACCCCGTAGAGGCCCAGCTTCAGGCAATGAAGGCTCAGATGGCCATAGCTTCGCCGCCCGGGCCAGCGGGGAGCCTCGAGCAGGGCAAGGGGGATGCCGGCCAATCACCACAAGCTCAGGACCAGGCACCAAACAGGACGTCGGAGACGATGATCGTGCGAATCGCCGGCCAGGGCCAGTACTCGGTCGCCTCCTCCATACGCCCCGCCCTGGACGGCCTCGACGACGCCATGTCGGCCGCCTTGTCCTCCTCCGATGCCGATAGTTTCGCAAGCTGCGTGGCCGAGTTGGAAAAACTGATCAAGAACAACGGCACGAAGCTGTCTGACGAGGAGAACCGCCAGTCGGACCTGATTGTCCCCTCGACGGAGATGAGCCTCGAGGAGGCAAGGCTGATGCTCAGGGATGCACCCGGCGAAAGCTGATAGCTCTCTTTTGCCCATCGCCCCTGGTGGAGCCGGGAGCTTTCGTTTTAGCCGGGGAAAAAGCGGCTCTGGAATGCTACGAGTCGGTGCCATCGGAAGGATGCAATGCCTATTGCCACCCTGCGCCGGGATCTTCAGCCTGCGGCTTTGGCGCCGAGGATGTCGACGAGGGGCCAACGGCCAAAGGTGGGACTAGGAGGAGTGAGACTGCTCCGCGCGACCACGGTGCTTTGAGTTCAGTAGGCCAATCTCGGCACCAAAACCGTCCTTCAACCCAAGGCTCAATCTGCCGGCTCCAGTTCTTCCGATAGCGCCACCTCCGCCTCCGAGGGCCTGGGGATGATGAGCCGGAACTCACTGCCCCTGCCCTTCTCGCTTTCCACCTCTACCCGCCCGCCCAGGGCGAGTGCCGCACGCTGGACAAGTGCAAGGCCGATGCCGAAACCTCCAGTCGCCCTCGCTCTTGCTTCGTCCACGCGGTAGAGGCGATCGAAGATGCGCTGGAGATGCTCCTGTGCTATCCCGATCCCGGTGTCTTTTACCCGGATCTCGGTTTCCTGGCCGCGGAACGACAGGGTGACCTCGATGCGTCCACCCTTTGGCGTGTAGCGGACGGCGTTCAGTACCAGGTTCTCGACCGCCATGTCCACAAGCCGGGGATCCCCCACGGCAACGGTGGACCGCGCACGGCAGAGGAGGCGGAGGCCGGCCGAGCGGGCCCTGGGTTCCAGCCGGTGACAGATGTCGTCCAAGACCCCGGCCGGGTCAAAGATGACGTGCTCGACCGGCTGAGCCAGATCAAGCTGGTGCAATCTTCGGAGGGCTGCCAAGAGGTCGTGGAGGCGCTGGCTCT
This sequence comes from Actinomycetes bacterium, assembly GCA_021823165.1. Classification (GTDB taxonomy): domain Bacteria; phylum Actinomycetota; class Acidimicrobiia; order Acidimicrobiales; family JAKAOS01; genus JAKAOS01. The sequence goes on along the minus strand of JAKAOS010000008.1, from coordinate 11,863 downwards.
CGGCCCTCACCAGCTCCGCAGCCTCGGCCACATCCTCCTCTGAGGTAATTGACCCATCGGCCAGACCTAAAGCAAAGCCCGTGACCGCGTTGAGTGGGGTCGCAATCTCGTGCCCCAGGTCCGAAAGGAAGCGCCGCTGGAGCTGATCGGCCTCCTCCAGGCGCGCCGCCATGCTGTCGAACGCAGATGCCAGTCCCCGAAGCTCCGGCGTGCTCACGTCCCCCATGCGGGCAGAGAGGTCCCCATGCGCTACTCGGTCTGCCACCCTCACCGCCGCGGCCACAGGACCGCCCAGAGCCTTGCGCATGGTCACCCCGACCATCACTCCCGCACCCAGCATCAGAGTGAACAGTGCAGCAGCCACCGCGGTCAACTCCAGCGACACATCGGTGGTCGCTATGGGTGCCTGGCTGACCTCGATGCTGGCACGCCCCACCTGAGAAGATATTTTTATGGCACCCTCCGGGGCCACATGTGCCCCCATCACCAGCGGTGGCTTACCCGGCTCCCGGATAATGATCTGCTGCTGATGCATCACAAAACCTGCCGAGCGAATCTCGCCCTGAGTGGCTCCCGCCGCAAGAAGAGTCGAGAACGCCTGGGCGGTGGCGATAACCCTGGCCCGCACCTGGGAGTGTGCCGAAGAGCGCTCTACCGCGCTCACGAGTGAGAAGGTGCCAAGCACCCCTGCGACCGCCGCCACGGCCATGATCGCCACGATCTTGGACCTGATGGATGCCAAACGGGGGAGCATCACGCGTCCAGCCGGTAGCCCACCCCACGAATTGCGGTCACCCTGAGCGCCCCGCCCAGCTTCCGGCGCAGAGAAGCCAAATGAACGTCAACCGTCTTTTCGGTCACAAACGTCGTGCCCCATCCGGCTTCGAGCAGCTGGCTGCGGGTCAGGGCCCGACCCGGCCGCTCGGACAAGGCGGCAAGCAGGTCGAACTCCCTCCGGGTCAGGTCTACCTCCTCTCCCTTCACGAGGCAGCGCCTGGCCGGAAGATGCAGTTCGACTTCGCCAAGACGAACCACCTCCTCCTGGGCTGAACCTCCCTGCCGCCGACGAAGGTGAGCCCGGACCCGAGCGACCACCTCGGCGGCCGAAAAGGGCTTCACCACGTAATCATCCGCCCCGATTTCCAACCCCGCGACGCGGTTTGCCTCCTCGCCCCGGGCGGTAAGGAGGATGATGGGGATGTCGGTAAATCTCCGGGCTTCCCGAACCAGTTCGAAGCCGTCCAGGCCGGGGAGCATCACATCCACCAGGGCTACGTCCGCGCTTCCCCTCCGCAACACAGCGAGGCCTTCCTCACCGTTGTCCGCCTCGAGGACCGTGTAGCCCTCCTTTTCCAGGTACTGCGCAACCAGGCGACGAATTGAGCGTTCGTCGTCGACGACCAGAACGCGCCCGCGCGCGACCGCCTGGTGTTGCTCATTCACCGCTGAATCATGCCTCGGGATGCACACCGCGAGCAATGCTTTCGGCAGACCTTGCCCAATTTCCCCCGTCCCATAACTGTTTCATTACCGATTTTACCCTACGGTTGGGCGATCCGGGGGGAGGCGGACGGACAGGGTGGACACTTAGAGACACCCTGTCCGTGCCAGCCAGACCGGGATCCCGGCGTACTCGACGCTCGACCAAAACCACACCATGGCGATGTTTCCTTATGGGTGGGGAAATGGCTCAGCGTGAAGCGGCGATGGTGAGCCGACCGCCGCTTCTCTTGAGAAAGCCAGCCCGCTGCAGTTCGGCCATCGCTTCGGAAACGCTTTGGCGTGACGCTCCGATCATGTCTGCCAGCTCCTGTTGGCTATAGCGCGTAACGAGCTGCAGGCTCCCATCCTCAAGGCGCCTGGAATCTTCGGAGAGAACCATCAGCAGGTGTGCCAACCGGCTCGGCACCGATGCCGTGGATGCGGCCAGGATGGAGGCGCGGGCCCGGCAAAGGCGATTGGCAAGATGCCCAACCACCAACTCCGCCACCGCCGGATCTTCCCGGATCCGCTTTGCCAGAAACTCCGCTGGAATGCGGAACACCGTGGAAGACACCTTCGCTGTGGCAAAAGAAACCGCTTCGCCACTCCCCAGTACGTCAGCGACCCCCACCAGATCGCCCATCTGGCCCTCCCAGAACACAACTTCCCGTCCGGCCTGGGAGACGGCAAATACCCGGATCCTCCCCTCCCCCACCAGGTATGCCTCTCCCGGCTGACGCAGCGGCGAGAACAGCGCTTCGCCGGGATCCAGGCATCTCTTTGAAAGTTGCACCAAGCCGGTGCCGGATAAGACCGCCTGCGCTTGCAGGAAAGCCTCCCGGCGCCTCGCGTCTATGTCCCCCACCCCCGGTCGGCCCCTTTCGCGAGGCAGCAGCGCCATTCAGCGCAAAGGCATGCCGAGAAGGTCGAACCAGGCGCTTTGAACGACGACGACATAAACGTTTGCGACTACCGAGAGGATAGCCCCAAACTTCACCGCCTCACCCCATTTCATGCCCGATGCAGAGAATGCGATAAGTACAGCGGTGATCGATATCGGAAGGAAGACCGCATAGCCAAGAGCATTGGTCACAATCACCGAGAAGGGCAAGACCGCCAATCCCATGGTTTTGGCCAACCCAACCGTCACTGGAATGAAAGCCGCTCCCGTTGCCACAGCGCTCACTATCCCAGCTCGCGCAATGTGGAGCCCAAATACCACCATCAAGAGAATAAGAATCGGGCTATGGATACCCAAGGCCTTGATCGGCATTGCCACATAACCCGCAAGCCATGCAACGGCCTTTGATTTGTAGAGCAGATTGCCCATAGAGATGGCTCCGCCCAAAAGTATGAGAACGTCCCACATGACAGCACCGCCGATGCTTTTCGCATCCAGTTTTCCCCAAGGGGCAAACAGGCCGAGCACGACGATCAGGGCAACCATTCCCGTAGAGATGTGGGTCACCGGGCCCGCAACCCACATCACAAAGCCACCGGTGACGCAGATCACCGCCCACTTCTCACTCCACTGCATCGGGCCGAGTTCCTGCCGCATCCTCGGCAGGGCAACCATGGCGTCTTCAACCTCTACGCCACTCAGGTGGAACCACCTGCGCGTCGCGAAAAACAACACCGGGAGAAGCCCCCAAAGTGGGATGTTATAGACGAACCAGGAAAGCCAGGTGATTTGGATCCCACTCGAGTGGGCCAGCACTCCGGCCAGCATCAGATTGGGGAAGGCCCCCGTCAGGAACAACGCGCCGGCAAATAGTGGTGTGAGGCCCGCAACAGTGATGATCAAACCCTTCCGCACCCTGGCAGCCTCGCCGGCGTCCTTGCTGCTGTGGGGGAGTTCGGTGAGTCCCTTGGCCACCGGAAGAAAGAGCGCCGTTTCACTCACCGTCGGCAGAACGCCATGCAGGAATACCGTTGCCGCCATGGCTCCCCCCATGACCCGGTCCAATCGAGAGGAACGCAAAATGGAGGTGATCGCCAGCGCAATTCGCTTGCCCAACGGCGTAGCGGTCATAACCGCCGCAATGACAAAGGCTCCCAGGGCCAGGAAGAAGACATTCCCGTTGAATGCACTGAAGGCCGAGGCAAGCTTGGTCCCGGTCAAACAGACCACCAGCATGGGAGCACCCACCCCCACCGCTACCGGGGGGAGTGCATTGGTGGCGGTGCAAAGCACGAACCAAACGAAGACTCCGACAATTGTCTGCGACCGCCAATTGAGACCCGGCAATGCCGGGGCCAGGCGTGCTGCGGCAACCAGAGCAAAGCTGGCGAGCACAGCAATACACCTTTTTCGCATTACCGCTGCTGGTATTGCCGAGTAAAGCGCCCCGGAAGCTGGCCTGGCCAACTTGCCGGTCGGCTCGGCCACCGTGGCGCGCACCGCCTTGGCTGCAATCTGATTTGCAGCTCCGATTTCAGTCATTTCCCCCCTGTCGACACGCTCTACCCGAACAATGCTGAATCCGCCTGTGAAGCGGACCGCTATTCGGCCTGGCAAAAAATTGGGCTCGTCCAGACCTCGTGCCCATCCCGCTGACGGCCCCGGAGATAGACGCAGGCCTGACCGCCCTGGGCAGTCACTTCGAAGCTGCCCGATACCCGACGAGGCAGTGGCGCCTCGGCAAGGAGTTCCGCGACGACTACAACGTCGACGCCCCCGATCCGGCGAGTGATCCGGCCCACCGAAACAAGTTCCTCCCCGCCGACCTCAAAGGAAAAGGCGCCCAGTCCGGGCTCTTCAAACTCGCCCGCGATAGATATGACCGTAGAGTCCAGGTCACGGACGCCTACCACCGCCCCCTGCATGTCGCCGTAGGTGCGGCCGGACCATCCAAAGGCCGATGGGTCCGACGGGTCTCGCCATAGGCGGTTCTCCTCGTGGTGGAAGGCCCATGGTGTCACCGAGTCGAGGGCGGTGCCCGAGAATGCGGCCCGTCCCCGCCAGCTGACCCAGCGATAGCGGTCCTTTACCCTTGCTCCCCCCCAGCGGATTCTGATCAGGTGCGAACCGTAGCCCACCTCGGCATCCAGATCCCGCCTCCAGAGCAATCCCGCTGAGTCAAAAGCACTCAGTTCCTCCCAACCGGGGTCACATAGGAAGAGGTAGGAGATCTCTGCACGGCTTTCGCTCTCGGGAGCCAGGGTGATGCAATCTCCCTGGATCGCTTGGTGCTCACTGCTCCAGGCAAGAGCCACCGCTCGGGAACCCGTTGTGGCCCAGGTGTGACGGGCGCGCAATGCAGTTCCCAGCGAGGCCCGGTCCAAAGAGTCGGAAAGGACGCCGCACAGCCCGCCGCGTGACCCAAAGATGTTTGCGCCGGGATGTCCTGCCCCCGGGCGTCCCCGGTGTTCGTCACTGGCACCCGACGCCCCGACCTTCAGCCCCCTTCGCATGGCATCTTCGAAGAACCATGGATCCGGCCCCCATGCAGAGTGCACCTCGACCAGCCGTTCCAGTTCGGGGTGATGCCAATCAAGCACCGCCCTTCTCCCCCCTACGTGAGGTATGAGGAGATACTGCTCTGGGTGGCTTTCATAGGCCGCATACAGACGGCTTATCGGCCAGGCCTGAGGATGGGGCTGGGACGCCCCCATCTCCTCGTGCCATTCCACACAACGGGCCAAGGTGGTATCGGAGCCGATGAAGACGACGTTGTGGTCGCCGCCTACGCCGGGAGTCCCGCACCACTCCACACCTGGGAAGCAGACGAAGTCGCCATCCTGGGTGAACTTTTCTGCGAGGTCGACCACTCGCTCCCAGCGCTGGTCGGTGATTTGGAAGTCATTGGCGGTATAGCCCATGAAATCCAAACCGGCAACGTCTTTGGCGTAGGAGAAGTTGTACTCGTTGTCGTTGGTACCCACGGTGTCGTTGGTGTGGACATGCAGGTCCCCAAACCACGCCGAAAGTCCCTCCTCAACCTGTTCAACCGCCACATAGACAGGGTCTGCATGAAGCCCCACCTGAGCAAGGGTCGCGTCGATTACCAGCTCTCCACACGCCTCGGGCTCCAACACTGTCCTGGCAGCGGCAAACCCCGAGTCGGGGAAGGGCATCAAACAGTCGGACTGGAGCGCACCACGCACCGCCAGGGACACCTCGCCGGGGAAGTCCCTCAGTGGATTTCCCCACCGGTCCTCGACGTGAGAGCGGACAACAACTTTGCTGTTCGGTGACACGAGGCGGCGGGCGGTTGTCACCAGACGGTTCGGAGCCCCGGCCACGACGTCAAGCACCGCTTCTGGACCCCGGCCATAGCGTTGGGTCCCGAGTGGATCGACGAGCATCCTGAAGCGGAACCCATCCTCGACAAAGGTCTGCACCCTGGTTCCGGGCCCTCCCTGGCGGCGATCGCCCAGGCGCACAAGAATGTGGTCGCCGGGCCGCAGGTAGCCGTCGACGAGATCAATGATCAGAGCCTTCTGGTAGGGCCTCTCGCCGCCTTTATTGTCATACCTCCAGCGCAACTGGCGCAACGAGGCGGTCCCCACGTCTGTAGCGCCACCTACTTTGGAGCCCGTCGTGTACTCCACGCTGCAGTAGTTGGCCGCATCCGGGGCGCTGCACTGGAGTTCCCAGTCCGAATAGAACTTGAAGCACAGCTTCACGCCTCCGCTGTCGGTAATCCCCGAAGATCCCACCTCGTAGTCGATCAGGACCTCCTCGACCGCTCCCGCCTCCAGGCGGTGGTGGCTACAGGACAACTTGCCCAGAAACTCCATTGCATCGATCTCTGCATTGAGCTTCTCACGGGCTTCCGGCGTTGCCAGAATGCTGGTTGCCGGTTCGACAATCGACTCCAGGCGGTAGGCGAGGTGCTCGCTTTTGGCGGCGTCCACCGACACCCTCCTCTCTCCCCGTATTTGGGGTTCGGGAGAGGATACGAATGGCTCCGCCATCGAGTCTGTCGTCCAGGCGACAACGCCGGCCCCTTTACCGTGCCGTTGCCGTTGCCGTTGCCGTAGGAGTCGGATTTGGAGTTGGAGTTCTCTTTTGCTACGGAGGCGGCGTCAGTGGATGAGTTTGATCACGTCGAAGAGTGGGAGGTAAAGGGAAATGACCATGCTCCCGACCACGCTGCCCAGTACAACGACCATGAGGGGTTCCAAGAGCGAGGTCAGGGCATTGACCATCGCCTCGACCTCCTGTTCGTAGAACTCCCCCACCTTGTCCAGCATCGTGTCGATAGCGCCGGTCTCCTCGCCCACGGCGAGCATCTGGACCACCATGGCGGGAAATATTTTGTGATTCCCGAGCCGCCTGGCCATGGCCTCTCCACTGCTCACTCCGGACTTCATGTCCTCAAGTGCCCGGCTGAAGGCGGTGTTTCCGATGGTGTCCTTGGTGATCTCCAGCGATTCGAGGATCGGCACGCCCGCCCGGAGCAACGCCGCCAGGGTGCGAGAGAACCTTGCCAGGGCCGTCTTGTGTACCAGTTTGCCGAAAAGCGGAACCCGGAGCCGGAAGCGGTCCCAGGCGATTCTTCCACGTTCGGTCTGCACCCAGCGTTTCGCCAGCCACCCAATCACACCCAAAGCGAGGAACACAAATGGGAAGTAATGGGCCATTATGAAGGAGACCTTCATAAGCACCCGAGTGGGGAGGGGAAGCTTCCCGCCAAGTGAAGCATAGATCGCGGTGAAGCGAGGCACCACGAAGATGAGCATCACCGACAAAATCACCAGCACCAGAATCAGGACCGCCACCGGATACGCCATGGCGGAGCGGATCTTGCGCTTGAGTTCGACCGCCTTTTCTATGGTGCCGGCAACCTGGCGCAACACAGAGTCCAGGACACCCCCGGCCTCGCCCGCCCGGACCATTGCCACATAGAGCTTGGAAAACGCCTTCGGGCGCCGCGCCATGGCCGCCGAGAGGGAGGAGCCGCGTTCGACATCCAGACGGACCTCATTGAGCATTGCCCCAAGAGCCCGGCTTTCGGTCTGCTCCGAGAGGATGGCAAGGGTCCTCAAAAGCGAAAGACCCGAATCCACCATGGTGGCGAACTGCCGGCTCATTACTGCCACGTCTTTTTGGGATATCCGGTCGGAAAGGCCGGGGATCCGAAGTTCTCTGTTGACTCCCTTGCCGGCCTTGGGGCTGATGGAGACCGGCACATAGCCCATCTCCCGTAGCTTGGAAGCCACCAGAGCGGGGCTGTCGGCATCGAGGCTCCCCTCGACGCTCTTGCCCTCGCGATCCCGGACCTTGTACAAGTAAGCTTGCGCCACAGCGATCCTCTCCTCAGGCGCCCTGGACCAGGCGGCGTAGGTCCTCTACGTTGGCACAACGCTCGGTGGCCATCGGTAGAGCGATGGCCCCCTTTCGCACCAGCCCTGCCAAAGACATGTCCATGGTCTGCATCCCGTACTGCCCACCTGCCTGCATGGCTGAGTAGATCTGATGGGTCTTGCCCTCCCGGATCAGGTTTCGCACAGCGGGGGTCGCCACCAGGATCTCGATTGCGGCGACCCTCCCCTTCCCCTCGCTCTTGGGCACCAGCTGCTGGGTGACCACTCCCTGCAATGCCGTTGCAAGCTGCACCCTGATCTGGGTTTGCTGCGCGGCAGGGAAAACGTCGATGATCCGGTCGATTGACTGGGGGGCATCCTGAGTGTGCAGCGTCCCGAAAACCAGGTGCCCGGTTTCTGCCGCGGTGATAGCCGTCGCAATGGTCTCCAGGTCCCGCATTTCACCCACCAGGATCACATCGGGGTCCTGGCGCAGCACGTGACGCAGGGCCTTGGCAAAAGAGTGCGTGTCCTCGCCTATTTCCCTTTGGTTGATGATCGCTCTCTGATGACGGTGGAGGAACTCGATTGGGTCCTCGATTGTCATGATGTGAACCGGTTTGGTCGCATTGATGTGGTTAATCAACGATGCCAGGGTCGTCGACTTTCCAGATCCGGTGGGCCCGGTCACCAACACGAGGCCTCGGGGCAGCTCGCCAAAGTTCAGTACCGCCTCTGGCAGGCCGAGCTTTTCGAATGGAACCACCTCGAAGGGAATGGCGCGCATCACCGCACCCATCGAGTCACGCTGCAGAAACAGGTTCACCCTGAAACGACCCAGTCCCGGGACTGCGTGGGAGAGATCCAACTCCAGGTCCTCTTCAAAACGCTCGCGCTGGCGCTGGGTCAGCACCGCGTAAATCATCCTTCGAATCTCCGAACCCGTCATGACCGGAAACTCGGTCAGGGGAATCAGGTTGCCGTCCACCCTCGCAGCGGGATGCGTCCCCACGCTCAGGTGCAGGTCGGAACCTCCCCTTTTGACCAGCACTTGGAGCATCTCGTCGAGATGAACCTCCCCTACCGGGTCAAAGTCCAACACCGACGGCCCGACCGGCCTACTCGATGTCACCACGCTCTCGGCACCGGCACCCTCCGAAAAACCCGCCTCGCCCAGTTCCTGCTCCAGCAAAGTCTCCCGCGGCTGGGCGCTGCCATCGTCCCCTACGGGCGCGGCCTCGGCCTGGTCTGCCAATACGTCTACGCGATGGCCATAGACGCGCTGGAGAGCCGCAAGCAACTCCCTCCGGTCGGCCAGGAGCGGGATGACCGGCATCCCTGCGGCCAGCTCGACCTCTTTACGGGCCTGAATGTCACCCGGATCGGCCATGGCCACCACGAGCCGGTCGGCATCCAGGTCAGTTGGAAGGGCCAGCTGCCTCCATGCAACTTCGGGCTGCAGTAGCGAGGCGGCAATCTGGTTGTCCGAATCGGCTGCCAAATCTGCATATCCAAAACCGGCCTCTTTGGCTATCGCTGCAAGGAGGTCTCGGCGACTGACGATGCCGGTTTCGGCGAGCAGGTGGGGAAGCGGCGTGCCGTCCCGTTCCTCCTGCTGCAATAGTTCCGCCAGGGTGTCACGAGAGAGCACCTTGGTCTGGACGAGAATCTCCCCAAGCCGCCGAGACGAGTGTGGCATGTCCACTTATCGGCCCGTGGCCCCCGGGACTAAAGCGGCTGAATGCCTTGGCTGTGTCCATCGAGGCACCGACCTTCCCGAGAAGATCGGGCTGGCAGGATCGGGAGGCTTGCATCTGGAGCAACCATCGGTTTGGACCTACAACCACCACCCGATCCGTCCTGGGCAACCATGACCTATCTTGAGACCAAGATCGGCGGCAAAGGCTCAAGGGGGCTGTCCAGTGAATACGGGAACCACTTCCGGCGAGGACCACCTAAAGCGGGTCCGCGCATTTGTAACTGGGCGGGTCCAAGGGGTTGGGTTCCGCGCCTGGGTTCAGCAACTGGCCCTTGGTTCCGAGATGACCGGCGAGGCGGCCAACCTTGCCGACGGCCGCGTCATGGTGGAAGTGCAGGGATCGGTGGCCGCCGTAGAGCACCTCCTGGCGGCTCTCTGGCAAGGCCCCTCCATGGCGTCCGTCGAGGACGTTGCGGTGAACGAAGTGCCGGTTGACAGGGCAGAGTCCGGCTTCCGGATCAGATGACATACTGCTCGAACACCCCTGGGGGCGCCAGGGGCCCAGTTGTACACCGACGTTCCTGGGCACACTGGACGCCCTGAGATCCTCCAGGTGGCGGGGCAAATCGCCCCGAGCCGGCGACTGCACGGCGGTTTGGAGAGCTAGCTCGGCCTTGGGTCACCAGCTATCGAGCCTGGTTACAGCTGCGCTTTGCCGGCCACCAGGGACCGCGGTCAAAAGCCCATCGGCCGCCTATCGGTCTAGTTGGGCAACCAACCCGCTTTCACATACCAGTCCAAAGTGTCCGAGATGGTTTCGCCCAGATCCGTATGCGTAGGCCGGAAACCGCACTCTGTTAGAGCCTCGATGCTCAGGACGTTATTTACGTTCGGGCGGCGTAAGAACCGCAGCCGCTCGGGCGTAAAGACCATGTTTGCCGAACCTGGGTACTCCACCTTCAGGCGTTCCACCATCGCCTCCCTCTGGGTGTAGGAAAGGGGACCCTCCCAGTCCCCTCCGACCTCAACCGCCATGCCAAAGGCTCCGGCAATCGCCTTGGCCAACTCCAGGCTGGTGGGATAGATGCCTGAGGTGATATTGAAGGCGCGCCCGGCGATGCCTTCTGTTCGCGCCAGATGGATACATGCGCCCACTACGTCGTCCAGATGCACGAGCCGGAGGTCTTCAAAGCTCGATCCAACCATCAACGCCTGGGCACCGGCGGCCTTCTCCAGTGCCACATCAAGCATTGCCGAGGCAACCAGTTTGGTGTTGCCTGGGCCGTAGACGCTGACCGGCCTCAAGATCACCAACTCCAGGCCGGTTTCGGCCGACACCTTCCGCGCCGCATTTTCCGCAGCCACCTTCGTCTTGCCATAGTCCCGGCTGGGGGACAGGGGCACGGTCTCAATCACCGGGGAGGGCAGGGCGGTCTTTTCGCCATACACCGCTGTTGTGCTCATGTGGAGCATCCGTTGGACCCCGCCATCCGCGGCGCAGCGTGCGACCCGTTCGGTCCCCACTGCGTTGATGAGCGACATCTCCTCGACACTGAAACGCGTGGAGGAGGCACCCGCCAGATGAAAGAGGTGACTCACTCCCTCGAAAAGGCTGCCGAGATGATCCTCCACAAGGTCAGCCCTGCGAAAGTCAATGTCGGGGCCCAACGAGTCGGGTCGGGCACCACGCCCGGTGGCACGCACTCTCCACCCCATCGCGGCAAGTTCACTCGCCAGGTGGGATCCCAGCCAGCCCGTTGCCCCCGTAACAAGAGCGAGCGTTCCTTCGGTCATTCCCCGCAAGTTAGCGAGATTCTGCCCCATCTACACCCCGGGGCCGCTCAACCTCCAAAGAGATTCGCACACGCAAGCACCCCATGGACATAGGTGCCGACCCCCGGGGCCGGGTAGCCGCGGCGCACGAGAGCGAGCCCCTCGTAGTAGGAGGCGAGGGCGTGAATCGAGTTCCAGCCGGTCTGATTCATGAGGTAGCGGAGATACGCGGCAGACATCTGGATGTTGTCCGAGGCCACATAGGGATTCAGATTCGGGTTCTTGATGAGCACCCTCTTCACAAAAGACACCGTCGCCGGCTCCAGCTGGCCCAGGCCGATGGCCCCGGTGCTGGAGACGCTCGCCTGGTTCCATCCCGATTCCCACCAGGCCAGGCCCTCGAGCATCGCCGGGGAAACTCCATACACCGCCGCCCAGTGCCGGAAGACGGGTGCCAGTGCAATCCTGGGCGAACCGGCCAAGGATGCCGGCATCCGCATCGGGCTCACCGTTGCCACGGTGCGGTATGCGGGGGCGGCATGGGGTACCCGGAGCCTCTCGCCGGGGAAGATGTAGTTCGCATTGCGCAACCCGTTGGACGCAGCAAGGGCGGCAACCGAGCTGTGGTAGCGGACGGCTATTGACCACAGCGTCTCC
>JAKAOS010000007.1 GCA_021823165.1 Actinomycetes bacterium | reverse complement strand
GACTTTTTTGTCCCCCAACCCGGCCGAGACGGCACCGGGTGCCCCCTGGTCGGTTGCCTGGCCGGCTTGGTCGGAATCTTCGGCTTGTTCGGAATCTTCGGCTTGTTCGGAATCAGCCGCAACCTCGCTGGGCTCGACCTTGCGCGCGATTGCCTGCCGCAAAAACTCGACGATGACTCCGGCGTCCAACTCCAGCCACACCCGGTCGCCCTCGGTGGAGGTGACCCTTCCGACGATGCCGCCGATGGTGACCACGTCGTCGCCTACCTCGAAGTTCTTGGTGGCTGCTTGGCCTCTCTGGTTCTTCTGGCGCTGCCGATTGAAGATGAACAGCACTACTACCATGGACAACAGAAGAAGGAAAAAGATGTTCCCACCCGCCGCGCTCTTGGCCGGCGCCTTGCCGGATGTCGTCGCGCCGAGTTGCACAAGCACAGCAAAGATGGACGGGAAGGTCATATCACTCCTCGGCTAGTCCCGGTCGGGTACCGAAAGCCGAATCCCAAGGCTAGCGCGCTGCGGCCACATCCATCCTTTATCGGCGCCTGGGCCCAACTTCTGTCGGTCCAGCTTCGCCATGAGTGGCCCCACTCTCCAGTGCCTGGGCCTCAACCCCGGCCGGATCAGGCCAGCCGAAGGCGCCCCTGTTCCGTTGGCTCATCGAGTCCCAGGTGCCCCCAGGACGCCGAGGTTGGGATACGCCCTCGGGGCGTGCGCTGCAAGAGGCCCTGCTGGACGAGAAAGGGCTCGTACACCTCCTCGATGGTGTGGGCCTCCTCCCCAAGGGCTGTGGCAAGGGTGGAAAGGCCCACCGGCCGGCCACCGAAGCGAACACACACCGCCTCAAGTATTGCCCGGTCCACCTTGTCCAACCCGAGTTCGTCGACCCCGAACAAGGCCAGTGCGTCCCTGGTGACCTCGGTGCTGATATTGCCGCCGTGGCGTACCTGGGCAAAGTCCCTCACCCTTTTCAAGAGGCGATTCGCAATCCTCGGGGTGCCCCTGGAGCGCCGGGCGATCTCCGAAGCTGCCGGGGCGCCCAAGTCGACGCCGATGATGCCGGCCGATCGGATGATGATCCGCTCCAGGTCCATCGGCTCGTAGTAGTCCAACCGGGCAACCAGGCCAAAGCGGTCCCGGAGCGGGGCACTCACCAAACCCGTGCGGGTCGTTGCCCCCACAAGGGTGAAACGAGGAAGGGGGAGCCGCACCGACCGAGCCGTTGGGCCCTTGCCAAGCACGATGTCGAGGGCAAAATCCTCCATGGCTGAGTAGAGGATCTCCTCGACCGGGCGCGGCAACCTGTGAATCTCGTCCACGAACAACACATCGCCGGGTTGCAAGTCATTGAGCGCAGACGCCAGATCCCCTCCCCGCAACAGCGCCGGTCCGGACGTGACGCGCAGCCCCGCCCCCATTTCCCTAGCGACTATTGCGGCGAGCGTGGTCTTGCCCAGGCCCGGAGGACCGGCGAATAGCAGGTGGTCGGCGGGCTGTCCCCGCTGCATGGCTGCTTCCAGGACAATCGCCAAATGCTCGCGCAGTTCCGCCTGGCCCACGAAATCGTCGAGCGCCTTGGGCCGGAGGCTGGCCTCCTCGGCCTCCTCTGTCTCTTGCAGTTCTGGGGCGAGCACCGTATCGGGACGAGCCACTACCTCCCTGCGTCCGCTCACGTCGTCTCCAGCATCAACGCCGCCGACTCAACTGGCCGCCGAAAGCTCTCGTAGCGCTGCACGTAGCATCTCCTCCAGACTCGTCCCCACCGCCAGGCCTGCTGTGGCCTTCCTCGCCTCCTCTGCGCTGTAGCCGAGGGCTTCCAGCGCTTGGCGGACCTCTCCCAAAAGTCCCCCTTCGGGGCCAAGGTCGGCCCCCGAAAGCCCTCCGAGGCGGTTTTCAAGATCCAAGAGCATCCGAGCCGCAGTCTTCGCGCCCACCCCGGGGACGGCTCGCAAAGCCGCCACATCCCCTTTGGAGATGATCTCTCCGAGTTGGGCCGCAGAATAGACCGACAACACGCCAAGCGCCAGGGAGGGACCCACCCCGTGGGCCCCGATCAGTGCCTCAAAGGCCACCAGCGACGGGTGGTCCAAAAATCCGAAGAGTACCAGCGCATCCTCCCGGACGTGGGTGTGCACATGGAGGAAGACATCAGATCCAACCTCCAGCGCAGCCATCGCGCCGGAGGGGGCCTGCACTCTGTAGCCCACCCCACCGACCTCGACCAGGAGCCCCTTGTCGTCCAGGGCCAGGACCCGGCCCCGCAGTGATCCGATCACGATATGACTCCCGCGGCCCTTTCCCGGTCCCTGGCGGCAGCACCCTGGGCGTGGCAAATCGCAAGCGCAAGCGCGTCGGCCACGTCGGGTGGCCTCGGCAACTCGTCCAGGTCCAAAAGAATCTGCACCATTCGCTGGACCTCCCTTTTGCCAGCCCCTCCCCAGCCCGCAACTGCGAGTTTGATCTCGTTGGCGCTGTAGGTAGAGACCGGCACTTTTGCGCGGGCGGCACACACAAGGGCGATACCTGCCGCCTGCCCAACCGACATTGCGGTTCTGGCGTTCATCTGGAACAGCACCCTCTCCAGGGCAACCTCGGAAGGGGCCAACTCCTCCATCAACCCGCTCAGCTCGGAAAATAGCTGTGCGAGGCGAATATCGAGGGCCTCTGCGGGGTCCGTTTCTATAACCCCGGCACACACCACCCTTAGCGAGGATCCAAGGCGGTCCACACATCCATACCCACAGCGAGAAACGCCTGGGTCGATACCTACCACCCGCGCGCGGGTACGGCCTGCAGCTGCCTCGCGGCCCGGCTGAGCGGAATTTCCGAACACAGGTTCGACGTTAGCCCAAGGCACGGACACAGCGTTGGACCTGGCCAAAAGGCGAGGCCAGCCAGAGGATGCCTCAGGCCTCCACGAGTTCTACAAGGGCATCGGCGAGTTCGAAGTTCGACCACACCGACTGCACGTCGTCATGTTCCTCCAACGCGTCGAGCAGCCGGAGAACCTTGCGGGCGTCGCCTTCCTCTTCGATGCGGACCGTGGTGGTGGGCACCATCGCAAGCTCTGCGGAGGACACCTCATAGCCCGCCTCCTCCAGGGCTCCACGCAGTTGTGAAAGCTCCGCAGGCGCGCAGGTCACCTCCCAGTACTCCCCCTGGTCTGCAACGTCCTCCCCGCCCGCTTCGGCCACCGTCAGGGTCAGCTCGTCTTCGTCGGCCGCGCGCGCCACCGCCAGCAGGCCCTTGCGCTCAAACTGCCACGCAACGGCGCCCGGTTCGGCCATCGAACCCCCCGCCCGGCTGAACAGGCTGCGGATCTCCGCCCCGGTCCGGTTGCGGTTGTCGGTCAGGCAGTCCACCATGACCGCAGTGCCCGCCGGCCCGTAGCCCTCGTAGCTCACGGACTCGTAGCGGACCCCCTCGAGTTCACCGGTCCCCCGCTTGATCGCCCGCTCTATGGTGTCGCTCGGGACCGATGCTTCCCTCGCTTTGCTGTACATGGTGCGGAGCGTCGCATTGGCGTTTATGTCGCCACCCCCTTCTCGGGCGGCAACCTCTACCTGGCGGATCAGCTTGGCGAAAAGTTTCCCCCGAGCCTTGTCCGTGGCCGCCTTTTTGTGCTTGGTGGTGGCCCACTTGGAATGACCTGACATTCAGACCTCGTTCGACTTGCCTGGCACGCTGCGCCTCCGATTGCGGCTGGGACACTCCCCTGACGAAGCATTCCGGGGCACAACAGCACCGCCATCCGGCCCCGGCGAAGGCGTCCCGCCCCATCAGTCTAACGCAGCCCCCCTGCGGCTTTGCCCGGGGCCAATGCCCAACCAGCTCTCCCCGGCCAGCCAGGTCTCCCTAGCAGTGCTGCAGGAACAGTTCGTGAATGCGCGCATCTCCCGATACTTCGGGATGAAACGAACAAGCCATGACCGCACCCTGGCGGCAGAGCACGGCTTCGTTTGCCCTGGGGCCAAAGGCAAGCCTCCCCAGCACCTCCACCTCGGACCCGGTCGCCTCAACGCCGGGAGCCCGGATGAACACCGCCCGCAGGGGCTCCCCATCGCCTATGTCGATGTCGGCCTCGAAGGACTCGGCCTGGCGGCCGAAGGCGTTGCGCCGGACCGATATGTCAATGGCGGCGAATGAGATCTGGTCGGCCCGGCCATCGGTAACCTCTTTGGCCAACAGGATCATGCCCGCACAGGTACCCAGGGCGGGCATCCCATCCGAAAGGGCCCCTGAGATCGGCTCCACCAGGCCGGCCGAGCGCAGCAGCATCGACATGGTGGTGGACTCCCCGCCGGGGATCACAACGCCGTCGAGCGGCAGGAGGTCACTGCCAGAGCGAACCTCAACCGGATCTGCGCCGGCCGCCGCCAACATTGCGGCGTGGAGCGCGAAGTCGCCCTGGAGGGCGAGGACTCCGATCTTCATGAACCCAGCCCTATCTTCCAGACCACGGCCTCAGAGGGCCCCTACCAACCTCGCTCGGCGAGATGTTCGGCCGCCTTTGAAGCATCCTGGCCGCTCATCGCATCGCCGAGGCCACGGCTTACCTTGGCCACAAAGGCGGGATCTGCATAGTGGGTGGTCGCCTCGACAATTGCGCGAGCACGCCGGGCGGGCTCAGAGCTTTTGAAGATGCCCGATCCCACAAACACCGCCTCGGCGCCAAGTTGCATGACCAAAGAGGCATCCGCAGGAGTGGCAAGCCCACCGGCACAGAACAACGGCACGGGCAACTTGCCGGCCTTGGCGACCTCTTCCACGAGCTGGAGGGGAGCCCCAAGGTTCTTCGCCTCGGCGTAGAGTTCCGCCTGGTCCAGCGAACCCAGTCGGCGGATGTGGCCAAGGATCTCCCGCAAGTGAGTGACGGCCACCGCCACGTCACCGGTTCCGGCCTCACCCTTGGACCGAATCATTGCCGCACCCTCCGCGATGCGCCGCAGGGCCTCACCGAGGTTGGTCGCCCCACAGACGAAGGGCACCGTGAAGGCCCACTTGTCGATGTGGTTGACCCCGTCGGCGGGGGTGAGAACCTCGCTTTCGTCCACGAAATCGACCCCGAGGGACTGCAGTACCTGAGCCTCGGCGAAGTGGCCTATGCGCGCCTTTGCCATTACCGGGACCGTCACCGCAGCCTTGATCCCCTCGATTAGCTCGGGATCGCTCATCCGCGCCACGCCGCCCTGTGCGCGGATGTCGGCGGGTACCCGCTCTAAGGCCATGACGGCCGCCGCCCCTGAATCCTCGGCGATTTTGGCCTGCTCGGGGGTGACGACATCCATGATGACGCCGCCCTTCAGCATCTCGGCAAGGCCCCTCTTTACGCGGAAGGTCCCCCTCGCTTCGTAGGCGCCCGACGACTGACCCGCATGTGACTCCGGCATGGCACGCATCCTACCGCCCGCTGCGCCCGGCCTGCTCGCTTCCCCCTGGCCCACTTGGCGGCGATCCGCCAGCCGACGCCGCTCCCAAATGCCCCCTACAGCCACTCCGAAAGGGCTTCGATCCTGGAACGCAAAATCCCCTCCGCCTCCCCGGCCCGGGGCATCCAAAAGCCGGCCACCAGCCGCTGGCGGCCGGTTGGCAAAGGCGGGGGTGCCTCTGCGGTGCGCTCCAGGACACCCTGGAGAGCGGGTGGGTAGCGGGTGACGAAGAGAGCCCTCGCGTCGGCCAGCAGTTCCAGTTGGCGTTCACGTGCCACAACCGCGGGAGGAACGGCCTTTGTGGCCGCCCAGAGCGCCGAGGTCGAAAGCAGGTCCCATGCCCTGGCCCATGGCGTGCACAGTGTCATGCGGACAAGTTCCCGTGCGACCAGGGCCTCGACCTGTAGCGGGCTCAGGAGTTCCTCTGTCGCTACGCCGACGACCAGCACGCCGGAGGGCGTGACAAGGCCGTCTTTGGAACGCTGGAGCCCGCCGGGGCTCAACGCGACCGTTGCGGCAAAAACCCCGTCGCAGTCCTGGACCATGACCCGGGGAGGATCCACCCCGACCGAGGCCGACAACCACTTGGCAGCCTCCACGACCCTCGGCAGCTCGCCCTCGGCAACGGGGCGGGCCCCAAGGCCCCACAACACCATGCCCGGCCCACTCCGCCAGAGCACCAAGCCAAGAACCAAAGCAGCCGCGGCGCCTATCAGAACGGCCCAGGGCACCGCTACCAACACAGCCGCCAGGGCTAAAACAACAACCCCGCCCGCCCCAGCGACGCCAAACAACCCCGCCCAGCCGACATGGCTACAGACCCGCTCCGGGCTGGTGGGCATTGTTCTGGTGTCCTGTTTGGCAGAAGATGCCGTAGGCGAAGGCCGAAGTTCATCTGCGCCGATGTGGCGGCCCAGGTCGCTCATGGCCTCAGAGTAGCTCCACGAGCCTGGGGCGGGGCCTGTGCAATGCCCAGGACACGGCGGTAGGCGAGTTCGTAGCGTTGGGCAAGACGCGAGGGGGAGTAAAGCGATGCCCTATGGCGCCCCGATTCGCCAAGGGTCTGCCGCAGCGATGGGTCCCCGATGAGGACCTCCAGCCCATGTGTCAGCGCTGCTGCATCCCCAGGGGCGAAGAACAGGGCATCTTTGCCCGCCTCGGCCACCGCTTTGTAAGACGGGAGTTCGCTGGCCAGCACCGCCGCTCCCGCAGCCATGGCTTCGAGCAGCACCACGCCGAAGGACTCGCCTCCCAGAGATGGCACACAGACGATGTCCGCATTAGCCAACAGTTCCAGCTTTTCATGCTCGGATAGCCGACCCAGCCACGCCAGCCGGTCAGATGCGGGATACAGGCCAGACAGCCGTTCGGTCTCTGGTCCATGCCCTGCGACCAAGAGCCTGGCCGCTACCGATCTCGGCAGCCGGGCAAAGGCTTCGAGCAGCACCTCCAGACCCTTGCGCCGCTCATGGCGACCCACGAAAGCCACCGATACCCAATCGTCGTGGGGGGCTTTGGGTGGAAATACCGTTGGGTCCACCGCATTGGGAACGATCAAAAAGTCCCCCCCCACCACCGAACGGGCGGTGGAGGCGGCCTGGTCGGAGACCGCACAGCGCAGGGCAATCCGCTGGACCAGCCGGCGCGTCCATACCCCGGCCAGGCCGTAGGGGACGCTCCGCCCGCAGCGGTGGAAGGTTGCCACAACCGGTGCTCCCGGCCGAGCCAGCGCAGCGACCGCCGCGCCCGGCACGAGTGGCTCATGGACATGCACAACGTCGAACCCCTCCCCCAGTTCCGCCCAGGTTCGCCGCATCGCCCCGGCCGAGAGCGCTATCCGGGCAATCGATCCGTTACCCGGCACCGGGAGAGCGAGCCCGACGCCGTGGCACCCGGCCCGGGGCGGAACACCCTTCCAGGGTGCCAGGATCCTCACGTCGTGGCCTCTGGCCCGCAAGGCCCTGGCCAAGAGCAGGACCTGGCTTTGTACTCCGCCGGGTGTCGACAGGTCATAGGGGCAAACGAGTGCGATCCGCATCGACTCACCCATCAGCTCATCCTCAAATGCGGTCCTTGCCAGCGCGTTCGGCGTTCCAAACCGGCCGGAGAACGTGCCACTGCTGGGGGGCGGCGGCAATGAGAGATTCGAGTTCTTTGGCAAGCAATGCCGTCAACTCCCTGGCACGCTCGGCCAGCGAAGCTGCCGAGGAAGCCTGCAGTGGCGGCCTGATCACCGCGCGGTGACAACCCAAAGACGGCGAGTAGACCGCAGCCGGCAGGATCGGGGCACCACTGCGAAGACTGAGCAGGGCCGGCCCCCCAGGCATGGTCGTCTGGTGACCGAAGAGCTTGACCTCGACGCCTCTCCCGGATAGGTCCCTATCGCTTACCAGGCCCACCACCGCGTTGTTCCCGAGCGCCTCCAGCAGTACTGCGGGCGCACCCGCCCCCGCCGGAACCACCCTTACGCCCAAAGCCTCCCGCCGCCGGCAGAACCACCCGAACAACTCGGGCGGCTCGAGTGCCTCCACCGCAGCCACCGCCCGATAGCCGCGGCTCGCCAGCCATGCCCCTCCCACATCCCAGTTCCCCAGGTGTGGCATGCCCAGGATGGCGCCATGACCGCGCTCCAGGGCCGCATCGAGGTGCTCCAGGCCCTCGGCTCGCACGCGGCCCTGGAGGGCGGCAACCCTGGGGCCGTTGAGGCGGAAACTCTCTATCCAGTAACGGGAGTAGGAGACAAAAACCTCTTTGACCATGGACTCCTCTGGAACCTCCCCGCCGATTGTGGCGAGGTGGCGGCGAACAAGG
The DNA here is from genome assembly GCA_021823165.1 of Actinomycetes bacterium. Classification (GTDB taxonomy): domain Bacteria; phylum Actinomycetota; class Acidimicrobiia; order Acidimicrobiales; family JAKAOS01; genus JAKAOS01. Next base: position 27,431 of record JAKAOS010000007.1, on the reverse strand, counting down.
CTGGCCTTGTTGGAAAACGCGCGCCAGTAAAGGCGTCCGGTCAACTGGGCGGCCGCTTCCGCCAAGGGCTCCGGGATCGCTCTGGACGCCGCCGCAGCGGCCAGATAGCCGCGATAGGTCAGGTGTCGGAGGAGTCGGGCCAATCAAATCTTCCGCCGTCCCACCGGCTGCGCCGCCGTTGGCGGCCAGGGGCGGCCTCAGCCAGGGTGGAGCCACGCTCGTCTTTGCGGCGGGCACCGAGCCAGAGATGTGCACCCCGACCCTCCCCCGCCCCATACCACGACCGCGGCACTCCCTTGGCCCTGCGGATCACAGGGGGCCTCTCCGAACGCCGTCGACGCTCGCGCCACGGGCTGCGGCCCTGGCTCTTGGTAAGCAGCGAGCCAAAGACATTGGGCTCGCCGTTTCTCCGGCTGGTATCGCCAGTAGCTCCCAGCCCCGCCTCCGAGGACATCTCGTGGGTGCTCTGCCGCCAAACCATGACGAAGCGCTGCAGCACCGTCAACAAACTGAGGACAAAGATCACCCACACCAGAGCAACCAGCAAAACTGGCAGCAACAGGGCGACGATCAGGCCCACAACACGCTCTCCGCGTTCCATGAGGCCGCCCTTGGCCCGATATCCGAGTGCCTCCGCCTTTGCCCGCTCGTAGGAGACGATCAAGCCCGCTGCCATCGAACCCACGGCAGCCAGGGCGGCCACCGGCTTGTCGACCTGAAGGAGGTGCCATCCAAGCGCCCCGAAGAGCATCGCGTCGCTTATTCGGTCCGCCACCGAGTCGAAGAACTGCCCCCGCTTGCTGTCGGTCCCCAGGCTCCTGGCAACCGCCCCGTCCAAAAGGTCCGGCAGGCCGGCCAACAACGTGAGACATGCCCCAAAAAGCAGGTCCCCCGCCCCTATGGCCACCGCAGCGAAGGCCGCGAACACCAGCCCCGTGAGCGTCAGGAAATCCGGGCGCACTCCCCAGTTGGCAAGACGCGCCCCCAGTGGTTTTGTGACGCGATCCAGGCCGACCCGGAACTGGGCGTCGAACACGAGACACAGGCTAGCATTGCCGCCGGCTTGGGCCGCCGATGGTGCGGCTGGCAGAGCCGATCAGAGGCGCACAGGCTGCAATGACCCTTGGTTGGCACCAACGCTCTGGCAGGCAATTGCTACGCCGGGACCTTCCAGCCATGTGGCAATTGCGCCGCCATTGGGCAGCCGGGCGGCCTGTTCATCCAGGCCCAGATGAGTTCCCAGGGCGCAGATGACGTCGGAGTGCCCCACAATCATCACCGTCGCAGACTTCAGCTCTGCAGCTATGGTCCCATACCAATAGGGGAGCATCCTCTGGCTCAGGGTGGCGATGTTTTCGGTCGAGGGGAGCAGGGCCCTGGGCACCCCGGAATAGATCGGGTCCCAGCGAGGATGGCGCAGGTCTTTTTCCTCCATCGCCGGTGGTTCAGACCCCTCGCCCCGGCGCCATGCCTTTGCCTGGCGGCGGCCGTAGGTGTCAGCCACCTGTTGTTTGGTCATGCCCTGCAGCACACCCATGTGCCGTTCGTTGAGTCTCCAAGAGGCAACAACTGCGCTCCGGGGCAATCCAAGCCGCTCTGCCACGATCTCGGCCGTAGAGAGGGCACGGCGTAGCATGCTCGTATAGATCCGATCGGGTATCCATCCGCAGCGCTCTATTGAATCGGCTAGTTCAACTGCCTCCATATAGCCCAAATCCGTGAGCGGCACATCGGTCCAGCCGGTGTATCGCCCCTGGGAGTTCCAACTGGACTGTCCGTGGCGGGCCAACAGCACCGGACCCATGAGCCGGAAGGCCTCTTCGCCCAAGGAGCCTCCCGTCGATGTCAGGTCGGCGCCGCAGGCGTCCCTCCCTGTCCCGCTGTGTTCATCCATACCGGGCACGGCACAAAGCTAACCAAGCAATGTTGTGCAAAAACCAACGGCAAACCAACACTGGATGATCGCTCAGTTATCCAACTATTACGCCGAATGCCAACTACCACCACGGCAACAATCAGCTGAGAGCGGGGCAACAATCAGCTGAAAGAAGGGGAACAATCGGCCCGGGATGGCCCAGGGGAGGATCAGGCCTGGGGGGAGGAGTAAACTGCCCGGTCCTCCCAGGTTTGTTTCACCCGGCGCCACGATTCTGCCAGCGACTCGGGCAGCACCCGGGTTTCGGCTACCGAGGTCATGAAGTTGGTATCACCCCTCCAGCGAGGCAGCGCATGGAGATGGAGGTGGTCCGGTATGCCCGCGCCCGCGGCGGCACCGAGGTTCGCCCCCACGTTGATTCCGTCGGGGCCATATGTAGCTTTCAGGGTGGCCACGGCCTCTACCAAAAGCTCCCAGATTTCCGAAGACTCCTCGGCGCTCAGTTCATCCAGGGATGCCAAATGCCTCCTCGGCATCACCATCAGATGCCCCGAGGCGTAGGGGAACGCATTGCAGATCACCACCGTGCGCTCATTGCGCCAGATGATGTAGGCCTCTTCGTCGCTCAGGTCGGAGGCGAAGATTGAACAAAAGACGCATTGTTCATCGCCGTCGTGCAACGGCGCCGCTTGCTGCATCACATAGGACCTACGCCACCCGGCCCAGAGCCTTTCGAGAGTCACGACCCTGCGCCGCCGGCCACGTCCGCATCGGCTCTCAGGCGATTCAGGAAATCTTCGAGCCCCACCCCCCGCTCGGGCCGTTGGGCTCCCCTGGCGTTCACTCCGACAGTCCCGGCTACCTGGTCCTCGTCGCCGGTCACCAGGATCCAGGGGATCTTCTCCGTCTTCGCCTTGCGGATCCGGGCGCCCAGGGTCTCATCGGCAGCCTCCATCTCGGCCCGGAATCCCGCATCCCGCAGGCTTTCCACAACCGAAACGGCGTAGGGCTCATGTCCCGAGGCGACGGGCACCACCCTTACCTGCACCGGCGACAGCCAGGTGGGAAGGGCTCCTGCGTAGTGCTCGATCAAAAGGGCCATGAAGCGCTCTACCGAGCCGAACAGTGCCCGGTGGATCATGTAGGGGCGGTGACGGGCATTGTCTGGACCCACATAGGAGAGATCGAAGCGCTGAGGAAGCTGCAGGTCCACCTGGAGGGTGGAGACCTGCCAGCGTCGGCCAATTGCGTCCCGCAGGTGCACGTCGATCTTGGGCGCATAAAACGCCGCCTCGCCCTCCCCCACCACGTAGGGGATTCCAGAGGCATCAAGTGCGCTCCGCAGGGCCTTGGTGGCGTAGTCCCACTCCTCGATCGATCCGACGAACTTGTCGCGGTCCCGCGTGGCAAGCTCGGCTTCGAAATCCGAAAGGCCGAAGGCGGAAAGAATTCGGATCACAAAGGCCAACAGGCTCGTCAACTCCTCGGCCAGCTGCTCGGGAGCGCAAAAGATGTGAGCGTCGTCCTGGGTAAGGCCCCTCACCCGCGCAAGACCGTGCAGCACACCGGAGCGCTCGAAGCGGTAGACGGTGCCCAACTCGAACAGGCGCAATGGCAACTGCCGGTAACTCTTTGAGGAGCTTTTGTAAACCAGGATGTGCATGGGGCAGTTCATGGGCTTCAGGTAGTACTGGGCGCCCTCCAGCTCCATCGCTGGGAACATCCCCTCCTTATACCAACCGAGATGGCCGGAGGTCTCGAACAGGCTGGCCTTGGATGCATGCGGCGTCCAGACCAGTTCGTAGCCGCATGCCATGTGCTCTCGGCGCGAGTACTCCTCCAGCAAGTAGCGCAAAAGGGCCCCGCGAGGGTGAAAGACGGCCAGGCCGGAGCCGATCTCGGGGGGAAAGTGGAAAAGGTCCAACTCCACCCCTAGTTTGCGATGGTCCCTGCGTTCGGCCTCCTCCAGCCTCCTCAGGTGGGCAGAAAGTGCTTTTTCACTTTCCCATGCAGTGCCGTAGATGCGCTGGAGCTGTGGCCTGGACTCGTCGCCGCGCCAATAGGCGCCGGCGACCCTGAGCAGCTTGAAGTGTCCCAACCGCCCAGTCGAGGGCACGTGAGGACCCCTGCAGAGATCCACGAAGTCCGAACCGTTGCGATAGATGCTCAACGAACCGCCATCACCGGCCTCGCCGGAAAGCTCTGCGGCCTTGGGCCCAGAGGTCACCTCCACGATGATCTCGGACTTGAAGGGCTGGGAGGAAAAGAGGTCCAAAGCCTCCTCCCTCGCCAACTCCTGGCGAACAAAGGGCTGGTCTTCGGCGATGATCTCCCTCATTGCCGACTCGATCCTGCCAAGATCCTCGTCGCTGAACCGGGCATCTCCCGGAAGGGCGAAGTCGTAGTAAAAACCGTCCTTCACCGGCGGCCCAATGGCGAAGTGGGCGCCGGGCCAGAGCTTGAGGACGGCCTGGGCCATCACATGGGCCGTGGAATGCCGGATGATCTCGAGCCCTCTTGGATCCTGGGCCATTATCTCTTCGCCGTCCGAATGGCCCGTGGCGGGATAGTCGACCAACCTCCCCTCGACCGCCAGGGCAACCGGTAAAGGACGCTTGGTGCTCAAAGCGCCGCTTCCGGCTGGGAAATGGCGCACTCCTGGCGATGTTGGCCGCGGCCAGTAACGTTCCGATCCATCGCCGTGAGGCTAATCGGGCAAAGGACTTCCCTGCCTGGTTGTACCCGGAGACTCCTATGGTCGTTGCATGGCAACGACGGCGGTCCTGTGGGACATAGATGGGACCCTGATCCGCTCCAACGGTGTCGGTGCCGCAAGCTTCGAACAAGCGATCCAAACTGTGACCGGCTCTTCGATTACCTCCCGCATCCCAATGGCGGGCAAGACCGACCCACAGATTGCCATGGAGTGGCTGGAGGCCCTGGGGGTGGCTCAAGCAGACGAGCTTTTGCCCAAAGTGCTTGCCGAACTGCAGGTCGCGCTGTTGCAGGCAGAGGCCGAACTCAGACGGGTCGGACATGTGCTTCCCGGGATCTTGGAGCTACTGAAGCGCCTGGACGAACACGAGAAGGTTCTCCAGAGCACCTGCACGGGGAACATCAAGCCCAATGCCCAAACCAAACTGGAGGCATTCGGGCTTTCGGCCTTCATCGACCTAGAGGTCGGTGCCTTCGGAAGCGACCATCCCGATCGCAATCGCTTGGTCCCCCTGAGCATCGAGCGCATGCGCTCTTTGAGAGACACCGAGGCCGACACGGTGTGGGTAATCGGCGACACGCCAAGGGATCTGGAGTGCGCCAGGGCGGGCGGGGCAAAATGCCTCCTGGTCGCAACCGGTGGCTACACCCTGGATCAGCTCCTCCCCCTCGGAGCCGACTGGGTCGCCAATGACCTCTCCGATGCCCAGAGCGTGGCCGAACTCCTGCTGAGCTGATCGCCCGACCGTTGCCGGGGCGGCGGGGGAAACCTAAAAGACGCCCAGCAGGGCTGCAGACTTGGACACTCCCTGGCCGGCCGAGGCGGCTTCATCTATGACACCGAGACAGCGGGGGGTGTCCAGGTCATCGTCCAGCGCCGCTCGGGCCTCCTGAAGTGCTCCCTCGCCATGGCCGGTGCTACGCCAGAGGCTTAGCCGCTCCTCTGCCTCTGCAAGCAACTCTGGGCGAAAGTCCCAAGACTCCCTGTAGTGATGCGACAGAACAGCCAAGCGCACCACCGCAGGTTCCCACTCCTTTATGAGATCCCGCACGAAGACCAGATTGCCGAGGGACTTGGACATCTTCTCGCCGTCCAGGCGGACCATCCCCACATGCATCCAGTGCTTTACGAACCTCTCCCCCGTCACCGCCTCGGACTGGGCCGCCTCGCATTCGTGGTGGGGAAAGATGAGGTCCGATCCGCCTCCGTGGAGATCAACGGTGGTGCCCAACTCCCGCAGTGCCAGTGCTGAGCACTCGATGTGCCATCCCGGCCTTCCCTGCCCCCATCGGGACTCCCAGGCCGGTTCGCCTGCCTCGGAGGGTTGCCAAAGCACAAAATCCAGCGGATTGGACTTGTTCGGATCCTCTGGGTGACCGCCCCGATCCGCGGCAAGCTCGAGCATCGTTTTTTTATCCAGGTTGGAAACCTGGCCAAAGCGTTCGAAGTGGTCCACCGAGAAATAGACGCTTCCCCCGGCCTGGTAGGCGTAGCCCTTTTCCACCGCTTCACCAATGAAGCCCAAGATGTCGGGGATCGCCGAGGTCGCCCTGGGCTCGCTCCAGGCCGGCAGCAGGCCAAGGGCCGTCATGTCGGCGTCGAAATGCGACATCTCCTCGGCCGCAAGGTCCAAGAAGTGAACCCCCAGCTCCCGCGCCCTGCGGAGTATGTCGTCATCGACGTCGGTCACATTTCGCACGCATCTGGTCAAATGCCCACGATCCCTCAGGCGGCGCTGGAGCACGTCATAGATGAGGTACGTGGCGGCGTGCCCGAGGTGGGCGGCGTCATATGGCGTAATACCGCAGGTATACATGCGGACCACCGGACCGGGTTCAAAGGGAACCTTGGCGCCCTTTGAGGTCTCCCACAGCACCATGGGTCCGCCAGGTTGGGGGTTCAAACTGGCTCACCTCCCCTGATGCCACCCAGCACCGGCACGCTGTGTGCCTTGTAGCGGATATTCACCGACACCAAGACGGCAGTGAATGATTCCACCGCACCCGCTATCGCCAGGCTGCCCGCCTCCAGGGGGCGCAGACCCGGGATTTCCCGCACGAGGCGAGAGGTGGAGGCAAGGGCCACCGGGTCATCGGCACAGATCAACACGTCGGCATCCATCTGCTCATCGAGATTGGCAAGTCCCCGGGCCGGGAGGTGATGGAATGCACCTGCCACAAGAGCCCCGGGCACGGCGGCGGCGACCGCCTGAGCAACAGATCCCCGGGCCACCATCATGGGGTGCATCTCCTTCCCCTGGCGCACCATTGCGTTCGCCATTGAGATGACCACCTTGGACTCCAGCGCTCCGGCGAGGCTTTCCACTGTCGACACCGCGCCATCCCAGGGCGTGGCAACCACCACGATGTCGGCACCAGCGACCGCCTCATTCCCCGCGCCGGTCATCTGCAACGAACGGCCGGGCCAACGCTCTTTCAAATCCCTCACGGCAGACTCGGCTCGGCTGGAGTCCCTGGACCCGATCCCCACCGTCAAGCCCGCTGCGGCCAAACGCGCCCCGAGGCCCATGCCGGCCGGACCGGTGCCGCCAATAATGCCTACGTCCATCGGTTACCTTCCCTCGCCTCGGGTGTGCCAGCCAATCCGTAGCTGCCGCTGTCCGGCAAATCCGCCCTCTTGGCACGCTAGAGGCAGCAACGCGCCACGACCGCCCTGGGCGGGGTTGGTTCCATCCGGACAACGCCCTGGACGAACCGTCTGTTCCCAAGGTCGGCTCGGAGGAAGGAATGGGTGGCAGTAATATTGATTAGGTCTAAATAGGACAAATAATATAGAACTGGTATGCAAGGAGCAGCCGAGGCCGTTGGTCGGGAAAGGCCACATTGCGCAACTGGTAATTACCGGTGACAACAGGTCAGTTCTTGTCTATTGTCACGCTGGTGACGGTAAGCAACCGTCCTGACCCAGCGTGAAGGCGGCCCGTGCACAGAGTGGAAATCTCCGTTGCCGAGGGTAGGTATGCGTCAGGCAATCCGGCGCGGTCGGTCGCCTGGGGTGGCGCGGCCATTCTCGCTCTGGCCTGGTCCACGCGCCTCTCCAGCGCCCAGATGGTGCACTCTCCACTGCTCCCCTACTGGTGGCTTCTAGCCATTGGCTTTGGGGTCGCTTATGAAATCAAAATCGAGTTCCGCCCAGGCCACCCCTTCGGGGCCATTGACCTGGGGGATGTGCTGTTGGTGTGGGGACTGATTTCCCTCCCGCCTGCCTATGTGGTCCTCTCCTGCGTTACTGGCACCCTGGGATTCGCCGTGGTGCGGCGCAAGTCCATCGGGCACGCCGGAGTCCTGGTGGGAAGGGCCGCGCTTGCATCGGGTTCTGCCAGCTTGGTGTTTGTATCAACCACCGTAGCCACCCAGAGCATTGTGCCCCGGGAGTTGATTGCCGCAGTCATGGCCAGCGTGGTTGCCAAAGTCGTCACTCCGCTGGCCGGTTTGGCTGCCCCACATCTTGCGACCCTTCAGATCTCCTTGCGCGCCGCCGCCCTCACCTTTGCCAGCACCGTGGCCGCCGGTGCCGGCGGAGCGGGACTGGCCTGGGTCTTGAGCCGGGAACCGGCTGGGGAATGGCTTCCCCTGGCACTCGCTGCCTCCCTCCCCGCCTACTGGGCCCTTATCGCCCTGCAGGCCCGTAAACGAAAGCTCCGTTTCATCTGGGAGTTCTCCGAAAATCTCCAGGGCTGCAAGAGGCGGAGCGATGTCCTGAGCCTCCTGGCCACCTGTTCGGGACAGCTGGCCAATGCCTCCCGGTCAATGGCGGCGGCAAGCGAGCCAGGCGGGGCCATCGCAGTGGCCAGCGCTCGTAGGGGTCGCAATGCCACGGTGGAACTTCTTCCAGCGGCCTCCCAGCCCCTCCTGAGCCAGCTGGCGGGCTGCGGGGAAACCCGCCGGATATCGCCCTGGACCAAGGACCCCGTCCTGCGGGAGCATCTCCGCCGCTGGGGCGCCGCAGAGATGCTTGTCATCCCGCTATCGGCAACCGCGGGCCGGATCGGAACGCTTGTCCTGTTGGACAAGGGCGATGCGGGAGGCTCCTTTTCTGCAACAGATTCCCGCCTGTGTCGCATACTCGCCAATCAAGCCGGAACCGCTCTGCATAACCACCTGCTCACCTCCGAACTTCGGGCCGAGGTGTGCGAAAGACAACACACCGCACGTCACGACTCTCTCACCGGTCTTTTGAACCGGACGGCATTTTTGGATGCAGCCAAGACAGCGATTGACTCCCGGATTGCCGGGGATGTGGCCATCGTGGTAGTTGGGCTCCATAGCTTCCACGACGTCAACGAGGCCCTGGGTCACTACTACGGGGATCTGTTGTTGTCCGGCATCGGGGAAAGGCTCCGATCCACATCGTCTGGCCCCATGGCCCGCCTGGATGGCGATACCTTCGCCATATGCCTGAGCGGCATCCCCGACCGGACCTCCGCAAGGGCACGGGCGGAAAGAATCCGGGAGACTTTGATTGGCAGGGGGGGCTTGGACGGCATGCCCGTCGAGGTGTCGGCGACCTTGGGCCTTGCACTCGCCTCCCAGCACGGCCGTTCGCCCGAACTGCTGCTCCGGCGGGCAAGGGCAGCCATGCGACGGGCCCGCTATGCAGAGACGCCGGTCCAGTTCTGCGACGGAGCGCTCGATTCGTCCCTGCCCCGCAAACTACTCATCGCCCATGACCTCCGCCGGGCCCTGGAGTCCGATGGGCTGGTCCTGCACTACCAGCCGATCGTCTCTTTGCAGACTTCGGAGGTAGTTGGCACAGAGGCCCTGCTGCGATGGCCGCACCCCCGCTATGGTTTGCTCCCCCCCGAGGAGTTCATACCCGTGGCGGAAAAAGACGGGCTGATCCGCCAAATGACCCGATGGGTATTGAAAGAAGCCACCAACCAGGCGGTTAGCTGGAGACGGCAGGGCTTTGGTGGCTGGACGGCTGTCAATTTGTCTGCAGCCGCAGCGGCGGATCCCCTTCTTTTGCCCAGTATCGAAGAGCTGTTGTCCCAAACCCGCCTGCCCCCCTCTGCTTTGGTGCTGGAACTCACCGAATCAAGCATGCTGGAGGACCAGGAGCGGACCGTGCAGGCCCTTGAGTCAATAGCCAGACGTGGGATAGCCATTGCGCTGGACGATTTCGGGACCGGATACTCCTCCCTCAGCCACCTCTCCAGCATGCCGGTGCAACTGCTGAAGGTGGACAAGTCCTTCGTCGCCACGATGGAAACCAGTGCACCGGGGACCGCCATCGTGAGATCTACCATTGCATTGGCCCAGGAACTCGGCCTGGGCGTCGTCGCAGAGGGGATAGAGGACCAACACTCATTTACGCTTCTCGGCGAGATGGGAGCCCACTACGGACAGGGGTTCCACATTTCCCGACCGCTGGCGGGGAGCCAGCTTTTGGCGTGGCTGGCTTCCCGGTCGACCCGCTGCAAAGTGAGTGATCAATAGCGATCAGGTCACTGCTTTCTTTTCAGGCTTTGGATTCTGGCCTCATCGTGGGTGGCCTAGGCCATGGCCTTATGTGCACACCTCGACAGAGCGCTGGCAGGTGGACAGCCGCTAGGGACCCAACCGCCTCGGCTTGTCTGGTAGTACCCATCTGGAGAATCATTGGGCTCGTGGTCCCTCCGGTCCAGCTTCTGGTAGTGCGGCTCTGGCTCTGTTCTTCGCCACAGACCCCCTTATGGGCGAGGTGGAAAAGCAACGATCTCACCCATGTCTTTCACCACGTTTTGGCTCCAATGCAGCCGCAAGCCGATTGGGCACAACGCTGCTGAGCAAGAAAGCCAGGACAACGCCACGAATGGAGATCGCGGGCTTCACGTGCAACTGGCTCGGGCTCGCCCTATCGTCTAGGGCACCATGGGACTTCTAGAAGGTAAGCGGATACTGGTCACAGGGGTGCTCACCGACGCCTCTCTCGCGTTCGGCATCGCAAATCTGGCCCAGCGGCAGGGTGCCGAGATCGTCTTGAGCGGTGCCGGGAGGGGCCTTTCGCTGACAAAGCGCAGCGCCAAGCGGCTGGACCCGGTGCCCGAGGTCCTGGAGATCGACGTCTCCTCTGCCGGCCAGGTCGAGGCCGCCGCCAATGAGCTGGGCAGGGAATGGGACCGCCTCGACGGCTTGGTTCATGCCATTGGATTTGCCCCCCAGTCCTGTCTCGGCAAGGGAATGTTCGAGGCCCCGTGGCAGGACGTGGCAAAGGCTTTGGAAATCTCCGCCTACTCCCTCAAGACCCTCGTTGCGGCCTTCCGCCCGATGCTTGCCGCCGCGCAGGGTGCCTCGGTGGTGGGGCTGGACTTCGACGCCTCGATGGCCTGGCCGGCCTACGACTGGATGGGGGTCGCCAAGGCCGCCCTGGAGTCCCTTTCCCGCTATCTCGCCCGCGACGTGGGCGGGGAGGGCATCAGGGTCAACCTCGTCGCCGCCGGCCCCGTCCGGACGGTAGCGGCCAAGGCGATCCCGGCTTTTTCCGGCTTCGAAGACACCTGGTCACAAAGGGCCCCTCTGGGCTGGGATCCGACCAGTTCCGAAGCTGTCGCACGAACCACCGTTGCCCTGCTGTCCGACTGGATGCCCTCGACCACCGGGGAGATCCTTCACGTGGATGGCGGCTTTCACGCAATAGGGGCATAACGGCCTTCGTCGAGAACCTCTCCCGCCGTAGGGACGGTAGAGGACCGGCTCCGATGTAGTTTCGAAGCGATGTCCCGACGCATCGAAGTCGAATTGACCAGTAACAACGAACAGGGCTTGTGGACCTGGAGGGCCGTAGGTGCCCGAGAGCCACGCGGCACCGTGAGCGCGGAGCGCCTTTACGAAGGCGTCAAGGTCGGTGACGTGGTGAGGGCCGAAGCCGATTTCGGCATAGATGGCATCGCCCTCCTGAGCGTCACCCCTCCCAAGCAAAAGGCCACCCGCCAACCCGAAAGCCGCCTGGAGCTCAAGGGGAGCGACAAACCGCTCCAGCCCGTCACCACGACCCTTGCGGGACGGCCGCGCCGGGAAGGACGCCGCCCCGAGCGGGGCGATCGACCTGCCCGTCCGCGCAGGGATGCCAAGGGCGGCCCCGGCAGGGGCACCCGGGAGGCGGCTCCTTCGGCACAGCGGTCCGCACCTCAAGGCGGACCCAAACCAGCTGCTCCCAAGCGCCAGCCCGCCAAGGCCGCCACTCCTCCCCCGTTCAGGCTCAGCCCAGCAAATACCCACCGAAGTGCCGCTCTTGGCAGCCTGCCCGAGGAGCAAAAGCCCATAGGTGAGCAGCTGCTGCGCGGTGGCATCCCCGCCGTTCGTCAGGCGATCCAGGCGCAAAACGCCGAGGCCGCCGCCAAGGGAACGCCGGCTGTGCCCGAAGACCAGGTGATCTCGTTGGCGGAGTCGCTATTGCCCAAGCTCAACGCGGCAGCATGGCGCGATCGGGCCGAGGCGGCGACCAAGCACTCCGACAAGGTCAGCCTGCGGGATCTGCGGGCAATCGTCTCGGCCGCCGATGTTGCACGTGACGAGGAAAGCCGGGACCTGGCAGCCAACCTGCGCTCCCTTTTGGAACAAAGGGTTGCAAAGGCCAAGGAGGACTGGCTCGCTGAGATCGAGACTTTGCTCGCCGAGGGCAGGGTGGTAAGGGCGCTTCGCATCTCGGCCCGGCCTCCGAGCCCGGGAGACAGATTCCCCTCGGAGATGTCGAGCCGCCTTGCAGAAGCCACCTCGGAGGCCATGAGCCCAGAGGCAGACCCCGACCGCTGGGCGGCACTCCTGGAAGCCACTGCCGCATCTCCCGTGCGAAGGGCCGTCCGCCCGGCTGGCCTGCCCAAGGACGCGCCCGAGGCCCTTGTGTCCCAGGCAAAGCAGCTATCGGCCCGCGTGCCGGCACTGGCTGGCATGCTCGGCATCGACATGCCGCCCCCGCCTGGGCCTCCCAAGCCCAAAGGTGGCCAACCCAAACCACCCAGCCGTCCCAGACAACCGGCCCCAGAACCGGATGCTGGCCAAGGTGCTGGCCCGGCCAGCGAGACGACGGATGCGGGCCCCGGGGACGAAAAGGCCGACTGAGGGGACCCTGGCGAGTCCGGGCTCGGCGGAACTCACCAACGATCAAGAGACCATGTCTTGGCAGGCCAGAACCTGGCCGAGCTTGCCAAGTCGTCGGGGCAATGCCCCTCGGGCCGCGCCTGGTGCTTGGCAGCGGGGATAGCTAATCCACCGGGACGTCTTCGTCGTGAGCCGCCGGGCAGCGTCCCGGCATCGAAGCAGGCGGTGGTGCTCTATGGAACCAGGCGGTGGTGCTCTGGCGGCTCGCCCCGTTCTGCCTCGCCCACTCGGACTGCTTCATGGTCTCTAGCGTGGTCACGACGGTGTGGCACGAGCGGCCAACCGGGACAGCATGACCCATTGTGTTCAACAGTTGGCAAGCCCAGCCAGGGATCCTCAGGCCTATCCGGCCTGGGAGACCTGTAGTTCCTCCAGCACTCCATGGCGGTCGAGGAAGTCCGCCAGGCCGTCGACCACGCCGGGAGAGCACACCTGGCCACGGTCTGCCCATTTCAGTTCGCACGCGTCGCTCCCCGGGCGCAGTGAGCTCTGGGCGTCTTTCGGTTTGCAAATCTCCACCCGGAAATCCGCCACCAAATACGGCTCCACCCGGGCCCACCCGATCAGCTCCGCCCCACACAGCACCGCACCGGTCTCCTCGGCCAGTTCTCTCTTCAAAGCCTCGTAGAGAGTTTCAGAGGGCCTCACCTTGCCGCCGGGAATCGACCACCTCCCGGCCTGAGGGGCATGAGCCCGCTTCACCAACAGAATCAGGCCGTCGGAGACGACAACGGCCCCCACTGCAAGGGGGGACCCATTCAAATACCGTCAACTCCCAACTCGAACTCGGTTCTCATGGTGATCAGCCTGGCCTTGAATCCCGATGATTCCAAAAGCCTTTTCAATGGGCGATCACCGGGGAGTGCCCCGGCATCCAGGGCCGCAGCTCCCTGGGATTTCGCCCAGGCAACCACCGCTTCGATGAGTTCGCCACCGGCCCCCAGCTCTCGCCACTCGGGATCCACCCACAGCATCCCAAGCTGGGCCACTGCTGGCTCAAGGGGGTTTGGCTTACCCAAGGTCGCTGCAGCGACCCCAACCACCACCCCATTCCAACCGGCAAGCCATGCTGCCCCGCTGCTCCCATCGGCCAACGAGGGAAGACCGAACCAAGCTTCGGACGCCAGGGCCTGCCCGCCACGTCTCCCCCCCGCCAGATCCGCCTCGCAGCGAACGGCGAGATCTGCCAGGGTTTCAGCGTCATCGAAAGACGCCTGCCACACCACCAAGCCGGCCTCGTCGGCAGCGCTCAAGGGACCCTCCGGCCGCAGGTGCCCCAGGAAGGGCTCAGCGCCCGTTCTGGCGCAGCTGGGAGATCTTGGTGAGCACGGTCCGCCTTGCCCGATGGGAGGCTTCGTAGGCCTCTATGGCCTGCAGTTCCGAAACCGAAAGGCCTCCGAGGCGTTGGACTACATGAGAGGCCGACAGGGTGTCGTAGCCCGGGATGGGCAACGCCTCGGCCTCTGGCCCGTCCTTTGGGGGCTCCGGCTCTGCTGCGGGCCGGGGCTTTGAGGCCGATGGCTTTGCGGCCGGTGGCTCGGAGGGGGCCGGAGGAGGCCCCCAGATCGCAACCTCGGCCTTGTGTCGCAGGCGATCTACTCCCTTTTCCACCTGCGAGCGAGCAATACCCAAGGTGAAGTGCCCGACCAGGCGGGCTGCCTCGCTGCGCTGGGAGGCTTCCCTCCGCCCACGGTTTGCCACGGCTTCGAGATCATCGGCAAGCATCGCCGCCACGCCGATTGGCGCATACAGAAAAAGATCCAGAGCCCCCTCCAGCAGGCGGCGGACGTCGTGTTGGGTGCCCCTGGGCTCCTGGGTCATACGCAGTCCCGACAGAGCATCCGTTCTGGATCTGCCAGCTGGCTGGGGTGTTTAACGAGAAAGCAGGACATGCACACGAACTCCCCGGGTTGTTTAGGAAGAACCCGCCCACCATCGGAGCGGTCATCCCCATCGGAGACCTCTTCCTCTTCGTCATCCTCCTCGTCGTCAGCAACGACGAGACGTTCTTTCAGGATAACGTCGAGGCTGGCTTCGACGTCGTCATCGTCTTCATCTTCGTCGTCGTCGCGGCGGTTCCGTCCAGATCCTGCCCGTCCCTCCTGGCCCTCTTCCTGATCCTGGTCGTCGTCGCCGGAGTCATCGTCGTCGTCGCCGAGGTCATCCTCGCCGTCTTCTTGATCCTCGTCTTCGGCGAGGTCGTCCAGGTCGGAGCCCATCATCTCGTCGTCGCCTGCGTCAAGGTCGCCTTCGTCAAGGTCGCCTTCGTCTATGGGTTTCGGCATCCTCGTCCTCGGTGTTCAGTCGGGCGCGCAGCCTATACCCCTTGGTACCCAGAGCCGCCGTGTGCGGCACCCAAATTTGGTTCGACTGGGCCCATAGCCAAGAAGTTTTGCTCCCTGTACGTAGCGTCGATCACATTTCGGCCCGGTTGGATCCAACAACCAAGCGCGACTCGGCCTGGAGCCGGCCGTGGGCGGGGGCATCTCCCCCGAGGAAGCTCATGGCCGAACCAACCAGCCGGTGGCCGGCCTCCTCAACTATGCAGCGGTGCATCTCTTTGGCAATTTTCCGATAGGACGGATGGCCTTGGGGATCCGAACGCAGTTCGATCAGGTATAGGGCCTCCCTCACGTTCAGCTTTATGCAGTAGCGCATCCGCCAGCCCATGCCCAAGGCATAGGGGGCCTGGGCGGAAAGCCCGGCCCGCGTCATGGCGCCATGCAGTTCCGCGGAGCGCTCCATTGCCCGGCGATACTCAGCTTCTTCACCCCCGGCAACGACGTCCTCGGGGAGGGTGTAGCCGAAGGAGGGAGACAGCGACTGCCACTCGATGGTGAGCATTCGGTGCCGCTGCAGGTCCCGGAAGGCCCCGTAGTCAGAGACGATCTCGAAGCGGTAGTAGGTTCTCTCGAATGCCCGCCCCGGACGGTGCCTGCGGTTCTGTCTCTCCCCGACGTAAGCCGCAAAAAGCTCTGCACGTTCGGTATCGGACAGAGACTTTGCTATCTCATGAGCCCGGGCATCCGAAATGCCCCCGCGTTCGAAGAGGATGCCGGTGAGGATCTTGGTCTCCCCCGGCGGATCGAAGCCAACGAGCCGGACGCTGTCCCCGTCATGGCCGGCCGCCGCCTCCTCCTGGGACCCATACCGGTCCACAACCCTGCGCACCGCCTCCTCGGTGCCCGCCCTGGTCTTGCGGAGATACTCCGACCACGCACCTCCCCGGTCGGCCCGATCCACCCTGGTGAGGAAGGCCGGGATCACCTTGCGCAGTTCTGCAAGCATCATCTCCCCGTACTGCACGACCTCGGGAAGCGGATCGATCCTCATGCGTAGGAGGAGGGACTCATATGCCTGGCCCGAAGCGAAGATCCCGACGTTGGAAAGCGTGCCGGCGGGCAACAGACCCCTGGCAGCGTCCAGGGCACGCGCCCTGAGCGCACGCCGCCACGGACCCTCCCCAACTCCCGCCGGGGCCGTCTCAGAGCGCTCCAGATGCTCCTGGGTGGCGGCAAAGACCTTTGCGTAGCTGGCAAAAGCGGCATCCATGTCGGCCTCGTATCGCCCCCCCAGGGCTGCGGAGACAGCAGCGTCGCGGTAGTAGCGCATGCGGCCGTCGGGGAGGGGGGAGTCGTAGGGGATGTAGCGGGTGGACTGTTCCAGATACGAGGCGAGCCGACCTCTCTCCAATACCTTGGTCAACACATTGGAGGCCTGCTCGCAGGCCAGATGAGCGCCGCCCAACTGTGCCACCGAGTCGTCGCCGAACTCGCTGAACACCCTGTCGTAGAGGGCGTGGGAACGGGAGGTGGCACCCTGGGTGCCCGGTCCCTCCCCATGGGCCTCCCACGCTGGGACATCGCCTGCGAACTCGTCCAAAAAGAGCCGGCGAAGGCTCTTGGCAGAACGGGAGTAGCGGGCAAACAACGCCCCTTTCACAACCTCTGGGAGGTTGACAAGGGCAAAAACCGGCTTGTCTACATTGGTGAAATACCGGCCGAGGATGGCTTGTTCGGCAGGGGTGAACTGCTCGACCACATAGGGCTGCATGAGATCGGGAGCCTAGCCCCCTCCACTTGGGGGCCATATGACCCATGGCCCATCCCCGGGGCCGGTCGGGGGAGGCATTTGGGCGGCACCGCCGGAACGCTTGGTCGGTCGGGAGTTTTGCTGAGACCGGGGTGGGGATTGGGGCAGGCGGCGGGTTGGGGTGGCTCCCCATAGCCTGAGACGGTGCTTGGCCCCTTTGTCGATGCCAGCTGGTGGCAAGCCCATCGGGACGAGGTCGTAACTGCGGACGTGAGATGGTATCTCGATGGCCGCTCGGGCCGGGAGGCCTTCGAGGGAGGCCACCTCCCCGGTGCGGTCTTTGTCGACCTCGAGCACTGCCTCGCAGGCCCTTCCAGCACCCAGGCCGGGCGCCACCCCCTTCCCTCCCCCGGCACGTTCTCCTCCTGTATGAACAAGATCGGCATATCCAGTTCCGACACCGTCGTCGCCTACGACGACCAGGGAGGAGTGATCGCGGCCCGGCTCGTCTGGATGCTCCGGGCCCTGGGCAGCAACGCCGCCCTGCTCGACGGGGGCATGGGCAGCTGGGTTGGGGAGATGGAGGAGGGCCCAGGGTTGCCCAGGCGGCCGGGGAACTTCCCAAGCCGCCCGTGGCCCCCCGATCTGCTGGTCGGCCCGGAGGACCTGGGGGATCTTTCGGTTGTGCTTATAGACGCCCGTGACCCTCCCCGCTACCGCGGCGAATACGAACCGGTGGATCCCAAGGCCGGCCATATCCCCGGGGCCGTGAACCTGCCCTGCAGGCAGAACATCGATGCCGAGGGAATGATCCTGGAGCCAACCGAGCTGCGGCGCCGCTTTGAAGCCCTGGGGGTCACAGATGGCGCCCAGGTCGTCTCCTATTGTGGCTCTGGGGTAACGGCCTGTCACAATCTCCTGGCCCTCGAGGCCGCCGGCTTCGCTGCGGGCAGGCTCTATCCCGGATCCTGGTCACAGTACTCGGCAAGCGGAGCGCCGGTGGAGACCGCCGTCCCCAACTGAGCATTCTCCCCGGTGAATCCCACAAGCCTCGCCATGGGAGACTGTGAGCACCCTGTTGGCCCCCGGGGAGCCCGACTCCCACTTGGTATTGGGCTCCGGTGCATTACTCGGTCCCATCCACATCCTCATCGGGTGCCGGCCTCTCGACTCCAGCGTCGGGAATGGCCCCAGAAGCGGCCACCGCACCGCGGAGCAGGGCGGCGGCGGCCTCTCTCGCCGCGGTGGCAGTCGAGGGCTCTGGCGCCGTGTCGGCAATCTGGCCCAACAGGTCTGCGAGCTGTTTGATGTTGCGCACAAAGTCCCCGCCGGAGATCGAACCGTCCGCCATCACCTTTGCCAGGCTCCGCCCCGACGCCCACTGCCGGGCCAGGCCCATGAATGAGGCGTCGGGTGGCCTGGTAAGGGGGAGGCGATGGGAGGACTCGTCCGCCTCGAGTCCCCTCCAGAGTTTTTGGATTTCCACCCAGCGCGCCATCGGCTCCCGGCCGGGATCCGCACGGCTCGGATGGATGTCCCGCCCCCTGGGTTCGAAGACAAATGTTGAACAGACCGCCGCCAGGTCTGCCAGACCCAGCCCATCGAGCAGGCCGGCGTCCAAACACTCGGCCACAAGTAAGTCCTGTTCGTGGTAGATGCGGGCGAGTAGTTCCCCCTTCGGGGTCAGCCGCCAGCCATCCACATAACCCCGCTCGCCGAGCATCGCCAGGACCCGGTCCAGCTGGCGTGCCAATGAGTCGTGGCGATCTCGCACCTGGGACTCCAAGCGCGCCACCTCTGCACCAAGGCGTTCGGAGCGCTCCAGGGACCTCAGGTGGCTGCGCAGCTGCGGGCAGGAGGCGACGGGATGACTGGAAAGCTCCTGTCGGGCCGGGGACGGCCCGGAGTTTTTGGAACCATTTCCACCATGGCTTGCTACATGATTCGACTCTTTGGAGAGCCGTTGGCCCGTTGCTTTCAAAAAGCCGGGGTCGGAGGGGTCATAGGGGACGGGAAGTTCAATCTTCGCCACCGGTTTGGGGGGTTGTTCGAAGTCAGAGATGCCGAGGATCTGCTTGTGTCCCCGCACCCCGGTGACTGCCACCCTCACTCCGCCGCCCCGGCGCCTGGAGGTGGCGAGCACCGCCAGGGCACGTCCCTTGTAGTCCAGCACATCGCCGGGTCGCAGCGATGCCAGCGCGGCAAGGGTTTGGGCCTTGGGGCCGGGGGTGCCGAGGCCCGCAGACGCGGCCGCTCGCATTCCCCGCTCGGCGTCGCGGTAGGAGGCGACGTCACCGAGTTCGCAGGTGGCGGCGAGAGACGCCTGGGCAAGGGCCTCGGCGGTCCGCTCGAGGCGGGCCTCCAGTTGCACGACCTCGGAGTCCGCCCGGAACTGGGCAAAGGACAGGTTCAACAGGCGGTGGGCCACCTTCGGCTCATACCGCCTCACGAGGTTGGCGGCCATGTTGTAGTTCGGTCGGAAGGACGACTTGAGCTCATATGTGCGGGTCCCCGCAAGCGAGGCCACCTGGCCAAAGCTCACCCATGGCGACCACACGACCACGGCAAAGCCCAGATTGTCGATACCGCGGCGACCCGCCCGCCCGGTCAGCTGGGTGTACTCCCCCGGCGTGAGCATCTCGTGGCGTTCTCCGGTGAACTTTGAGAGAGAATCGATCACCACGGCCCGAGCCGGCATGTTTATGCCCAGGGACAGGGTCTCGGTGGCAAAGACGACCTTGACCAACCCAGCGGCGAAGCACTCCTCGACGGCCTCTTTGAAAGGCGGGATCAACCCGGCATGGTGTGATGCCAACCCCGCAGCAAGGCCCTCCACCCACTGACCGAACCCCAGGGCCTGCAGGTCCGCATCCGATACCGCATCCAGGTGGGCCTCTGCGATGGCGCGTATCCGGCCACGTTCGGCAGGAGTGGTCAGACGGACGTTGTCGCGCATGCAGGAGGCGACCGCATCGTCACAGCCCGCCCGGGAGAAGACGAAGTAGATCGCAGGGATCATGTTCTGAGCGGCCAGGCGCTCCACCACCTCCGAACGGCGGGGGCGGTAGATGCGGGAACGGTTTCTCGGCCGGTGCGAAGCCCGCAGCGCCGGGGAGTCGAACGCCGAGGCCTGGGGATTCGCCCTGCCTTCGATGAAGGTGGGAAGCAAATGTGGCTCCGTGGCTCCCCGGTCGCCCACGAGGTAGAGGTGGTCCAACTCGACGGGCCGCTTTTCCTCGATGATCGCCGCGGTCTCCTCGCCCCTTGCCGCCGAAAGCCAGGCGGCGACCTCCTCGGCATTGGAGACCGTCGCCGAGAGACAAACCAGCCGGAGCCCGGCGGGTGCATGCACTATCACCTCCTCCCAGACCGCTCCCCGATAGGGGTTCTGCAGGTAGTGGACCTCGTCGAGGATCACATAGCGCAGCCCCTCAAGCGCCGGGGAGGATGCATAGATCATGTTGCGGAGCACCTCGGTCGTCATGACCAGCACCGGCGCGCCCGGGTTGCGGCTCGTGTCCCCGGTCAGCAAACCCACATTTTCCCGGCCCAACTCCATGGAGAGGTCGGAGTATTTCTGGTTGGAAAGGGCCTTGAGCGGGGTCGTGTAGAAGGCCTTGGCACCCTGTGCCAGGCCCAGATGAATCGCATAGTTGGCCACCAGCGTCTTTCCCGAACCCGTGGGGGCGGCCACGAGCACGGATTTGTCCTGATCCAGGGCGTCGAAAGCCGCGACCTGGAAGGCGTCGGGCTCGAAACCCAACCCCTCGACAAAGGCCCGCCGCGACAACCTCACCGGAGCACTACTCGTCCGACGACTATGGCGCCCTCGTAGAAGCCAATCAGTGGGATCACCATCGCAAAGAGCGACACCGGGTCCCCGCTCGGAATCAACAGTGCCACCGCAGCGAAGATACCCACTATCGCCCAGCGGCGTTTGGACGCGAGCTGTGCCGGTGTAATCACGCCTGCCAACTCGAGGGCCACCAGGACAACGGGGAACTCGAATGCCAGGCCGAAGGCGACCATGAGCGCCAGCACGAAGCGCAGGTAGTTGGGGGCGGTATAAAAGAACTGCAGGTGCGGCCCGCCCACCGCCTGGAGGAAGGCAAGCGCGCGGTGCATCACGAAGTATGCCAGCCCCACACCGCTCAAGAAGAGCGTGACCGAGACAACCACGAAGGGGACAGCCAGCCGCCTTTCCCGTTCCATCAGACCCGGCGTTATGAATCGCCACAGGTGCCAGAAGACGACCGGGGAGGCCAGCATGGCCCCGCCATAGAGCGCCACCCTCGCCCGGAGATTCAGCCCGTCCAGCAGATTCGTCGCCAATAGATCACAGGATCGGCCCCGGGGCAAGAGACTGCAGTAGGGGCGGAGGAGGAAGCCGAGGATCGGCTCGTAGAGCACAAAGGCCACCACCGCTCCGGCCAAAAGCGCCACGAGGGACCATATGAGGCGCCTGCGCAGCTCCGCCAGGTGCTCAACAAGGGTCATGGAGTCCGGATCAGAGCGTCCCGATGGTTTGTGGCCGGGCCTGTGAAGCATTCCTTTGGCCTAGTTCCAGCAGGGATCGTCCGGCCCGGCCTCCTCCGGCACCTCCGCCATGGGGTTGAACGACGGCCTTGCGACCACGCTCTGGGTGCCTTTGGTTCTGCTCCGTCCGTCGCTTTGCAGTAGTGAGGCAGTCGCCACCAGAGGCCCGCCTGCCCTCGCCGCCACCGAACCCAGTCCCGAGGCTACGTCCTCGCCCAGGGTGGAGCGGATCTGAGACTCCAAGCCAGCCCTCATGCGGGCCAGCTCTCCCCACAGCCTCCCCATGGTGCGTAAGGCCCCCGGCAACTTTTCCGGCCCCAAGACGATCAGGGCGACGACTGCAACGACCCCCAGATCTACCGGGTTCAGGTGAAGCATCGACACCAATCCTAACGGCTGGCAGCCACCTGCGCCGGGAGCGCACTAACGGCCGCATCTGGCGTATTCAAGATGGCCCCTGCAGGCGCCGACGGGCAAGGCCGTTGGCTGCGGTGGCCAGGCGGAGGGGAACCTGGTGTGCCAGCAACACAGACTTGCGGGCCCTGCCAAGGTCACGCTCAGTTTCGGCCAATATCGAACTGGCCCTGCGAACAATCAACCAGCCGACAACCCACCCGATCAGCGATACGGCGATTGCCGCCTCCGCCAACAGCTCCACCAAGTTTGTCAGCCCTCCTCGGAGTCTCCGGCAAAACCGGACCCCGCGGCAACCAGCCTCGCATACCAGTCGCTCCGGCTCAGATCCTCCCTGAGCGCCACGACGTCTGCGGGTGCAAATGCCTGGCCGTTGTGAGGCTCCTCCAGTTCCGCCGGGAACCGCCAGCGCCGCAGTTCCACACCCGAGGACACCAGCACATCCACAACCCTCCGGCCGGTCGACTTGGTCACCAGCACCATGCAGCCGGGGCAGCGGAAGGAGTAGGAGGCGGCATCGTTGGTCGAGCACAAAAGGGCGGTCAAGTCTGCTACCCCAAGCTCTACATCACCGCAGTTAGGGCAGGTCGCCCTGATCGTAGTACCCATGGCCCTCTCCCTTACGACATCTGCTAACTACCTCGGCGGAACTGGGTTGTGAATTGAGCTTTGCTTTACTCCTTTGCTTGGGCCGGGCTTTGCTTGGAAGGGCTCAACCAAAGATCTTGAATCGCCCAAGCGGCCACAGCCTGGCCACCACCTTGCCCACGATCAGCTTCGAGGAGATGGGCCCGAAGAAGCGGCTGTCCTCGGAGTTGCCGCGATTGTCCCCCATCACGAAGTACTCACCCTTTGGGATCACCTGGGGGTTGATCGGGGGGCCGGACGAAATGTGCTTGGGCAGCCATGGCTGGCTGATGGGACGCCCATTTATGAGGATCTGGTTCCCGATGCCCGACGAGATGGTCTGGCCGGGCAGGCCGATGACGCGCTTGACCAGATCATGGATATTGGGAGCCACGACCTTGCCTGGCGGGCGGCGGAAGACGATGATGTTGCCCCGCTTCACCGGCCCGAAATCGTAGCTGAGCTTGTCAACGAGGATCCTGTCTCCGACCATGAGCGTGGGAACCATGGAGGTGGAGGGAATGTAGAAGACCTGTACGACCCAGGTCCTCAGTGCAAATGCCCCCGTTACCGCGATGAGCGCTACCACGAGCCACTCCGTGAGATGCGACATCAGCCCCCGCTTGCGGGCGGCGGTGCCTCTTGAACCAGGGGCTTGGGCCGGTGCCGGCGCTTCCTCGATGGCCGAACGAATGGGATCAGGGCTGTCCACGACGCCCCAAGGCTATCGGAGCACCCCAGGCTGGCTGACGCGCCCGGCGGGACATGAGGCGCTCAAAGCGCCTCGATCAACTTGTCCACCCGCTCATCGGTCGAGCGGAATGGATCTTTTAGCATCACGGTGCGCTGGGCTTGGTCATTGAGTTTGAGGTGCACCCAGTCGACGGTGAAGTCCCGCCTCGCCTCTTTGGCCCTGCGGATGAACTCGCCTCGCAAAGCCGCCCGGGTCGTGGAGGGCGGGTTGTCCACCGCGGCGTCTATGGCCTCATCGGTAGCGATGCGTTCGACCATCCCGTGCGCAACAAGGCGGTAATACAGGCCGCGCTCTTGGGACACGTCATGATACTGCAGGTCCGCGAGGGCGACTTTGGGATGGGCAAGGGAGAGTCCATGTCGCTCTCTGAGGCGCTCGATCATGTGGTGCTTGATCACCCAGTCGCACTCCCTCTCCAGGCTCCAGGGATCCTTGGAAAGCCCCGTGAGGCAGTGCTCCCACATGTCGAGTGCCTTGTGCTCCTCTTCGGAAAGCCCCTTGGATTCCGCATATCGCATCGCACGGGAGAGATACTCGCTTTGGATGTCCCAAGCGGACAGTTCCCTGCCGTTGGCCAGGCGTACCTTTCGCCGGCAGGTGACGTCGTGGCTGATCTCCCGGATGGCCCTGATCGGGTTCTCCAGTGTCATGTCCCTCATCACCGTGCTTGGATCCTCCAGCATCCTCAAAAGGATGCTCGTGGTGCCGACCTTGAGGAAGGTCGCGTACTCGCTCATGTTGGAGTCGCCCACGATGACATGTAGGCGGCGGAAGCGTTCGGCATCCGCATGGGGCTCGTCCCTGGTGTTGATGATCGGACGGCTGCGGGTGGTCGCGGATGACACCCCTTCCCAGATGTGCTCTGCCCGCTGCGAGATGCAGTAAAGCGGGCCGCGGGCAGTCTGCAGGACCTTGCCGGCCCCCGCGTAGATCTGCCTAGTCACCAAGAAGGGAATGAGCACCTCTGCGTAGTGGGTGAAGTCGTCCCGCCTCGTGGTCAGGTAGTTCTCGTGGCATCCATAGGAGTTGCCGGCGGAGTCGGTGTTGTTCTTGAACAGATACACAACTCCCTTGATGCCCTCTTCCCGCAGCCGGCTCTCCGCAGACGCCACGAGGCTCTCAAGGATCCGCTCGCCAGCTTTGTCGTGGACTACAAGGTCTGCCACCGAGTCGCACTCGGGGGTTGCATACTCCGGATGGCTGCCGACATCCAAATAGAGCCGCGCTCCGTTCTCCAAAAAGACATTGGAGGATCTCCCCCAACTGACCACCCTGCGAAACAAGTAGCGCGCCACCTCATCGGGGCTGAGACGTCGCTGACCGCGCAGGGTGCAGGTGACGCCGTACTCGTTCTCGAGGCCAAATATGCGACGGTCCATGTCCTGCCCACGGTAGCTTCTGGGAGTGGCTCGGAGTTGGCAAACCGGGAAAGGAAAACCACTACGTCCCCATCTCGGATACGCATCTGGCTCCGAGGGACCCGCCGGGGAGGCGGGGGACGAGATTTCGGCCCCGGGGCCTTGGAGAACCCTGTCGGTGGGGGCAATACTGCTGACCGGCGGTGCGAGTACCAGGCTGGGCAGGGACAAGGCCACCTTGGCATTCGGGGACTCCCACCTGGCCGATCATTTGGCCAAGGTGCTTGTTTCCATCTGCAGCCCGGTGATCGAGGTCGGCCCGGGCGTCACCTCCCTTCCAAGTGTGAGAGAGGATCCCCCCTTGAGTGGCCCGCTGGCGGCAATTGCCGCCGGGTGGGAGGCGATCCGCAAAGAGGGGCTCATAGGGGCCGTTGTGATGGCATGTGACCTGCCCAGGGTGGATGAGGCGCTTTTGGCCATGCTTGCGGTCCCGGGGCAAAGCTCCTGCGTCCCTGTGGTGAGGGGACGTCCCCAGTACCTCTGTGCCCGCTACTCCGCCCAGGCGCTGGATAACGCGGGAACTCTCCTGGAGCGGGGCAGGCGGTCGGTCGCCTCCCTGGCCGCCGCCGCAGCGGTGGACCTCCCGGCGGAACGACGTTGGTGCGCCATCACCTCGGCCGAGGCCTTTTCCGATATAGATCGCCCAGAGGATCTCTGGCTCCTGGGCCGGCAGCCCGGCCCGCATCCAGGTTCGCCGCGGCCGACGCAATGAGGCGTGCCAGAGCGTAGGGCGCACTCCAGGGAAGCAGGTGACCTCCCTCCAAAAAGGCGAGTTCGGCATGTCCGATGCGGGCCGCCGCCGCCTCCACCGCCGCAGGGGGCACCGCACGGTCCCTGCGCCCTCCGATGAGCACCGTTGGCACCGCCAACTCGCCCAGGGAGGCCTCGACCGCCTCCATCTCGGCCAGAAGCGCCCGCTGCTCGGTGACAAAGGCCTTCCAGGGATGCCTCCCGCTCACCAGGACCCGGCTAATCCCACTCGATGCCAAAGGAGCCAGTCGCTGAGAGACCGGGCCCGGAAAGACGCTCCCATGCCGGTCCACCAGATCCAGTACCCAGGCACCGAGTGCAAAACCTCCGATGGCCAAACCCTCTGCGAGGCGCGGTGCCGCCATCACCCGATCGAGCGCTCCCAAGCTTTCGGGGCCCACCGCGGGGCAGACCAGCACCAGACCGCCCACCGCCTCGGGGTGTTGCCTGGCCGCAAGCACCCCGACCGCCGCCCCAAAGCTGTAACCCACGACCAGCGGTGGGCTTGCAGCGAGTTCCAGCAGATCCCCCAGCACCGCAGCGTTGGCGGCAAGCCCGGTTGGCGATAGCTCGCTTTTTCCCCAGCCGGGCCGGTCGTAGCGCAGGGTCTTGAAGTCTTGGCTGAGCAGCCTCTCCACCGCCGAGAAGTCCGCCGCAGTCCCGGGCTGGCCATGGACGAAAACGATGGGTCGGCCCTCGCCTCGCTCTCGGACGTGAAGCTCCGCCGGCCATTCCCTGGGCTCGGGCACAGGACTCATGGATGCCCTTTGTCACGGTCCGGGGAGGCTTTGCGACCCGAGCCTGCCAGAAGGCTTGAGTGCCCAGATATGTAAAGGCCGCCCAGCAACACCGCCAGGCCTGCAACCTCTGCCACCAGCGAGAGCCTGGCCGAAGCCAACTTCTCGCCGAAGGCTCCGGCCCCCAATGCCACGCTAACCAAAGGGTCAGCCACGGTGATCAAGGGAAGCGACACGGACAACTCCGCTGCTGCAAACGCCTCCTGGCCGACCACGAAACCGAAAATACCCACCACCACAAGTGCATATGGCTGCCACGACCCAAACAGGGCCGCCGGCCCCGCCACCAGTAGATGTGCTGAGGTCTTGGTAAGCGCAGCGGAAAGCCCATACATGTCCCCGGCCGCCAGGGCCAGTAGCGCCGCCCGGTGCCTGCCACCGCTGCGGCGGCCGGCCAAAACCAACACCACGGCCGGGACCAAAGTCCCCGCCATGACCACCGCCCACAGCTTTCCCGAGGTATTGAACGCACCCGCGGCGGGTCGTCCCTCGGCCAAAAAGACCGATAGGCCCACAACGATCCCCGCCGCCCCCAGCCAGTCCCGGTGCGAAAAGGCGACCCTTGAGCGTATCGCCGCCATCGCCATGGCAAAAAAGAGGCCAGCTGCCAGCACGGGCTGCACCACGACCATGGGACCCTGGTGAAGAGCCAGGGCCTGCAGGCCGTATCCCGCGACGTCAGAGGCCACCCCGATAACCCACGCCGGGCTTTTGAGCAGAGCGAGCAGCAAAAAGAGGGGGCCGACCTCCTTGCGGCCAGCCCCGACGCGGTGAGCGCTTTGCTGTTGCAGCACCGAGGCGAGCGCGAAGGCCAAAGACGAACCGAAGGCAGTCGCAAGCAACATGGCACTTTGACGATAGGGTTTGTGTTCGTGGTCGGAAAGGTGATGGTTGTCACTGCGCGCATGGGCGCCGGACATGACGGTGCTGCAGCCGAGTTGCGCAAGCGACTTGAGGCAATGGGAGTCCCGACCCAATCGGTCGACTTCCTGGATGCATCCCCGCTTGCCGGAAGGCTCCTCAAGGTGGTCTACGAGGCCTGGCTCCGTTGGGCGCCCTGGGCCTACGAGGCCACCTACCGGGTCTGGTTCATAGCCCCTCTGCTTTGTTCGCCCCTTGTTTGGGTACTGAGCATGATCTTCGGGCGCCGACTCCAGCGTTGGGCCGCCCGATACGGGGCGACCGTCGTGGTCTCCACCTACCCCCTTGCCTCTGTCGCGCTCGGCCACATGCGCCGGCGCCGGCTCCGCCGCTTCGGAATACCGGTGATCACCTTTGTCACCGACTTTGCCAGCCATCCCCTCTGGGTGCACAAGGGCGTTGACCTCCATCTCTGCGTACACCCGGTCACCGCAGCCGCGGTGGAAAAGGCAACGGGGAGCAAGGCGGTTGCCACCGGACCGATAGGAAGG
>JAKAOS010000106.1 GCA_021823165.1 Actinomycetes bacterium | reverse complement strand
ATCTAGGCGGCCAAGGTTCCCTATGTGACCCGGGCACTTGCAGAGGCCGAGGGGCCCGTCATAGCGGTGACCGACTTCATGAAGGTGATCCCCGACCAGATCTCCCGCTGGGTGCCGGGGCTGTTCATACCACTGGGGACCGACGGCTTCGGCCGTTCCGATACCCGGGAAGCCCTTCGCCGGTACTTCGAGGTGGACGCAGCCCACATCGTGGTGGCCACCCTGTCCGCGCTTGCTGCCACGGGGGAAGCCAAGGCCGAAGAGGTGGCCGATGCAATCTCCCGCTACGGCGTCGACGCCGAGGCCGTGGACCCGGCTACCAAGTGAGGACAGATAACCGAACAGAACAGCCTTCCTCGGCATCGGTTTCCCCGGCTTCGCTATTGGGAACCCGCCGCCTCTATCTCTGCACCCCCTACCGAGACGACCTGGAGAACTTCGTAGACGCCTGCATACGCGGTGGCGTCGAGGTGGTGCAGCTAAGGGAGAAGGCGATGGAAGCCAAACCGCTGGCCGAAGCCGCCCGCCGGGTGGCCAGGATTTGCCGCGAGGCGGGCGTTCCTTTCATCCTGAATGACCGCCCGGACCTGGCCCTCGAAGTCGGAGCCGACGGTGTGCACGTCGGCCAGGACGACGTTTCCGCCGCCACGGCCCGGCGAATCCTGGGAACCGATGCCATCGTGGGACTCTCCACCCACTCGAGTGAGGATCTTTCCCGGGCCGGTGGCGAAGCAGTGGACTACATATCTGCCGGCCCCGTGGTGCCGACCCCCACCAAGCCGGGCAGGCCAGGCACCGGAACGGACTACATCGAAGAGGTGGCCCAGAAAGAAACCAGGCCGTGGTTCGTCACCGGCGGGGTGGCACCGGACAACGTCGAAGAACTGGCCAAGGCCGGGGCCCGGCGCTTCGTCGTGGTGCGCTACATCACCGAGGCGGTGAATCCCCTGGTTGCAGCCAGAGGCATGAGGGGAGCGATCGACGCTCTGGTGCCGGCCCTGGGCGAAGGCGGCTGAGGATAGCAGCCCCGCCCGGACCGAACGCGAGAGGCCATAACTGCTCCCAGCCCTCCGGCTGGGAGCAGTTGGCACGAGCGCCCCGACAAGCCCAAGGGCGGCATCGACCGAGTGGCGGTGTTGCACCGCCGCTGCACCGTTGTCGTGGCTCCTCTAACCGAATCCAGCCAACACAACAGCTGCAGTTGGTCTGAGCCCAGCAGCACCCCTAGTGCTGATCAGGCGTTGAGGCTCCCAGTTCGGACAGAAGTCCCAGCACCAGCTGCTCGATTTCGTCCCGGATGGGGCGGACCTGTTCCACCGGGAGGCCGGCGGGATCGGTGAGCTTCCAGTCCACATACCGCTTGGCGGGATAGTAGGGGCAGGTGTCTCCACATCCCATTGTCACCACCACATCCGAGGCCCGCACGGCTTGGTCGGTGAGCACCTTGGGGCGCTCGTGGGCGAGGTCGATCCCCACTTCTGCCATTGCCTCGACCACAGCTGGGTTCAGCCGGTCGGCCGGCTCGGTTCCAGCAGAGACGACCGTCACCCGATCACCGGCGTGGCGGCGCATAAATGCGGCTGCCATCTGGGAACGCCCTGCATTGTGGACGCAGAGGAAAAGCACTTGACTGGTTGCCATCCTTCGTCAGCTCCCTTTTGTGAGACCGTTTGCCGTTCTATGGATGCAGTATCGAGATCCAACCGGCCAGAGCCACCAAGGTGACCGCAAGCACGGGGATCGTGAGGACCAACCCGGTCCGCATGTAAGAGGCCCAGCTGATGCGCACGCCTTTGGACTCCAGCACATGCAGCCACAGGAGCGTCGCCAAAGAACCAATTGGAGTGAACTTGGGGCCCAGGTCGCAGCCGACCACGTTGGCATACTCCGCAATCGAACGACCCGAGAGCCCGAGGTGAGCCCCGGAGATGGAAAGCGCCCCCACCAACACCGTGGGCATGTTGTTCATCACCGCCGACAGCGCAGCGGAGCCAAATCCCACCACCATGGCGATCGGCAGCGGGCCACCATGCCCAAAGCCGTCGAGACCGGCGGAGAGCAGATGGGTGAGGCCGGCGTTGCGGAGGCCAAAGACCACCACATACATGCCCAGGGAGAAAGCGACGATCTTCCAGGGCGCCTCTGCCAGCACTTTGGTCGCCTTCACCAGGCCGGAGCGGCTCGAAAGTACGAGCAGAGCGGCCGCTCCCGCTGCTGCTGGTATTGACACCGGCAAGGAGAGCGGCTCGGAAAGCAGGTAGCCGGCCAGTAGCAGGCCGAGCACGAACCAACTGGCCCGGAACAGCGAGGTTTGCACCACCGCCGACCGGGGAGGCGGAAGAATCGAGTGGTCGTAGGAGGAGGGCAGGGAGCGGCGGTAGTAGAGGAAGAGGACCAGGAGGCTGGCCAGGAGGCTCACCACATCCACGGGGAGCATGGTCGCGGCGTAGGTGACAAAACCGATGTGGAAAAAGTTCGCACTCACGATGTTGACCAGATTGGACACCACCAGGGGAAGGCTGGTGGTGTCCGCAATGAAGCCCGCACCCATGACAAATGGAAGGGCCTGAGTGGGGCTGAATCCCAGGAGCCTCACCTGCTGGTAGACGATGGGGGTGATGATGAGAGCGGCTCCGTCGTTTGCAAATGCCGCCGCTACGACCGCCCCGAGCAGGATGACATAGGCAAACGCCTTCACCGTGTTCCCTCGCGCCGCGTGCAGAACATGGAGGGCCGCCCACTCGAAAAAACCGATTCGGTCCAGGACAAGCGAAATCACAATCAGGGCCACAAAGGTGAAGGTGGCGTTCCAGACGATCCCCCAGACCGTCACGACATTGGCCAGCGTCACGATCCCCAGCGCCAAAGCCACCGCCGCCCCGATGGTGGCTGACCAGCCTATGGAAATCCCCTTGGGAGCGACGATCACCGCCGCAAGGGTCAGCAGGAAAAGGACCCCTGCAGCAATCTCCAAGGACAGCCCGCTCACGATGTGGCCTCTGGGCCCAATGAGTCATCCATCACCGCCGTATGATATTGACCAGGTGGGGAACCCAGGCCCCGTCCGAGGGGGCGGAATCAAGCGACCTGTACCGAGCGAGGAGTCTTACCCTTGCAAAACCCAGGCTTGGTATTCGGTGACTTCTGCATTGTTGGCCTACCGCCTCACCAGATCCGGCGGGGCAGCTCACGGGAGGTCACTGGATGACAAGGCGACCCGAACTGATGGGCTCATGCGCCCCGGTCGCCACCAACACCGCCGAAGGTCACCACCAACACCGTGGACCGGCGCTAGGGGAAAGAGATACTCAACACCTGGTTCCCTGTTACCTGGTTCCCTGTTGCCTGGTTCCCTGTTGCCTGGTTCCCTGTTTGGGTTTGCTGCATTCACCACCGCTTGGTCTCAGGCCTGGCTGCAGGGGACATTCAAGAAGGTGGGCCATCGGAGAGCCTCCGGCACCGCTCCCAATGGGCTCTGGCAAGCCAAGGAGACCGTTTATCAGCCATTTTGCTTCCTACGCCCATCTCCGGTGGGCTCAGGGGTTGGTGGAGCAGTAGGCATGCTCGACTCGGAGGAGGCAGAGGTGGCTATTTCCAGGCGCCACGACATCGGTTGTATCCCAGGGTCCAGCGGTATCGAACTAGCAGGATCACGGCTCCAAAGAATGCATCATCTCCGTGTGCTGGCGCGCCGGAAACCCAGGCTCGGCGCTGGTGGCGACAGAGTGGTTTGGCAGGATCCTACAAAACCATCGCCTTCGGCGAACCAACCAGCAACAGCCGTCGCGTAGGGCACAGCGTTATGCGGAGGTGAGCATTGCCACCAGCAAGCGAGGGGAGGTTCTCGAGGATGTCGAGGATGTCGAGGATGTCGATATGCCGGTCACCCGACTGATCGATAGGCCGCCCGCACGACTTCGTAGGGTCCTCAGGGGCGTTGGCGATCCATCCAACCCCCCAGAATCGCCACCGCTCTGGGGTCATGGCGCAGGGCATGATCCGCGCCCGGCAGTATCCGGAGCTGTGCATGGCCTTCCATGGCGTCCAGGTAAGCCCTGGCATCCAGGGAGCTCACCTGCTCGTCCTCAGAGCCATGCAACAACAGAACCGGCCTCGGCGGAAGCTTTGTCACCGCTTCCAGGGGCCTCAGTTCCTGCAGGTCCCTAACCCAGGCCGCCATGTCCACGGCAGCGCCCTGGCCTTTGAGAAGCCCCAGTTCGACGGCCCTTCTGATTATCGCATCCGGGTCCGCCGTCCAGGAGGAAAAATCTGCCGGTGCACCCAAAGCCACAACGCCGGCAATCCGGGGGTCGCTCCCCCCCACGCACAGCGCCACAGTCCCGCCTTCTCCGAAGCCAGCCAACCACACCGATGACTTGGCTTGCAGTAACTTGGCGACCGCCGCTTCAAGGTTGGCGATCCATGCCGACACCGAGAACTCCCCGTCAGGACCGCAAAACGCGTCAGTGTCCAGCGTCGCCACGGCCCAGCCGGCGTCCTGGCACAGGCGTTCCGCCAAGTCTCTGTAGTTTCGGCGGGCCGCTGTGGCCTCACTCTGGCAGACGGGAAGCCCTGGACAGATGAGCAAGCAAGGCTCGCCCTCTCCCGGGCCGTCTGGATCGGCCACATACAGCATTGCGCCGGTCTCGACGCGGATCTCTGAGGTTTCCACGAGGCTTCCCCTGCTTGACACGGGCGGCGCCGGCCACCCGCGCACAGACGGGAGGGCACGGCCCTCCCGTCTGGCAAAAAATCTACGAAAGATACTGGAAAATGGCCCCGGTACTCCACACGACTGCTTCGGGGGGGACCGGATCCCGACAGAAGCACCGAGGGGTGGTCTGGTTGAGATTCACCAGGTGGTCCAGCTGCCGCCTAGCGGCCAGCCACCTCCAGAAGCCCCAAACGTTTACCGATCAGTTTGGACCACCTCCTTTCTCTGGTAGCGCCAGCCTACCGCAGGACCCACCATCAGCGTTGACACCAACACAAAAGAAACTGAGGCGGGGTTGCTCAGATGAATCGCTTGCGGCGGAGGTGGGAGAGGACCGCCTCGAAGATTGCATTGGCCTCCCAGGCCGTGAGGGATAAGCCAGCCTCACGTGCCCTGACAAGCATTTCCTCCACCACCTCTGGAGCACTCAAAACAAAGCTCGCCGATGTTCCCCTGACACGGGCACCATGGCCATTGCCAGCAGAGGAGTTGGAGACCACGATTCGCACCACCCACTCCGCGGCGAGGGCAACTCCTTCGGAGCCGAGGTGAGAAACGACCTCCTGGGGCAGCTGGCGGCTTATTGCGGCACCCAACGCCGCAGGGCTGAGGCCGAGCAGGCCCCGCCGACGATGCCTGCGAAAAAGCAAGGCCATCCAGGCTCCGCCAACCACGACCAAAGCGAGGATCGAGAAGACCACCGCAAAACCGGCGGTATCGAGAGCAAGCACCGCACGAAGATAATGGCAGACTCATAAACCACGACACAACAACGGTGCCATTGAATGCCAACCCCACAGGGCTCATCGCTCCACCTGGCATGCCCGGTGCGCCGGATCGCAGAACCCGGCAGAGCCTCGCCGCTCCTTACCTACCCTGGAGCCGATGGCACATCTTCTAGGGGCCGAGGCCCTGCACCTGGAGTACCCGACGCGGGTGGTGTTCGACTCGGTGACTCTCGGTGTGAACGAGGGCGACCGGATTGGTGTCGTAGGCCGGAATGGCGATGGTAAATCGAGTCTGTTGGGGATGCTCTCGGGGCGAATCCAGGCCGACTCGGGACGGGTGACCCGGCGCGGTGGGGTGCAGATCGGCGTGCTCGACCAAGCCGACACCCTGGACGACGCCGAAACCGTCGGGGGGGCCATCGTCGGCGAGCGCCCGGAGCACGAGTGGGCTGGCGACCCAAAGGTACGCGATGTGATCTCGGGTCTGGTCCCCGACCTTTTGTGGGAGACCCGGATCGGGACCCTCAGCGGCGGCCAGCGCCGTCGCGTTGCACTCGCTGCCCTACTGGTTGGCGAGTGGGACATCGTGGCCCTGGATGAGCCCACCAACCATCTCGACGTCGAGGGCATCACCTGGCTTGCTCGGCACCTGAGCACACGATGGGCGAAAAACGCCGGGGGCCTGCTGGTGGTCACACACGATCGCTGGTTCCTCGATGAGGTGGCCACAACGACCTGGGAAGTGCACGACGGTATCGTCGAGCCATTCGAGGGCGGCTACGCCGCCTACGTGCTCCAGCGGGTGGAACGCGACCGGGTCGCCGCCGCAGCCGAGGCAAAACGCCAGAACCTGCTGAAAAAGGAGCTGGCCTGGCTGCGCCGGGGCCCGCCGGCAAGGACCTCCAAGCCAAAGTTCCGCATCGAGGCGGCGAACCAACTAATCCAAGACGTGCCCCCACTGCGAGACCGGGTGGAACTCGCCCGCTTGGCCGTGGCACGCCTGGGCAAGGACGTCGTCGACCTGCTCGACGCAAGCGTGTCCTTTGACGGCCGCGAGGTGCTGGGCGATATCGAGTGGCGGATTGCTCCCGGTGAGCGCACTGCCATCCTCGGTGCCAACGGCGCCGGCAAGTCCACCCTGCTCGGCCTCATCGCCGGGAGCATTGAACCCAGTTCAGGAAAGGTGCTTCACGGCAAGACCGTCAAGGTTGGAGTGCTCGACCAGCAGTTCGGAGAGCTGGGGGAGATCGCCGACCAAAGGGTGCGCGAGGTGCTTGAGCGGCACAAGACAAGCTATGCCGTAGAGGGCAGGGAACTTACTCCGTCACAGCTCTTGGAGCGCCTTGGCTTTGCCCGCGAACATCTCTCCGCCCGGGTCTCCGAGCTCTCCGGGGGGCAAAAACGCCGGCTTCAACTGCTTCTCATGCTCCTTTCGGAACCCAACGTCGCGATCCTGGACGAGCCAACCAACGACGTGGATACCGACATGCTCGCCGCCATGGAGGACCTGTTGGACTCCTGGCCGGGAACCCTCATCGTCGTCTCCCACGACCGCTATTTCGTGGAGCGAACCACCGACCAGCAGTATGCGATCATCAACGGCAGGTTGCGGCACCTGCCTGGCGGGGTGGACGAGTACCTGCGGCTGACACAGGCCGCCGCCTTCGAGCCGCCAGCTGGAAGACCAGGTCCCCCTCCGGACTCATCCCAAGCGCGGAGGTCCGGTGCTGATGAACGTGCAGCCCGAAAGGAACTCGGAGCGACCGAACGAAGACTGGAGCGGATTGCCGAACGCATCAGCGGCATCCACGCCACCATGGCTACATACGACCAGAGCGACTACGAGGGGCTCTGTCGGCTGAATGACGAACTCGGCGATGCCAAAGCAGAACTCGAAGCGTTGGAGGCACGCTGGTTCGAGCTGTCAGAACTCTTCGACTGATCCCAGGGGTTCAGCAGTGGAACTCGACGGTTTTCCAAGATGGCCGAGTTCCACCATCGGGCCAGCGTCACAGAACCACCAGGCCACACTCCAAAAGCGGCCGGCACCCGGGCCTGGGACACCTCCGAACTCGGATGTGCCGCGCAGGCTGGCGCCTCCAAGGGGGTCGCCACAAAGCCTGGGAGGCGCCCCTAGGTGGCGAGTAGCTTCAAAGAGAGCAAACCAGGGACATGTGAAGACGCACCGGGGCCCGCTCGAGCACTCCACATAGAGGGCCCTGGAGAAAGCAGGGATCCGTGGCAGAACTGGAAATGATCCTCGAGACCGATCGGGCGGAGATACACAGGGTGGTCTTGGGCCCGCTCTCCACCAATGTCTATGTCATCCGCTGTTCCACCTCATCCAGGAGCATCATGGTGGATGCCGCCGACAACGGCCCCTTCCTGGCGGGTTTGTGCGAGCGGTTCAACGCCGCCCAGGTACTGCTGAGCCATGGCCACTGGGACCACATCCAGGGCGTCCCCGCACTGCGCTCCTCGGGGGTGGAGGTGGCCATAGAGGCCGGCGACGCTGCAATGCTCGGAGGCAACTACGACGAGTTGTTGAGCCATAACTCCACTGTCATGGCCGGGGACGTTGCTTTGCAGGTGATACATACGCCTGGACACACCCCCGGATCGTGCTGCTTTTGGTACCCAGAGGGCTCGGTGCTCTTTTCCGGCGACACCCTTTTCCCAGGAGGCCCGGGCAA
>JAKAOS010000105.1 GCA_021823165.1 Actinomycetes bacterium | reverse complement strand
ATCCCCCCCGGGTTGGAATATCACCCCTGGAGAGCGAACCAGCTGGGAAACGACCACCCTCTCGGTGCCGTTGATGATGAAGGTGCCCCGATCGGTCATCATCGGGAAGTCGCCCATGAAGACCGTCTGTTCCTTTATCTCACCGGTTCCGGCATTCATGAACCTTGCCCGCACGAAGATGGGCGCGGCGTAGTTCATGTCCTTTTCCCGGCACTCCTCCACGCTGAACTTCGGAGGCGGGCGCAACTCGGGGTCGGACGGGTCGAACTCGAGTTCTAGGCGGAGTTGTCCCGTGAAGTCCTCAATGGGACTTATGTCGCGGAACGTCTCCGCCAGACCCTTCTCCAAGAACCAGCGGAAAGAATCCCTCTGGATGGAGATCAGGTCGGGTAGGGGAAGTATTTCGTCGAGGTTGGCGAAGGAGAATCGCTGGGGGCTACTGGCACGAGCAGGCAAGGGCTCACTCCTTGCTGGAGGTCTGCGGGAAGCGGGGCGATCGACTGCAAGGGCGCGCCCCATCAAGAGACAAGGACGGAATGTGCAAAAGGCGATGCCACGGCAACGTATCAGCCTACACGCGCGAGGACGACAAAGCAAGGCCTTTCCTCGGCCACTGAATTTGAAGGCTAAGGCCTTCGCTTCTCAGGGTCAAGCGCGAACTCATACGATCGGGCCTCCGCCCGTTGGCGGAGGCCCGGCGACGCCAGCAACGCCTAGGTGCTACTTGAGTTCGACGGTTGCCCCCGCTCCCTCGAGCTGCGCCTTGGCCTTCTCTGCGTCTTCTTTGGACACCTTCTCGAGAACCGGCTTGGGCGCCGCCTCGACGAGGTCCTTGGCCTCCTTGAGCCCCAGGCTCGTAAGGGCGCGCACTTCCTTGATGACCTGGATCTTCTTGTCCCCTGCAGAGGTGAGGACCACATCGAACTCGTCCTGCTCCTCCGCCGCGGGAGCAGCGTCGCCGGCGCCCGCACCGGCTGCAGGTGCCGCTACCGCCACAGGTGCTGCACTTACGCCAAAGCGCTCCTCGAAGGCCTTGAGCAGCTCGGACAGCTCCAGCACGCTCATGCCAGCTATCCCGTCGAGAATCTCTTCCTTGGTTGCCATTTCCTACTCCGATCTATGCCGGCACTCCGGCTGTTGTCCAGTGCCGGCTACGGCCGGCTGTTGTTGTTTGTCCGGCTCTCATGCCGGCTGGCCAATCCGCTCCCGGCCATGCGGGACCGCCTTGTCCTCTGCTACTCCCCCTGGCTGCCAGCTTCGGCAGCGGGCTCTCCCCCATCGGAGCTGCGCTTTTCCACAAGGGCCTGGAGCCCGTATGCGAAGTTCTGCGGCAGGGCTTGGAGCAGTCCTGCCATCTGCTGCATGGGTGCAAGCATGGCGCCGGCGATGCGGGCAAGGAGCACCTCTTTGGAGGGCAGGTCCGCCAACGCGAGAGCCTCTGTGGAGGCAACAAAGGCTTCTCCGAGCATTCCGCCCTTCAGGACCAGGGCGGGATTGGTTCTGCCAAAATCCCTGATGACCTTGGCTACCTCGGAGACATCCCCAGAGACAAAGGCCACGGCCGTGGGGCCGGACAGGAGGGGAAGCATCGCCTCCATGCCCTCGGCTTGGGCGGCGAAGCGCATAAGAGTGTTCTTGTAGACCTTGTAGTCGCTGCCCGCAGCCCGCAGGGAGCGGCGCAACTCGGCCATGGCGGCGACAGTAAGGCCCCTGTACTCGGTGACCAGGACGGCAGAGCTGGCGGCCAGCCTCTCTTTGACCTCGTCCACTTGGGCTACTTTTTCCGGCCTCGGAGCCGAAGTACGCATGCTGGGCATCGTCCCTCCTAAGGACCTCCGAGCACGCGGCTGAGCCACGGACTCGCCTCGTCGGGCGGGCAATGCCCTTTGAGCGCTAAGCGCACCGGAGGTCACAGGCGATTTAGTGGGCCACAAGGGCCGGCTGTCATGATACAGGGTGCAAACGGCGGCCGGGCTGGCCCGGCCGGTGATCAGGCTGCGGGCTGGTCGGCCTCGGTCGGCCGGATGCGGGTGGGATCGACCCTCACGCCGGGGCCCATGGTCGAACACAACGTCACCGATTGCACATAGCGGCCCTTGGCCGCTGCGGGCTTGGCGCGATTCACTTCCTCCATCACGGCCCGGACGTTCTCGGCCAACTTGGCGCCGTCGAAGGAAACCTTCCCGACCGGGACGTGCACGTTGCCGACCTTGTCGGTCCGGTACTCCACCCGGCCACCCTTGAACTCGGTCACGGCCTTGGCCACATCGGTGGTGACGGTGCCGGTCTTGGGGTTGGGCATGAGGCCCCTGGGTCCGAGGACTCGGCCGAGGCGACCGACCTGGCCCATCATGTCTGGAGTTGCGATTGCGAGGTCGAAGTCCAAAAACCCTTCGTTTTGGACCCTGGCCACCAGATCGTCGGCCCCTACCACATCCGCACCTGCGGCTCGTGCGGCAGTCGCTGCCTCACCTGCCGCAAAGACAGCCACCCTTATGGTCTTCCCCGTACCCGCGGGAAGGGCAACGGTGCCTCGCACGATCTGGTCCGCCCGGCGGGGGTCCACCCCGAGCTTTATCGCCAACTCGACGGTTTCGTCAAAGCGGGCACTTGCAAGGCTCTGCACCAGCTCGACGGCCTCGACAAGGCCGTGCAGGTGGCTGCGGTCGAAGCGGCGGGTTGCATCTGCGTACTTTTTTGACTTGTGCGGCATTACGCCTCCCTCTCGTATCCCAAGCGCCGCCTAGCACCGAGTGAGGTGGCTCGGCAATGCGTTGTGCGCCGGGATGATCTCAAATCATGCACCTTCATTTTGCCCGCTATGGAGCCGTTGGCTGCTACGCGACCTTGATCCCCATCGAACGGGCGGTCCCGGCGATCTGGCGCTTGGCCGCCTCCAACTCCTGGGCGTTCAAGTCGGGCATCTTGGTCCGGGCAATCTCCGCCAGCTGTTCGTCGGTGATGCTGCCCACCGACTCCCGGCCCGAGGTGGAGGAACCCTTCTCGATTCCGGCCGCTTCCCGCAACAGCACCGCTGTCGGGGGAGTCTTGAGGATGAAGGTGAAACTCCGATCGTCGAAGATCGTTATCTCGACCGGCACGATCGTGCCTCGCTGAGCCTCGGTGGCCGCGTTGTATTGCTTTACGAACTCCATGGTCTGCACACCGTGCGGACCAAGGGCCGTCCCCACGGGTGGGGCCGGGGTGGCCGCCCCGGCGGGCAGCTGGATTTTCACGACTGCGACTACGCGGCGCTTCGCCATGAGATTGGGACTCCTGAAACTTCCGGCACCGCCACTGGCCGGTGCCGCTATGGGCAGAACAATGATAGGCGGATCGGAGAGCCGGCCTGCGCTAGAGCTTGGCGACCTGAGAGAACTCCAGCTCAACGGGGGTCTCCCGGCCGAAGATGTTTACCAGCACCTTGAGCTTCAGTTGGTCCTCGTTGATCTCGGCAACCTGGCCGTGAAACTCGGCAAAGGGCCCCTCTTTCACCCGGACCGCTTCTCCGACCTCGTACTCCAACCGGGGCCGGCTGCGCCGCTGCTGTTCGACGCCTTCGGGCTTCACCTGGAGGATGCTCTCCACCTCCCGGCGGGAAAGCGGGGTCGGCTTGGTGCCGGGTCCGACAAAGCCGGTGACACCGGGGGTTTGCCTGATGACCGCCCAGGACTCGTCGTCCAGGTCGCAACGGACCAGGAGGTAGCCGGGAAACACCTTGCGGGACACGGTTGTCTTGCGGCCGTTTTTCACCTCGACCACGTCCTCGACCGGTATCACGACCTCGAAGATCCGCTCCTCCACGTTCATGGAGGAAATCCTGGTCAACAGGTTGGAGCGCACCTTGTTCTCATAGCCCGCATAGGAGTGGAGCACATACCACTGCCCTGGGCGGTCGTAGGGGCTTTCCGGAGCAGGCTCCACGGCCGCCTCGGTCTCCTCTGGGTCAGCCAGCGCGGCCGCCTCCATCTCCTCCGGTTCCACTTCCGAGTACTCCTGACTCATGCGCCCAACACCAAGTTGACCAAATAGCCGAAGGCGATGTTGAGTGCAAAGATCATCGCCAACAGCAAGACAAGTGTGACAAACACAACCACCGAGTAGTTGGTTACTTCCGATCTGGTGGGCCAGACAACCTTGCGGAGTTCCGAACGGACGCCCCGGAAAAACTCCCTCGGTGTGGGGCGGTTCTGCACTTGGCGAGCCATTTGCGCCGGATCACGCCGTGCTGGGGCCGCGGCCTCACCCTGGCCTTGGCGCTGCATCATGCGCTTTGTCTCGCGGTTTACCATCGACTCCCTCGGTTTGGCAAGCTTCAGCAGGGCAGGAGGGACTCGAACCCCCAACCGCCGGTTTTGGAGACCGGTGCTCTGCCAGTTGAGCTACTGCCCTCAGAGTTTCCCACCTTAGCACCAAGCACCCAGGGCACCGGAGAATTGCTGGGCACCGGTCCTCGCCGCGCCGGGTTCAGCCGGCCAGGCGGGTTCCGGCCCGGCCACGGAGCACCAGCAATACGGCACCGGTTCCCGCTGCTCCCGTGGCGGCCACAGCCACCAGTAGGTAGTTCACCCGCCGGCGCCACCAGCCAGAGACCGCGGACGCTGTCTCTGGAGACTCAGAGAGGTTCTCCAGGAGCTGGTCCAACAGCCTCGGGGGAGGCTCCAACCCACATTCTCGCAGCTGACGGAGTCTTCGCAGCAGCTTGCGGTGCCGAGCAAGCTCTCCTCGGCAACGAAAGCACTCCTCCACGTGAGCCGATACCCCATTGGGCACCTCTGCGGCTTCCGAGGCAAGTTCGGCCAGTGCCGTTATGGTTGCCTGGCAGCGGCGGTTCATTGGCGGCGTTGTCCGTAGAGGCGCTCACGAAGTTTGCGCCTCCCCCGATGAAGGCGCACCTTTGCAGCGGCCTCGGTTATGCCCAGTTCGGCTGCGATTGCCTCGTGGGGAAGGTCGTAGACATCTTTCAGCACCACCACCATCCGCAAACGTGGCGGGAGGGAAGCCATCGCCGCACCCAGCCGCCGGCGTTCCAGGGCGACATCGGCCATTGTCTCGGGATCGCTGCTGGGTCGATCATCCACAACCGGGGTCGAGTCTTCAAGTCGTTGATGGCGATTGCGGGAACGCCGGGAAACATGACTGGAAGCACAGTTGGCCACGATCCTGTACAACCACGTCGTGACGGTCGCCTCACCCCGGAAGGTGTCACGGGACTTGTAGGCGCGCAGATAGGCATCCTGCACGACGTCACAGGCATCATCAGCATTCCCCGTCATGCGGAACGCCAGGCCGTAGAGGTCGCCGTAGGTGCGGCGCACCAACTCCTCGAAGGCCCATTCCTCGCCCTGGTCGAGCCTCAGCACCAAGTCGTCCAGGGGTTCCGCCGAGCGAGCCGGCGGGGACGAGGAAATCTCTGCGATGCTCAGCGGGTTTCCTTGTGCAAGGTGTGCTCCCGCTCCCAGCGGCAGTACTTGCGCATCTCAATGCGTTCCCGGTCATTCTGGCGGTTCTTCATGGTGATATAGTTCCTACGCTTGCAAACCTCGCAGGCGAGGGTCACCTTGATGCGCTTTTCATTCTTGGCCATGTCCTGCTCCTTGTTGAGGGCGAGACAGCAGTCGCCCCGGTGCCAGTAGCGGCGGTCGGACTCGAACCGACGACCTCACGATTATGAGCCGTGTGCTCTAACCAACTGAGCTACGCCGCCATATGGAGAGCCCCCTGTCGGAATCGAACCGACGACACCAGCCTTACCATGGCTGTGCTCTGCCGACTGAGCTAAGGGGGCAGGATCGTGCGCAGCTTACCAAGCCCGGCACCCACCACTACCCCTGCCGTTCCGTTGGGGCGCTGAGACAGTTTAGCCGGAGCTGGCCCCATGGGGTGGCATTGAGGATCGAGGAAGGCAATAGCGTCCCAAGAATGGAGCAACGGCGGCCCGAAATACAGATCAGGTCGGCAGAGATGTCCGATGCCTGTGCTTTGGCTTCTATCTACAACCGAGAAGTACTCCACAGCACGGTGACTTTCGACCTGGTGCCCAGGGACACGGCCGGCCAGGAAAGCTGGCTCCGGGAGCACTCCGGGGCCTACCCGGCGATTGTCGCCGTCATTGGAGGACGTTTGGCCGGCTTTGCATCCCTCTCCCCCTATCGTCCCCGCCCGGCCTACTCGACCACCGCAGAGGACTCCATCTATGTCCACCACGATTTCCGGGGACAAGGTGTCGGCAAGGCCCTCCTGTCCGATCTGTTGGACCGGGCGACCGCCGGAGGCTTCCACTCGGTCATGGCACGCATAGTCGGGGGCCATGACGCCTCCATCGCCCTACATGCCTCGCTGGGCTTCGGCCACGTGGGCGTGGAGGTGGAGGTAGGAAGGAAGTTCGGTCGATGGCTGGACGTGGCGGTAATGCAGAAGATGCTCTGACGGCCTCAGCCTTTGATGCCCGCCGAGTCAAAAGTCGCCATCTCGCTCATGATCCGAGCCGCAACCTGCACCACAGGAAGGGCTAGGCATGCGCCGCTGCCCTCACCCAGGCGCATTCCCAGGTCCAGGATCGGATCCAGGCCGAGCATGGACAGCGCGATTGATGCCCCCGGCTCAACGGAGCGGTGGCCCGCCAGGAGATAGCCGGTCACAGCCGGGGCCACCGCCGCCGCCACCAGGGCCGCAGAGGAGGAGATCAGGCCGTCCAGGAGCACCGGCACTCCGCCAGCCGCACCGGCCATGGCAAAACCAGCGATCCCAGCGTGTTCCAGTCCACCCACCGCGGCCAAAACCGCAAGCGGGTCCGCCGCTGCGGCCTCTGCCCCGCTGGGACCCTGCCAGCCGTGCCGAGCAACCGCACGGCGCACCGCCTCCACCTTGACCGCCCACATGTCGTCGTCGATGCCGGTCCCGCGACCGGTAACCGCCTCGGGCTGCTGACCAGAGAACGCAGCGACCAAAGCCGCAGATGGGGTGGTATTCCCAATCCCCATGTCACCACAGACCAGGCAACGGGCACCCCTGGCCAAAAGCTCCGCAGCAACCTCCGCTCCGGCGTCCAAAGCCGCCATTGCCTCATCTGGGGTCATCGCATCGCCCTGGGTGATGTCGGCGGTCCCCCGCCTCACCTTTTTGGAAACCAGGTTCTCGCCCCGGCCTGGGTCGGAAGCGATTCCTATGTCCACAACGGTGAGGTCGGCCCCGGCAGCCTTGGCGATCACGTTGATCGCAGCCCCCCCGCCGAGAAAGTTCGCAACCATCTGAGCGGTGACCTCTGCCGGCCAGGGCGAGACGCCCTGGGACAGGACTCCATGATCGGCGGCAAAGACGGCCACCGCTGCGGGCTCCGCCAGCGGTGGAGGCACCCTTGCTGCCATCGCGCACATCCGCGCCCCGATCTCCTCCAGGACGCCGAGCGAACCGGCGGGCTTGGTGAGCTTGAGGTGCCACTGCCGGGCGGCCTCCAGGAGTCGGTTGTCGACGGGCCGAAGCGAACCAACCGCTTCTAAAAAGGCCCCCATCAATCATCCACCGAGACGTTGACGGGCTCCGATTTCAACTCATGGTCCCGCTGGGAGCCGAAAAGCAGCTTGTGGAACAGGACGAACTTGCCCACCCACAACACTCCGTAGGCGGCAAGAGCCGAGAGATTGACCGCAATCGACACGGCCAGGTGGCTGAGGGCCGCCATTGTGGCCAGCCGCTCCGCCACATCGACGGCAACTATGGAAAAGGCGAGACCGAAGAAGGCAACCACCCAGAACGGGACGACCTCTTTCCAGAAGTGGGAGGTCCCGCTGCGCCCCCAGGCCCAGTTCCGGTTCAGGTAGTAGGAGGGGCCGGCGGCGGCCGCCGTGGCTATCACGTTGCACTCCATAGCCGTGCCCAGGCGGATGACGCCGAAGGTAACGAACAGCACCACCTGGCTCACGAAAATGGAGATCGCAGAGACCACGGAGTACCGGAATGCCG
Organism: Actinomycetes bacterium; assembly: GCA_021823165.1. Taxonomy (GTDB): domain Bacteria; phylum Actinomycetota; class Acidimicrobiia; order Acidimicrobiales; family JAKAOS01; genus JAKAOS01. The sequence goes on along the minus strand of JAKAOS010000105.1, from coordinate 219 downwards.
TGCGGCCAGTCGGGGTTTTTATCCACTCCAGAATCTCCGCCGGGGACCGCATGTACATGTCTCTCCTAATCAGAGCTGCACCCCCGCCGCGTCGTCGCCCGTCCCAAGCGCGAGGGGAGGCTCCCTGGGCGGCCGGTCCTTTCATCGTAGTCGAGGGGTAGACGGAGGAGCACAAAGGGGGTGGCGCGCATGCAACGATGGTTGGGTGACTTCAGCATT
>JAKAOS010000104.1 GCA_021823165.1 Actinomycetes bacterium | reverse complement strand
CCCGGCTCCGCTGTCGCCAACAACCTGTGAGTCCTCTGGCGAGGTACACAAAGATGGCCAAGCGGTTGGAGGGGTCCAAGCAAATGGCCCGGTGCACGAGCACCGGGCCATTTGTTGTTTCTTGCTGCGCCCAGGTCAATGCCTGGGGTTGCCCACCTAGGACTTGGTCGTCGTGCCGAAGTTGGCCCAGTTCGAGTAGATCGAGCTGAGCGGCAACGCCTGCACCCATCCCCAGGAGTTGTCCAAGAACATCGTGCCCCCCACGATGACGGGGTTTACGATGCCATAGCGACCCCCGCCGACCTTGGAGTCAAGCAGCGCACCGTTGGCCGGGTTGATCGCGTAGATCTTGGGTCCTGCCGCCAACCAGACGATGCCGTGGTAGTAGGTGGCAGAGCCGCGGCCAGCCCCGGCGGGGCCTGCCCCGGAGATCGGGAAGGACCACTTGATGGCGCCGGTAGCTTCGTTGAGTGCATAGAAGCTGGAGGTGATGGGGCTGCCCACATAGACCGTGCCGTTGTGGATCATGGTCACCCCTGCCTTGTAGGCGGGGGGCTTGGGCCCTACACCCAGCTTCTGGGTCCATGCGATCTGGCCCGCATTTGCCCCGGTCGCGTAGACGGCCCAGACCTCAAGGTTCATGGTGCCGGTGGTCGGGTTGGCATTCACGACGGAGTCCTGCACCACCAGGTTCGCCTTGGGGTCAACCGAGGGGGAGTTGTCCCCCATGCCGGTGTTGGCAACTCCGGCCACGGTGGCCTTCCAGTTGACCGCCCCGGTCTGCGCGTTCAATGCGTAGAGGTAGTTGGGGTTTGAAAAGCCGGCGAAGACCTGGTTGCCGGAGACCGCAACCGACGACATCGAGTCAAAGCCGCCGACGGTCGTGCGCCAGACGATCTTGCCGGTCTTTATGTCCATGGCGAGCACGTGGCCGCCACCCGTTCCCTCATAGACGAGACCATTGGCGTAGGCGGGAGAGGCCATCTCCTCGCCAACTGCGGGCTGGCGCCAGAGCAGGGCACCGGTCTTGGCGTTGTAGCCGTAGACGGCGGCATACCCCATACCCCTGATAGCCGGCTTGTGGGCCGCATACTTCTGGACCTGGGAGAAGGAAAAGCCCGTGTCCCCAGTTGTGGTGACCACGACTCCGTTGGCGACAATCGGGTTGCCCATCATGGCGTTGTTGCCCTGGGCCTTCCAGATCACCTTCCCGGTGGATGCCTGGATGGCATACAGCCATCCGGAGGACTCCTCCGCGTAGACGATCCCCCCGACGACCGTCACGCCGCAGGAGTTGCCGAGCATCTGGGTCGTCTTGACCGGCGCACCCCGAAGGCCCAGGATCGACTGGTCGTAGGCCTGGCTGGAACTGAGCGGGATCGCATTGACCTCAGGAGTGTTCCAGTAGTAACCCCGCATGAGCCCCTGGGCGTGCGCCGGGGCGGTGTATGCCGGATTGTGAAGGCTGTTCCCCGCATACATAGACCAGCTCGACGGGTACTGCGAAGCCACGGCCGAGTTCGGAGCCCCGTGTGACTCACTCGAATGCGGCGTGTCGTTGGATGCAAGCGCTACTCCGGTACTCCCGAGCACCACAGCTGCGCCTGCTATCGATACCACCGCCAGGCGGCGACGGATCGAGCGTTGCTTCATGTGTCCCCCACTTCGTTCAGCCGAGGCGACTCATGGCCGCCATTGGTAGAGAGGCTGCATAGCAGCGGCCGAAGGTCTATGCCCGAAGCATGTTCAGGGGCAATATGCAGGCCGTGCAAATGATCTGAACACCCCACTACCAGGGACTCTGCACATGGATACGGGGGAACAAGAAGAACCAACTCCAGCAAAAGCCGCCGCTCGGTCCCAAGTAGATTTGAAGCGATGCCGGCACTTCCCCCAGCGATACGCCGAGTTGGCATGGCCCTCTGGCCGTCCCGATTGGCGATTGCGGCCCTGGCCCTTTCGGCCTGCGGCGGGCCGCCACCGAGCCCGGCTGCGCAGCTACGCAGCTGGGTCCAGACGTCCTCGGTGTCCTCATCCATGGCGGCTTTGGAGGCCGACTCCTCCCAGGTGAAGGCCGACCGTGCCGCGGGGAAGTGGGGGAACGTTCAACTGGACTGCGTGGCTTTCGGGGTGGATGCCTCGAAGGTTGAGGCGACCCTCCCGAGCCCAAACGCGTCGGTCACGGCCAAACTCCATGCCGCCTACCACTCGGCCATGGTCTACGCGGAGGCCTGTGTCAAGAACAAGGGACGCACCACCACCAGCCAGACCAAGGCCTTCTCATCGGCGCTGTCGGAGATTTCCTCTGCACGCAGCCAGATCACTTCTGCCAGCAGAGGCGGCTAATGTGAAGATCCCAATGAGCACCGGTAGATCCCAGTCCCCCGACAAGGGTGTGGGGAAGCCGGTCTTCGTGGAGGACCAGGGGTCCTTCGAGGCGCTCGTAAACGAAGCGCTCGGCGCACCTGCCTACTTCTTGGATACCGAGTTTCACAGGGAGCGCACCTACTGGCCGCTGTTGGCCCTTATCCAGATCACCTGGGGTGGCCCCACCTACCTGGTGGATCCATTTGCAGTGGATGTTTCGGGGCTGAAGGAGTTGTTGGTTGGCGGCGGGCTGGCAGTAATCCACGCAGCCGACCAGGACCTGGAGGTCCTGTCCAATGCGACGGGGGCCATTCCCGCCAGGCTGTTCGACACCCAGATTGCAGCGGGTTTCCTCGGGATGTCGAGCCCTTCTTTGGCCACTCTCGCCTCTTCCTTTTTGGGGGCGGAACTGGCCAAGGGGGACAGGCTCACGGACTGGACCCGCCGCCCCCTCAGTGCCGCCCAGGCCACCTATGCCGCCGGGGACGTGGAGCACCTCCCGGCGCTGCACCAGACAATCACCGATGCCCTGCGCAACTCGGGCAGGTTGGGCTGGGCCGAGGACGAGTGCGAGGTGTTCCGGGTGCGCCAGCGTGGGCCCGTGGCACCCGAGGATGCCTGGCGGCGGCTGAAGGAAGCCAGGCAACTCAAGGGCAAGGCCAGAAACGTGGCCAAAGAGGTCGCCGCGTGGAGGGAACGGCTGGCTGCGGAGATCGACCGCCCGCCCCGCAACGTGCTGGCCGACTTGGCGGTGGTTGCCATAGCCCATCGCCCCCCACGCAACGAAGCCGAGCTGCACTCGGTGCGGGGGTTGGAGGGCCGGAGCCTGCGCAAGGGGGCCGCCAAGGAGATTCTGGAGGCGGTAGAGCGGGGAATGGCCGCCAAGGAGGAACTCCGCATGGGGGCGCCAGACGTGCTGGACCGCTCCCTGCGCCCGGCTGCAGCCCTGGCCGCCGCTCTGGTATCGGCTCTGGCAGAGGAGTTGTCCTTGGATCCCGCCCTGTTGGCGACAAGGGCAGATATCAACTCATTTCTCCGTGGTGACCCCAGTGGTCGCCTCGGCAAGGGGTGGCGCAACGAGGTTCTGGGGGCCCATCTGGCCGACGTGGTGTCCGGCCGGGCCTCCCTGGCCCTGGACGGGGGCCAGATAGTGGTCGAAGCGAGAAAGACCCAGGACGCTCCGCCCTCCGAGGCCTGATGGGGAACGGGCCGCCTCGGCCACGGTCCACCAACTCACCTGCAAACCCAACCTGTAAACCTCACCTGTCAACCCAACCTGCCAACCCAACCTGCCAAGCTTGCCGGGGCTAACCTGGGTGGCGGCCAGAGACCCATCCCCGCCAGGTTCGGAGCGGTTGGCTAGGCGGAGCGACCCACCCCTGTCGTCGAGGTTCCAACCAGTGCTTATCTACTGACCGGTAGATGGATGGTTCAGTTTCGAAAACGTCAAACCGGTCTTTGTGATCGCAGACCTTGGTCGGCTGCAGGGACCGGACAGCGGCACGGTCAAGCTGCCGATCTGGCTGGACTGGACACCAGCGCCGGAATACGATCTTGGCGACATCGAGCGGGTACAGGTGATGTATGAAACTGTCCTGGGTGAGGCCATGAACGAGGCCGATCTCACCAGGCATCTGAACCGGGCGGTGCTCATAAGGATCTGGGGTTCGCTGATCCTCCCCGAGTTCATCCGCCAGGGCTGGGAGGGTGCTCATCCCGAACTGCGTACGGACTGACCAGCCAGGCAGCGCAATCGCCGTTATTTACGCTTATCGCGAAACTTGACCTGCCTACTCCCTCAAGCGCCTTCTGCATGGCCGATCCTCCGTTGCGTCGCTCGACTTAGGCGCCATCACAGAGCCCGTCCTCGGAACGGTCTTCTGCATCGAGTTCATCGACGAGCTGGAACGCGCGCTGAAGAAAATGGGTTCGCGACATTCGCCAATGTGCTCCAGACGGGCAGGCCTCAGAAGTTAGTAACGACGGGTCTGGTTCCCTTGGGAGTGACGCGACCTTGTGGCAAAGCGCGCCTTGCAACGACAAGAGGTCCCGCCGAAGACCGGCGCCGCCACATGAAGGGCACTTCACAAGTCCTCCGCCCGCACCGATCGCTCCGAAACACGAAGGGCAGTAGGCGAGGGGGCCAAGCATGTCAGCGACAAGGACCTCCCCGAGGTTGCTTGGTCCCGTTCCGCCATATCCCCAGGCGAACTGAGCCCGTGCCCTTTCCTCGCAGTCGCGGAGAAGGCGCCTACTCCGGTCGGCTTCTTCCACAAAGATGAAATAATCTTTGCCAGCTTCGACGCCCCAGTACGTTCGCTCATCTACGAGCCTCTCTGCGCCGAAAGTCGTTATCAGAGAACGAAGCTCGGCGTCGGGAGTTGTGACCGGGGGGAGTACTGCAGGCAGTGGCTCGCCGGTTTCCAGTTTCGTCCGGGCCCATCGGAGTGCTGCACGAGCGACATCAAACAGCCGCCAATGTATCCGAGGTCCTTCGAAACGTGGAGCTGGGTCGCCGCTGCTACCGCTCGGGGACCACAGTGCTGGCAGCTCAAAATCTCTGCGACCTTGGTCGATGACATGCTTTTCCAGAGCATCGCGAAACCGTTCGAGTGTTGCACGGTCATCTCGGACCAGCACGTCCCTCCAGAGCGCGAGCACAGCGAGGAGTGCGATCCCGGGCTGACTCAACATTGCGGCGGAATGGAATCTGCCAAAAAGCTCCTCCCGAACTTGCGGGAGCAACTCGTGAGGCTGGCATGTTGGGCGATGGCGCCACGGAACAACATCCCATGGCCCGCCAACTTGGGGTGCCTCACCAATGCCGATACCCGAAAGGAAGTAAAGATAGACGTTGTTGGCCGTCTCGCTTTCGCTGCCTAAAGGAGACCAGGCGATCGCAGTCAGCGTGGAAAGTACCCGCGTCCACAGCGCGTCATCAGTATGCGGCTCTGCAGCCCTTGCTAAAGCCATGAAGTCTGGGGCGAGGCCAAGCACGAGCTGCCGACTTCGCTCTCGTTCAGCGAGATAGGTGTTCGTCGACTTGGCAGTCCTGCTGAATGCAAGTTGGAGGTTCATGTAGATGTTCTCCAACAATTTGGCGTCTCCGCTCTGCACGACGTAGGTAATGATCGAGAGCAATCTGCGGATCGTCAGGAGTGACCGTCGTGCGAATCCGGCCCGCCAGGCGGCGATCGCCAGCTCTCGGAGCGATTCATTCGCAGCGTAGGCCGTAGTGGGTTCGCCAGCAGCTTCGCCCATGCGCCATCCAGTCACGTTTGACAGGTCGTCGGCATGACGCCCCGACCGCCGTTGATGAATGAGTCGCAAAGCGATCGCCTCGATGGCCTGTTCGACCCGATCGGTAGGTGGGTAGCGTCCGGCCTCGTACAACGACAGGCCGATGGAACAGAGTCTGGCGATATCCTGTTCCAGGGCGTTAACGCCTCGCCATCCGCCAGGCCAGGTCGTGTCGTCGGGAGTCGGCGCGGCACACGCGCCGTCAAGGATGGAAAGTACTTCATCTTGGAGATCAGAGGCCTCAAAGAGTTGATCACCCTCCGACCCGGCTTCTGGTGACCGCTCCTCCTCTCCATCTCCCTCGTACACTGGCACTAGGGCGCTGAGACTCTCCCATTCCTCCCGCTTGGGTGACCCTGAGGTTTCGAGCCAGTCGCGGACAACTTTCCAGCTGACGCGATCAGGAATCCTCGGAGCGGGATGCTCATCCTTGGCGCCGGCAGTTATCACTTGGCCGCCGGGGAATGTGGGGAACAGGTCGCTCCGAGCCGGTTTGATGGGTATTTGCGCCAATAGCCAGGCAATCGATGAGGATGCCAGGAGAGACTTGAGGCGGTCCGTGACAATCCCCGCAGCCCCATCGAGCAGCGAAGGACTCACAGGATGATGCTGTTGAATCCCGTCCTGCACCAGATCGCGGATTGCCCTCAGAGCGCAGAAAGTTGTGTCACGATCATCGCTCGCCCTTGCCAGTAGGGCAAGCAGCGAAGCGAATTCTTCCGGCGATACCTTCGCTGGGTTGGGCCATCGGGCTTGTGAGGCCAATTGGTCAATAAGATGCTGGAGGTCAGCGTTCTTGGGATCCATTCGGTATCGGGCAAGACCCACGAGAGCAATCGCCCGGAGGGTTACTGGCAGGCCTGGCTCCGTGTCATCCGATCCTGCAGCGATTTGCAAGAGCGTGGATTGCAGTTCGCCAAGCGGCTCGAACATAGCTTCGTTCTTCGTTTCCGCAAGTGGGAACACGCGCTTGACCAGATGGAGGGTCAGCCAGTGAGCGTTGAGGTGCGTCACGGTGAGATAACTGGCGATTGCAAGAGCAAGCATGCCCCAAGCGAATGCTGCGAACGCCAGGACGTACAGCCATCGCCACGGCTCAACCGTCGCCCATATGGGCAACCCGACGCCGAGGATTCCGGCAAGAAGGATCAGTACGCCGAAGGTTTGGTCCATAATGCTTCTGCTTGCCCGCGACCCGTACCGAGACAGAACCTGCAGCCCGATAAGCACCGCACTGAGCCCCAGCACGATTGCCGCTGCAGCAATCGTTGCAAGCGTCGTCAAAGTTGGCGCAAGGGTCGAGACCTCGCCCTGTTTGTCCGCAATTAGTCCAGGCCATACGGCGGCTCCGATACTCCAGAGTGCGCAAACAATGAATCCCGCGACTCCCAGGGGCACAACGCCCTGGGGAGACCCAGCAGGGGAGCTAATCCATCGACAAAAGGATCTTTCCATAGCTCCCTAAATTGCCACTTGCACCATTTGCAGGCTCTTGTTCGTCCAGGTCAGAGCCAGGAGCCCTTCGCGCTCAGGCATCGGAATCGCCGTTGCTTTGAAACGTGCAAGTAGCCCAGAGCCACGCCGGGGAGGGTGAAGACGTCATGGACAAATGGTACTACCGGACACCCACGCTATTTCCGCGTCCAACCAGGTCAGAAGTGGAATCAGAAGTCTGAGCCAAACTCACCACGGCTGACCCAATGTGATCTATCGCAGCGAGCCTCCGATGCCCTCACCCGCCGGGACGGCTTCGTTGCTACGCCGCCCGGCATCTGCTGGCAACCATCTCGTCAACTGCGCCAAGATGAGCCAGCTCCGTCGCTTCCTCGCAGAAGCGACTCGGACACCCACGAGGCATTACGGCGGCCCGTTCTCCTATCCAAGCGCTGCCAGGCGGCCTGTGTGATGACGTGCCAGCTCCCTTTCCAGCCGAGACCACCCACGGCCTGAAGCTTGAACCCGGAGTCAACTGCCGGATTTTTGTCGCGCTCAGTCCCGGTTCTAACGTGCTTACGACTTCCTCCAAAGTGACAAGAGACGTCAAGACGCCTTGTCGCTGCTGTCTGGGGACATCTCGGGGCGCTGTAAGTCTCCACTGTGCCGATCTCGCCCTTCCAGACAGGAGTTTCACGAACACGGGAGCCGTCTTTCGCAAACCCCGTTCCTCCTGCCGAGGAAAAGGAAAAGTTTCAGCTCTTGGGCGTGGAACGCGGCACTGCAGATAACGGCTCAGCCAGTGGGCCAAAGGAGAGCTCGGACCGAGGGGCAAGAGCGTCTCTCTTGCCGCCTCCGCCGCTCCCCTTCCGGCTACCAGCCCCCCGTCAGGCCGAGCCTGCCTCGCTGCTTTCGGGCTGTGGCCGCAGATCGACGGTGAGGGTGAGGATTCCGTCCTGGAGATCTCCCTGGGCGTCGCCGAGGATGGCAAAGTCCATGTAGTCCTGCTGGGCCTGCTCCATGAACATCTTGCGTTCGGGGCCCTCGACTGGGGGCAAGGGACGGTTGCGCACGGCCCTGGCCCGGGCCCGGAACCGTTCGATCATCGCTTGGACGTCCAGTTCTTGCGCCATGAGCCG
>JAKAOS010000006.1 GCA_021823165.1 Actinomycetes bacterium | reverse complement strand
GGACCGGGCCCCGAACAGCTGAGCCTGAATCGCTCCTCCCTCGTTGAGACAGGAATGGAAAACCCCCGGCAAGCAGCCCTGGTCGACGTGGTGGTGAGATCTGCTTGGGGCACGGGCGCCACCATCCGACTGGTGCCCAGGTCAACCGCGCTGGCCGATGGGATCGGAGCGCTGCTCCGCTACTGACCCCTGGCAAATGGCCCGCAGCACACACCTGGGCGGCCATCACCGCCCCAGGGCGCAGTGGGCAGCAACCAAGGCCCTGGGCCAGGTGCCAACGTGGCGTTGGCACCCAGCTCCTGCCCCCACCCCTTGGCACTGCTTGGTTCTGGTGCCTTTTGGTTCTGGTGCCTTTTGGTTCTGGTGTCTTTTGGTTCTGGCGCCTAGTTGGCTTCCTTTGCCGCCCAGTAGACCGCAGCCATGTCCTTGTCGCCATGGCCGGCCTCAACCGCGGCCCGGAAGGCTTCCTGTGCCGCTTTGGCAAGCCTGGGCTCCGTGCCGGCAACAGAGGAGGCCTCCAGGATCAGCCCGACGTCTTTCAAGACGTTGTCGATGGCGAAGCTCGGATCGAAAGAGCGACCGATCATCGCCCCGCCCTTCAGCTGTGCATAGGGCATGTCGACGGGGCCCCCCGAGATGGTTTCCAAAAAGCCCTTTGGATTCAGGCCCAGGCCCTCTGCCAGGGTGACCGACTCGGCAAGGGCTGCGGTGAGGGAGATGATCCAAGAGTTCACGACCATCTTCATCCGGCTTGCCTCCGATCCGGATCCCAGCCAGGCCACCCTCTGGGAGTAGCTGGACATCACGGCCTCGGCCCGCTCTTTGTGGGTCGGGTCGCCGGAGGCGAGAACGACGAGTTTGCCATCCTCGGCCGGCTTTCGGGTGCCCACGACCGGGGCATCGACGTAGCCCACATTGGCCTTGGATGCCAAAAGCGAAAGCTCCTCCGCGGCCCTCACGCCCACAGTTGTGGCCTGGATCCAAAGGGCATTTTCGTCGAGGTTCCCCAAGACCTCCTCGGTCACCAATTCCTGGACCGATGCCCCGTCTTTCACCATTGTCACCAGCACCGATGCCCCCCGGGCTGCTTCAGCTGGAGTAGTGCAAATCTTGGCACCGTGGGACTCCAAGGGGCTTGCCTTGGAGGGCGTGCGATTCCATACCGACACAGAGTGCCCCGCTTGCGCCAGGTGCCGGGCCATGGGGAGACCCATGATCCCGGTGCCCAAAAAGGCAATCATCTCACTTCGCTCCGCTGTCATCGCATCGCTCCCAATCGTCTTAGCTGTCCTGTCTCAAGATGAGCCAATGGCTCATACCCGCCAACATTTAGTAGTACCCAACAGAGTCGGGTCGTCACAGACGCCCCACCTCTCCACCCAGGCCCTTTATGAATCCTGGCCTATTGTGAATCCTGGCCTCTTGGCAGAACCCATGGCCCATACCCCTAGCACCAATGGCCCTGCCGGCTCAGGCCTGTGATAGCCCACAGGCCCGGCGGGCAAACCCCAGGGCCCCTTCAACCAGCGCCTCTGCCACCTCCTCGGCTTCGTAGTCAAAGGCCACCACGTCAATGCTCTCCCCCTCGATACCCCCGCAGGTTCCCGAGGCGCTCTGGCACAGAACGGGACAGCCGGTGTCGCCCAGGTTCGTACCTGCCGGCAACGCCAGGACAAAGTTGTCCTCCTCCCCGGCAGGCACAGCAAGCCCCTGGACAAACTCGCCCAGACCGGCGGCCGAAACTGAGGCGAACCCCTTGGAGCCCCCGGTCCCACCCCTGATCCCCTCAGCCGGACCGCTGCTGGGCCCCAACTCCGCTTCCTTTGGCTCCGAGGGACCCAGGACGGGTTCGAAAACCACGATCCCCGCAAGGCGGGACTCCTCCCAACCAAGGCTCCCCAGCACCGCCGCAGCCGGTCCGGCAGCGGCTGCCACCACTGCGCTGCAATTGGCAAAAAGTGCCTTGCCGGCTTCCCTGGTGGCCCCCAGCAACTCATCCCAATTGCCGTGCCACCCGCCGCCGGTTGCCACGAACTCCACCGTGAAGCCGTCCTCGGCAAAGCGCTCTGCCGCCGCAGCTGCCCACCATGTTTCAGCTCCAGCCACCGCGACGATCAAAATGCCGCGCTCGCCACCCGCCCACGACCACCGCCCGCAGCCGGCTTGTCCCGCCGGGGTCCCATTTGCCATCTCCCCGACGCTACCCCGGGGCGAGGTGACCCACATCTTGGCCAACACCGTCGGGCATCGGGGCGGGGCCGAGCTGTAGAGCCGAGGTGTTCGGGTTAGCCTAAGGCGGCAAAAGGAGTGAGCAAGGAGTGAGCGTGGAAAGCAAATTTACCTTCTTGACGCCAGAATGGATCGACGCCGCACGAGCTCTGCACGAGGAGTATAGGGGACGCCTCCCCCAGGCAACATTGCCCGCCAAGGTGAACCTCGTCGTGCGTGACGTCCCCTTTTCAGACGACCACATCCACGCGCATCTGGAAACCGCTCCGGGAAGCTTCGAAGTCGAGCTGGGACACCTGGAAGCAGCCGATGCAACCGTCACCCTGGACTACGCGACCACCCTGGCAGTTTTCGTAGAGGCAAATGCCCAGGCGGGAATGCAGGCCTACATGAGTGGCAGGATCCGGGTGGAAGGCGACGTTGCGAAGCTCATCACCGTTTTCGGCGGGATGGGTGGTTCCGACCCGATGGAGGGAGAGCTGGCCGACCGGCTCAGGGAAATTACCGAAATCCCTGCATCAACGCCATAAGCCGGGGGCCCTTGGTCTGCAAAGCCCGAGGTGGGGGCACCGGCAGTGGCTGGGGAACGCTGCCTAGCCGCAGCACCTCGGACTTTGCGAATGCAAGCATATCTGCCGCGCCCGTCCCCGGCCAGCCCAGGCATCAGTGGCTGGCTCTCATACCTCTTCGCAAAAGGTCCATTCATTGCCAATGGGGTCCAGAGGGCCATGCAATCACTTGCGTGGTATTTAACCTTGACGTCAAGGTCACACTTCGTTGTTCTGCCACAAGAGTTAGCTGCACAATGGCCCCAATGATCGCTATCAGCCAACTTGGCGCACCATGAATACAGATGCGACGAATACAGATGCGACGAATACAGATACAACACCGCGGTGGTCTGACATCCGGTGGCCCCCATGAAATGCCGACCGGCCCTTGTTCGGGTGAAAGACCCCTGGCCTTGGCTTACCGGGAGCATCTTTTAAATGGGCTTTCACATGGTTGCTTGGCGGCCATGCCTTCCTGGCGCCCAATGTGGATCCCACGACGACGCCGCGCCGCCCAGGGGCCCAAGCCGGCGCGAGTTGTGCCCGGGGGTTGCTCAGGCCATGTAGATGTCCACCTTGGTGCCGGCAGGCACCTTGGAGCCGACGGCAGGCACGCTGAACAAGACCCGGCCCTTGGCGGAGCCGTAGACGGTGCCCAGCTTCAGGCCCACCTTTTGAAGCGCGCTTGCAGCTGAGGCCTTGGTGTCGCCCAGCACCGAGGGCACCCTCACCGATGGGCTTCCCTCGGAGACGACCAGCACCACGGTGGAACCTGGGAGAAGCGAGCTGCCAGCTCCGGGCTTCTCCGCGATTACCTGGCCGGCCGGGACCTTGGTGCTGTAGGTGAGTTGGCTCTGCGCTACCAGGCCGATCGAGGAAAGCGTGGCCGAGGCAACCTGATACTGCTTGGAGACGAGCTGGGGAACCTGGATCGGTTGTGGTCCTTTGGAGATGACGACCGCCACTACGGACCCGGCAGGCTGGTTGCCCTTGGAGGGCGCCCAGGAGACCACGTCACCTTTGGGAATCGACGAGGAGTATCCATAGGAGACCTGCTCGTGGAACAAGGCCGCCTGAAGCATCTGAGCCGCAGCCGCGGCGCTGTCGCCCGAGAGGTCGGGCACCGGCCGGGGAGGTGGCCCCAGGGACCACAGCACCGATACGGTATCCCCCTGGTGCAGCACCGTCGAGGGGAACGGCGACTGGACCGCGACGTGGCCCGAGGGGATCTGGGAGTCGTAGCGCTTGCCGGCAACCGCCAGCCGCAGCCGCAACGCCGCCAGGGTGGATCTCACACGAGCATTGCTCATCCCAATGAGGGACGGCACCTTGACCGGGGGCGGAAACAGCGTGGTCCATTCCGCAAAGGTTGCACCGCCGGCTGCGCCCAGAAAGACCGATGCCGCCGCCAACCAGATCCAACGCCGGCGTCGGCGGCGCCCCTTGGGCTCCTTCGGCTCCACCGCCGCGCTCGCCTCAGTGGTTGCAGGGGTGGCAACATCCACAAGCGGCGTACCCGGTATCGGCGCACCCACCCAGGTTGCACTGAGTGCATCGGAGACCACGGTCTGGTCGGCCATCATGGCCTCTCGCTGTGGCATGGAGGCATGGGTGGAGGCAATGGCCGCCCCGCTCCCGGCGAGCCCGCCGGCTTCTCCAAGTGGGTCCAGGGGCACATCCAGGGGGAGAGAGGCCCGGAGAAGCACCAGCTGCCGGGCGAGGTCGGCCGCAGAGACGCGCTCGGTCGGATCCAACTTGCAGGCCGCCTCCACAACGGGAGCCAGCGCTCCCAACTCGGCGGGGGCGGCAAAATCTGAGTCCAGCCTCGCCCGGAGCGAACCGTCTGCAGAGCTTGCGGCGAATGGGGCGACACCGGTGACCGCCTCGACAAGCACAAGGCCCAGTGAGTAGACGTCGGCGAGAGGCCCGACCCGGGAGGAGCGCGCCTGTTCCGGAGCCGCATACAACGCCGTCCCGACCAACCCTACGGCAGGATCCTGCAGCGAGTTGTCCTCCAGCGCCCTGGCGATGCCAAAATCCGCCACCCTCACATGTCCCGCCTCGTCGAAGAGCAGGTTGGCCGGCTTGATGTCGCGGTGGACGATGCCACAGCCATGGGCGTAGGAGAGTGCCGCTGCGGCCTCGGCGCCAACGGCGGCGGCCTGGGCAATGCTGAGCAGGCGGCCGGAGGAAAGATACGACTGGAGGCTGCCGCCGGCAAGATAGCCGAGCACCAGGTAGTACTCGCCCTCGTCCTGGCCCCAATCGAGCACCGAGACAATGTGGGGATGCGACATTGCCCCCGCCGCCTTGGCCTCGGCCAAAAAGCGCTTGAGGGCGGACTCATTGTCGGCGAGGGCGGGATGCAGCAGTTTGACCGCGACATTACGCGACAGCTGAGCATCCTCTGCCAGATAAACCCGACCAGAGGAGCCGCTGCCGATCTGGGACAGCAGGCGATACCGCCCACCAAGCACACGTCCGGCTTGATCGGCCAGCTTCGGCGCAACCATGGCCACGAGGTTACTTGACCGTGACAGAGCACACGCCCCGTCCCCAAGCGCGGGGAGGAGGTGGCGGGTTCTTCCCTGGTGGCACCAGGGGTTTCACCAGAGTTCAGGAAGAACGCGCCTGGATTAACAAAGCCGCCACTTCTGCGGCGTCCTCACAGCCCAGGGCCGCTTTCGCCAACTCCTGCGCCGATTCTGCCCTGCAGGCCCGGACCGCCTCTTTCACCTCCCCTACGGCATGGGGAGAGACGGAAAAGGACCTCACGCCCAGGCCAACCAGGATCTCGGCCGCCCCTGGGTCACTCGCCAGTTCCCCACATACACTGACCGGCCTCCCAGCGGCCGCAGCTGCCGCCGCGGTGTCGGCAATGAGTTGCAACACCGCCGGATGCAGGGCGTCCCCCAGTCCTCCTGGGAGCGCAGATGCCCTGTCGGCGGCGGTCACGTACTGAGCCAGGTCGTTGGTGCCAATTGAGAGAAAATCTGCTTCTTTTGCAAGCCTGGCGGCACCCAAGGCCGCAGATGGAACCTCCACCATGGCCCCGATTGGCACACCACTTACCCCTTGGGACTCCAGGGCCGCACCGAGAACCTCTTTTGCATGCCTCAGCTCCGATGCCAGGGCGACCATTGGCACCATGACAGAGACCCGATGTTTGCACACCAGCTGCGCAATGGCCAAGGCATGCAGGCCAAAGAGCTCCTGGTGCTGCATCAACAGCCTTATGCCCCGCACCCCCAGGGCCGGGTTCGGCTCCCTGTTCATCCCGATCCCCGGCATTGGTTTGTCCGAACCGATGTCCAACAGCCGCAGGACGAAGGGCCTCCCTCCGGCCTCTCCAACCGCAGTTGAAAGCAACTCCACCTGCTCTGGAAGACCCGGCAGGCCTTGGGCGAACAAGAGCTCGGTGCGGAACAGCCCGATGCCATCCGCCCCGCCAGCAATGGCGGCTGCAACCTCACCGGCGGTGGAGGCATTTGCCAACACAGACACTCCCACGCCATCCGCGGTCACGGCCGGCTCCGCTTTGTGTAGAGCCGAGCGGGCCCTGTGAGCCTCCGATCGCCTCGCTTGTGCAAAAGCGCCCCTGCGGGAGTCCTCGGTTGGCTCTACGACCACCTCGCCCCGGTCCGCGTCGACCAGCACCAGGGTGCCATCTGGCACCCCCAACAGATCGTTTCCCACCCCGAATACCGCAGGAATCCCCAGGGCGCGGAGCAAAATTGCCGCATGGGACGTAGCCCCACCCTGGGCACAGATCACCCCGGCGGCAGCGGGGCCCATGGTTGCCACGTCCGCTACCGATAGCTCCCCTGCCACCAAAACCGCCCCGGACTCGGCCCGTTTGGCCTCCGCTCCCGCCAATGCGTCGGAGACTCGGTCGGCCAAAAGTGCCAGATCCCCGGCCCGCTCCAGGAGATAGGGGTCCTCTACCGATCTCCAGGCCCGTAGTTGCCGGCCGGTTGCGGCCTCCCAGGCCCCCTGGGCGTCCACGCCCTTTTCTATGGCCGAAAAGGCCTCCCCCGCCAAGGCCTCATCGTCCAGAAAGAGCGTCTGGGCCTCGATTACCGCGGCATTGCCGGCACCGATGGAGCTACCTATGGCATCGAGTCCAGCGCCCAGTTCCGCTCTCAGCTTCGAGATGGCATCTCTGAGCCTCTTGGCTTCGACGGCCGGATCTTCGCTTGGGTGGTAGTCGCCTCGGTGACGGCCCACCCTCCGGGCGGGACCGAGGCAAACACCGTGGGTGACGCCAACCCCTTTCACCGCCATCTCACCACCCACCCAGGCGGCCCCGGAATCCCCCAGCTCCAATGCCTCGCCGGCGGGGAGCGTTGGTGGTGTCGCCGTGGCGAACACGCCTTCGGCCGCCGCCGCGACGGCCGCCAGGGCATTGGCCGCATCTGGCCCTCGGGCAACCACCACCATCTCGTGGCCCCTGGCCAACCCGAGTGCCGACAGAGATGACAGGCTGGCACCAGGTGCCGGGCCCCGCCCGGTGCTGGCATCGAAGACCTCCACCTTTGCATCCATGTTCCCCACCGCCCTTACGACGAGGGCGGCTGGGCGGGCATGCAGGCCGAGGGGATCGGTCACAAACATCCGGAGTTCCTCGCCGGCTTCTTTCGGCTGGTCCACCTCTTGGCTGGGTGACTCCTGGCCAGGCTCCGTTGGAGTTCCGAACTGCTCGGTCTTTCCTGCCAGGGCATTGGCCGCTTCGGTGGCCACCTCGGCCAGGGATGCACCCGTCCCTGCCAGCGCCGCGGCCGCCACGGTCCCCTCGACCAGCGGTGCGCCCGAGAGGATCACCCGGGACTGGAGATGCTCTTGGAGTTGCTCTATGGCCATCTCGGAGGACAAAAGAGCGCTCCCAAGGTCAGCCAAGACCAGCACTCCATCCTCCGACCAGGCCTTTTCGATGGCATTTAGGACCGTGGGTAGGTCCGTGCCGAGCGCCGCCGGATCCCCCTCGATTCCCCCCGCTGCCACGATCTTCAGTTCGGGCGCGGCCATCTCTGCCGCCAGGGCACAAAGCCCCTCGGCCAGAGGGCGGCTGTGAGATACGACAACGAGGCCAATCATGGCTTTCCTCCCATAGGCCGGTTCAACTGCCAAGACGATCCAAAAGAAGCCTGGGGTCCCGAGCAGTTGTCATCGTTCTAGCCCCTGGGGCAATCAACGCCGAGCGCTTTTGCGCTTGGCATCCTGGCGCAGCGGCCTTCTGGCACCAGAGAGGCCGTAGCTCTCATAGAGCAGCTCTACGGGATGCACCGAGGGCACCCCACTTGCATGGGTGATCTGCCACCGGCAGGTCTCGCTGTCACATGCCACCACCTCGGGAGAGGAGTCAGCGATCTCGGAGAACAGGCCCCTTCCCACCTCCATCGCCACCTCGTACTTCTCCGCTTTCAGGCCATAGGTGCCGGCGATGCCGCAGCAGTACTGGGTGCTCTCGATTATCTCGACCCCGGGAATCAAGGCCAAAAGCTCCAGAGCCGGCCGGCCCGAGAGATGCCTTCGCTGCTGGCAGGGAGGGTGGTAGTAGACGCGGCGGGAGATAGGACTGAGGCCCTTTTGATCCAAGCGGCCCTGGCGATGCAGGTCCAAGAGGAACTCGCTCACGTCCCAGGTCGCCTCGGCAAGGCGGAGCACCGGATCGCTCTCGATCCCCAGCACGTCTTTGGCCTCCGACATGAGCATCAGGGCACAGGAGGTGGAACTGGCCAGCACCGGCGTCCCTTTCGCCACCGGCGCCCCAAGCTCCTTGGCAATCCTGGCGACCCTCCGGGCGGCAAGGCCGAAAAATCCGTTGGACTGTGCCGGCAGCCCGCAGCAGCGGCCGGCTGCGATTTGAGCAGAGATCCCATTCCGCTCGAGCACCGCCACCACCATCTCGCCCAGCCACGGCTCATACCACGATGTGGAACAACCCGGGAAGTAGACGACGGGGACTCCTTCGCCAGGGCTTTTTGTCCAAAACGATCGGACGGAGCGCCTCGGGGCAAAGGCCGGCAGCGGCGCCAGGCGGTGCACGCCGGCAAGCCATTGCGCCACTCGGCGGACCGCCCGGTTCCCAAGGAGGGCATTTGCCACCCCTGGGACCAGCCCGGCCAACCTCGCCACCGACTCGGTGTCCCCAAGTGCCAAGTTCCGCAGGGTTTCCCTCCGAGACCTGGGGATTTGTGCACGCGCCCGGATGTTCAACTCGGCCACCGCCACGCCCTGGGGGCAAACAACCGAACATGCCCCGCACCCCGAGCAGTACTCGACGGATCGGTCCACCGAATCCCCGTGGCGAAAGCGTTCTGCCTGTGGACCCACATACTTGGGACCGGGGAACAGATCCGTAACGGCCGCGACCGGGCAGGCTTGTTCGCAAATGGTGCACTTCACACACCCATCGGTGCTGGCGACCACCTCGTCTCTCATTTGGCCCTCGCCACCTTGGCAACCTCGGCTTTCACAACCTCGGCTGCCAGATACCCCGTGGCGACACAGATCCCCTGGGAAGAGAGTTCCCCGATTGGATCGGCACCCCCAACCGTGGCGCCTGCAAATGCCACGTTTTGGAAAACCGGATCTCCCGAGGGCCCGAGGGGCCGGAGGGAGTTGTCGACCGCCACGCCAAGAGAACCAAGGGGCCCCTCTGGAATCTGCAGCCCCAGGATCGTTTCGCTCCTGGCTTGGTGGCCAACCTCGATTCCCCCACCCAGCACGCCCCCGCTGGCGATCACGAAGTAGTCCGCCTCATAGATCTGTGACCGGGACGCAGCTCTGACCCTGAGCCCCCCGACACCGCCCGGGCCGGGGACAAAACCGGTGACCCTGGCGCCAATCACCTCTTTCACACCCAAAGTGCGCCGCAGGACCGCCAGAGCCGACGAAAGCCTCAGGCCCGGGACCGAGGGCGGCACGGTGGCAATCTCGAAGACCTCCCGCCCCAGGATGCGCTCCAGGTCTCCCACGACCTCCTGGTGTGCACCGAGCCCCAGCACTGCGGGAAAACCGACCCGTTCCGCCCCGCCGATGCAAGCCAGCACCTCGGCACCGAGTTGCGCCCGAAGCTTTGGCTCCTGTATCCGCCTGGCGACATCCAGGTTCCCAAGGTCTGCTCCGGCCCCGGCAAAATCCACGGTCACCCCCTGGGCCGACAGGGCGCCTCCGGCCGACAGGTTTTGGGCCACAAGGCATGCACTGAAATCACGCATCGCCCCGATTCCCACTATGGCGACGCTCCCAGCCCGATCCAGATTCCCCGCCGCCATCGCCGGGGGCGCCATGGCACAGAGGTGACGCCCCCCCAGCGATGTGGGAAGTGCCATGTTGTCCTCCAGCCCTCCCCTGTAGTCCAATGACGAGACCAGGGATGAGAAAAACTCGACCGCCTCTTGGACCACCCCGCTACCCATGCGGGCGTAGGGGTGTGAATCGGGGAGGCTTTGCATGCCGGCCAGGGGACTGCTCACCGGCCCAGACATCCTGCCCAAGACGTCCAGCCACGCCGGGGCCAGGCCCATGCTGCCCTCTCCTGCGGCCACCAGCAGAACCTCGGCACCCGCCTGGGCAAGCCGGCAGGCCGCTATTGACCCAGCCAGGCCAGCTCCGACAACTACCGCATCGGCCCGCCTGTTCATGGCAGTGCCACCGGCTCGCCCGGAGGAGCCAACGGTGACGCATACAACCAGCGGTCAAGGATCTCCTGGCGGGCCTGGGCGCCAAATGAGACAGTTGCGGTCCCCTTGAAACGCTCCTTCCAGAACTCCACGAGGTCCTCGGTCACCGCCTCGGCGGCCTGGGCAGCCTCCGCTATCAAACCCGCACAGCGGTAGGAGCAGAAGCCACCCTGGCATGGGCCCATTCCCACCCGCAGGCTCCGGCGCAGGTCCCCAATCCCGATGCGGCCCCGAGCCGCGGCCACAAGGGCAACAACATCGCTGCGCAGCACTCCCTCACACTCACATACGACTGCATCCCTGTCGCCTCCCCAGACCGATTCCCTGTGAGCCAAAGCGTCCGGCAGGCGGAAATAGGCGGGTCTGGCCGGCTTTTCTTCCAGAGCTTCCACAAAAGCCGGCGTGGCCGGCAACCCGATCTTTGCCACTACGAGATCGACCGCCTCCTCGGCCATGAGCCGCAGCGTGGTGAGTTTGCCGCCCGTTATGGTCACGAACGCCTCGACGCCGTCCTGGGTGGCGTGATCGACCAGGGCATGCGCCCGGCTCACCGTGCGGGTGGCGCCGGAGCCCGCCCCACCGGGGGGGCGGTAAAGGGGGCGGACTCCGGCCCAGGCTCGCAGGGTGCGCGCAGAACCAGCCCCCGGGATGAGCTGGTCTGCTGCGGCCACCATGGCTGCTACTTCTTCTGGAGCAACGGTCGTGTCGTCGGGGTCCGCCACCGCCACGTCGGTGGTCCCAATCACCGAGACGGTGCGGATGGGAACGACTATGTCTCCATCGGAGGGCCGGATGCAGCGGTTGATCGCCAGATGTGAAAGGCGGTCCGCAAAGGCCACCATGACACCCCGGCTGGCGAGGATCTCCACCTCACAGCCCGCCATGGCTGCAACCCGGCCCGACCAGGCTCCCGTCGCGTTGACCACGACCTGTGCCGAGACCCAGCGGGTCTCCCCCGTCGCTGAATCTTTCAGCCGGGCCCCCAGCACTCTTTGGCCCTCTTGTTCGAAAGACACGACCTCGTGGTGCTCCAATATTTTCGCCCCACCCTCGGCCGCCTGGGCAGACAGGATCCCGAGCAGCCGCCAGACGTCGACAGAGGCGTCGGGGACCCAGAAGGCCGCCTGGATCCCAGGGTTGACCGCAGGCTCGGCCGATCTGGCTTCCGCTGGGCTCATTGCCACGGCCTCGACCCCGGCCCGCTCGCAGGCAAGGGGGAAACCTTCGGCGTAGGCCGGGTCGTCCCCTTCCAGGGACACGAACAGGCCCCCGGTGTCCTCTATCGCCTGGGGAGCAATGCTCCGCAAGGCTTTGTTCTCCGCTGCGCACTCCGAAGCGGAGCGGGGGTCGCTCACCACATACCGACCCCCCGAGTGCAAAAGGCCGTGGAACCGGCCGCTTGTCCCGCCTGCGAGGTTGGAACGCTCTGCCAGGATCACCGACAGTCCCCGCCGGGTCGCCTCCCAGGCGACCCCTACCCCGGTGGAACCGCCGCCGATCACCAGGACGTCGGCGGAAAGAGCCTGGGTCACTCGACCCAGTCAAAGGTGCGCGTTACCGCCTTCTTCCACATCCTGTAGCGCTGGTCCCGATCGGAAGCGGCCATCGACGGCTCCCACGTCTTGTCCTGGGACCATTGAGAGACCAGCTCGTCGGTGCTCTTCCAGAACCCAACGGCCAGACCGGCGGCATAGGCGGCACCCAGCGAGGTCGTCTCGGCCACCTTGGGCCGCACCACCGGCACCCCCGCCACATCTGCCTGGAACTGCATCAACAGCTCGTTGTGCACCATCCCGCCATCCACCTTCAGGCTCCGAAGCGTCACCCCACTGTCCGCCGCCATGGCATCGATCACCTCCCGGCTCTGCCATGCCGTGGCCTCCAGTGCAGCCCGGGCGATGTGTGCAGCCGTCGCATACCGAGTCAGTCCCACCAGGGCCCCTCGGGCATCGGAACGCCAGTAGGGGGCGAACAGGCCGGAAAACGCGGGCACGAAGTAGACCCCGCCGTTGTCCTCCACACTTGCGGCAAGCTGTTCGATATCACCTGAAGTTTTGATGATCCCAAGGTTGTCTCGCAGCCACTGCACAAGGGCGCCGGTAATCGCAATCGAGCCCTCCAGCATGTAGGAGGCGGGTTCGTCTCCGATGCGGTAGCCAACCCCGGTGATGAGCCCGGCTTTGGATGGGACCGGCGAGCTACCAGTGTTCAGGACCAAGAAGTTGCCCGTGCCATAGGTGTTCTTCGCCTCGCCCGGCTGGTAGCAGGCCTGGCCGAACAGGGCCGCCTGCTGGTCACCCAGGTCCCCTGCGACCTCGACGCCACCCAAAAAGTCTTTACAGGTGCCCAGCGACGAAGACGATGACCGGATCTCGGGCAACATCGCCCGGGGCACGCCTATGGCCGACAGAGCCTCGTCGTCCCAGTCGAGGGTCTTTAGGTCCATGAGCATGGTGCGAGAGGCGTTGGTCACATCGGTCACATGCACCCCACCGTCGGGCCCCCCGGTCAGGTTCCAGATCAGCCAGGTGTCGATGTTCCCGAAAAGCACATCGCCCGCCTCCGCCTGGGCGCGCAGACCAGGGACATTGTCGAGCAGCCAGCGAATCTTGGGACCGGAGAAGTAGGTGGCAATCGGGAGCCCGGTGGTCTGGCGGAAGCGATCCTGGCCTCCATCCTCGGACAGTTCCCTACATAGGCTGTCGGTCCTCGTGTCCTGCCAGACGATCGCGTTGTGCACGGGCTTGCCGCTGTGGCGGTCCCAGAGCACCGTTGTTTCCCGTTGGTTGGTGACCCCTACCGCGGCCAGGTCTTTCTTGGTGATCCCGGCGGCCAAAAGCGCCCCCGATACAACCTGTCCAACCCGTGCCCAGATCTGGGAGGGATCGTGCTCGACCCATCCCGGACGGGGATAGATCTGGTCGTGCTCCAGTTGTTCTGATCCCACAACGGCGCCGCTGTGGTCGAAGATCATGCAACGAGTGCTGGTTGTGCCCTGGTCGATGGCGGCAACAAAATCGCCCATCGTCGTCCCCTCCTAGTCATTCCCCCGTTCGGGCATCGGCGGCAGCGGCCATCATCAAAGCCACCGTCGCCGCACCCGGATCCTTATGGCCCGCACTTCTCTTTCCGAGATAGCTGGCCCTTCCCTTTCGGGCCACCAGCGGCACGGTTTGCTCTGCACCCTCTGCTGCAGCCGCAGCCACTACCGAGAGCGTTTCCGAATCTCCACTGGTCCCCCCCAAGGCCATTTCCCATGCATCCTGCGCCGCAAGCAGCGCGTCGACCATGGTCTTGTCGCCTCTCTCCGCCCTGCCCCTTGCAATGACCGCAGCCACCGCCTGGGAGTAGCCCGAAAGCAACTCATCGGCGGAAAGCGTCTCCTTATTGGGCCAGGCCTTTCCCAGGGCGAGGAAAAAGGTCCCGAAAAGCGGCCCGCTCGCTCCGCCGACGGTTGAAACCAGCGTCATGCCAACCGTCTTGAACAGATCACCCAGATCAGCGCTGGAGTTGGCACCCAACTTTGCCATCACCGCCCGCATGCCACGGTCCATGTTGGTGCCATGGTCCCCATCCCCGATTGCGGCATCCAGATCGGTGAGCTCCTCTTTGTGCGCCCCGACTGCTTCGGCGAACCCCTCTATCCAGCGGTAGGCCGACTGCAGGTCGAAGGTGTCACTCATGCGCCCCACCGAAGGCCTGCGGTGCGGACCGGCGCATCCCACAGGGACACAAGTTGGTCGTCGGAGCGCAGCAGGGTAATCGAACACCCCGCCATCTCCAGGGCCGTCATATACGGCCCGACCAAACAACGGCTGATCGCAATGCCCTCTGTGCCAAGGCGCGCCCGCAGGTCATTGAAGACCAAATAGAGCTCGGAAAGCGGCGTGGCACCCATGCCGTTGACAAAGACAATCACCGAGTCGCCCCTACCCAGTGCCAGGTCGTCGAGCACTGGCTGGACCAACATGTCAACCACCTCACGGGCAGGCCGGAGAGAGACCCGCTCCCGGCCGGGTTCGCCGTGGATCCCGATCCCGAGTTCCATCTCGTCGTCGGCCAGCTCGAAGGTCGGTTTGGCAGCCGCCGGCACCGTGCAGGAGCTGAGCGCAACGCCCATGCTGGCAGATGCCTCGTTCACCCGCTTGCCGAGGCTGACCACCTCTGCCAGCGGCGCACCGGCCTCGGCGGCGGCTCCGCAGAGCTTCTCCACAAGCACCGTGGCTCCAACGCCACGCCTGCCGGCCGTATAGAGGCTGTCCTCCACCGCGACGTCGTCATCTATCAGGATCTGGTTGACGCTGATCCCATCCTCGGCCACCAGGTCCGCGGCCATCTCGAAGTTCATGACGTCGCCGGTGTAGTTCTTTACGATGTGGACAACCCCGGCACCCCCGTTGGCCGCCTTGGTGGCGGCAAGCACCTGGTCGGGGGTCGGGGAGGTGAAGACCTCCCCCGGGCAGGCCGCATCCAGCATCCCGAGCCCCACGAAGCCGGTGTGCATGGGCTCATGCCCCGAGCCTCCCCCCGAAACCAATGCAACCTTCCCCGGCCTGGGAGCATCTGCCCTGAGCACATACCGAGGATCTTCGAAGACCCTCAAAAGATCAGGGTGTGCTGCCCCCAGGCCGGCGAGGCTCTCGGCCACGACGCTCTCGGGGTCATTGATCAGCTTCTTCACTGTCCCTCCATATCACCAGCGACCCTGTGGTTGCGACTAACGATCCAGCGCCCCCAGGCCCAGAGTCTCGGACCTGGGGGCGTGGATGACCGAGCCCTTATGCGTGTGCCGGCTGGGCCTGATCCTTCTGGCTCCCGTCGGTCTTTTCATCGCTCACGCGTCCCGGCTCGGGCGGGGTGGGCTCGGGCCCCTGGCGCCGGGCATGGAGCACGTCGCCAACGAACCAGTCATAGATGCCAATCCCCAAAGGGCCACCGATCAGGGGACCCACGATTGGCACCCAGAAGTAGTCGGTGAAGGTGAGGGACGAGGTGTGCATCGTCCCCGGCATTGCCACCGAACCCCAGCCTGCCACCCAGGCGAAGATCCGTGGGCCGAAATCCCTCGCAGGGTTGATCGCATAGCCAGCGTTGGCCCCATATGACATGCCGATGGCGGCCACGGCCAGGCCCACCGCCAGGGGGCCCAGGTTGGACTGGACTCCCTGGTTGCGGACGTCGATTACGGCCGCCACGAACATCAGCAAAAACGCAGTGCCGACGATCTGGTCGATCAATGGCCCCACGAGCGAGCCGTGGAAGTATCCCGCCGGGAAGGTTGCAAAGATCGAATAGGTCGCCAACGCGTGGCCCGAACTGCGTGGCGTGTGCGCTGCGAGATTGAATGCGCTGATGGCGGGGTGGTAGACGAGGTAGACCAGTGCGGCCCCCACAAATGCCCCCACGAC
This sequence comes from Actinomycetes bacterium, assembly GCA_021823165.1. Classification (GTDB taxonomy): domain Bacteria; phylum Actinomycetota; class Acidimicrobiia; order Acidimicrobiales; family JAKAOS01; genus JAKAOS01. Next base: position 20,216 of record JAKAOS010000006.1, on the reverse strand, counting down.
CTGGGCCCCCCAATAAGGGATGACCTTCCGCCAGGGGAACTTCCGCCGGATGGCAAAGGCCAGGGTGACCGCAGGATTGATGTGAGCTCCGCTCACTCCTCCGGCAACCCAGACCGCGAACATCACTGCCATGGCCCATCCCCAGGTGATGAGCAGCCAGTCACCGCTCGCCTGGAAGATGACCGTGGGGCCAGCCGTACGTCCCGACCCCGGCAGGGCCGCAACCGCCATGGCTACGACCCCGTCGCCGAAGGCGATGAGCACAAAGGTCCCGATGAACTCGGAGAGAAGCTCACCATAGAGGCCGCCAATGCGTCCCAGATGACGGCCCTCTCCGCGCAGAGGCACTACTTCGTCTGCCATTTCCCCCTCCTCCAAATCCCTAGGCGGCGATCATGTCGTTGGGATTCAGCACGAACTTCCTGGCGACACCACGGTCGAAGTCCTGGTATCCGCTGGCCGCATCCTCTATCGAGATCGGCGTGGCGTTTACGGCCTTGGCAATCTGCGCCTTGTCGTGGAGGATCGCCATCATGAGCTGGCGGTTGTAGCGCATGACAGGGCACTGACCGGTGGCAAAGGAGTGCGACTTTGCCCAACCCAGACCCAAGCGGATGCGCAGGGAACCGATCTTGGCATCCTCATCGATGCCGCCGGGGTCCCCGGTCACATACAGACCCGGAATGCCGAGGCTCGCACCGGCTCGTGCGACGGTCATGATTGTGTTGAGCACGGTGGCGGGCGCTTCCTTGCCGGCCTGGCTTCCCTGTCCGTGGGCTTCGAAGCCGACGCAGTCGACTGCTGCATCAACCTCGGGCTCGCCAAGGATCTCCGCGATCTTGTCGCCGAGATCGCCTTCCTGGCGCAAGTCGACCGTCTCGCATCCAAAGCTGGCGGCCTGAGCCAACCGGTCGGAGTTCATGTCACCGACGATTACCACCGCGGCCCCAAGCAGCTGGGAGGCGTGCGCGCAGGCGAGGCCGACGGGGCCCGCTCCGGCCACATAGACCGTGGATCCCGTGGTGACGCCTGCGGTGAATGCACCGTGGTAGCCGGTGGGGAATATGTCCGAAAGCATCGTCAGGTCGAGGATCTTCTCAAGCGCCTGGTCCCGGTCGGGGAAGCGCAGCAGGTTGAAGTCTGCGTAGGGGACCATCACATACTGGGCCTGGCCTCCGACCCATCCACCCATGTCCACATATCCATATGCAGACCCTGGCCGATCGGGGTTCACGTTCAAACAGATGCCCGTCTTGCCCTCTTTGCAGTTCCTGCAGCGCCCACATGCGATGTTGAAGGGAACGGACACTATGTCGCCGGTCCGGATGAACTCGACGTCGGGTCCGGTCTCGACCACTTCACCGGTGATCTCGTGTCCCAGTACAAGCCCTTCGGGGGCCGTAGTGCGGCCACGCACCATGTGCTGGTCCGATCCGCAAATGTTTGTGGAGACGACCTTCAGGATCACGCCGTGAGGACATTTCCGGCCAACGTTGGCGGGATTGACCCCGGGGCCATCCTGAAGCTCGAGCGTCGGGTAGGCGGTGTCACGCACCTCGACCTTTCCCGGTCCAATGTAAACTACGGCCTTATTGGTCATACTGGCTCTCCTTGGTCCACTCGACAAGTACCCGTGGCTTGACGCTACGCCTGGCATCACTGCGCGTCATGATCCAGCCGGACAGTTCGCCACTGGCCAAACGGCCAGTTGTCGCTTTGGCGGTATCGCCAGTTCAAACCTGGTCTGTCGTCGGGTATTTGGGGCCCAAACAGTTGCCTATCGCACACCTCGGCATTTCGGGACGGCCCAACCCACCACAGACGCCACGAGGCGACCCAGGGTCGGCATCAACACACGGCAAAACACCAACCTGGGCTGTTTGCCCAAGGTGTCCTGCCTAGATAAGGCCGGCCTTCGCCGCAGCGAACACAATCTCTGCCCGGTTACCAACCCCGAGCTTCTTTGCAATATTCGCCAGGTGATATTTGATGGTGCTAGGGCTCAAATACGTCTCCCGGCCGATCTGGGAGTTGGTGAGCCCCTTGGCAACCAGGGCAACTATCTCTGCCTCGCGCTCGCTAAGGGACATGGGGGCCCTGTGCGACAGCGTACCCAGTAACAACGAACCCGCAGCGGCATCGAAACCCGGCTCGCCGCGGACAACGCACCTGAGGGTGTCGGCCAGCTGGGCCACGTCGGTCTCCTTGGAAACATAGCCTGAGGCCCCATGGGAGACCGCCTCGGCCACCAGCTGAGGGCTCAATGCGGCGGAAAACACAACGACTTTTGGATTGCTCTCACTAGAGCAAATAGCAGAACAAAGCTCCATGCCCGAAGAAACCGACCCGTCCAGGTTCAAATCCACAATCGCCACATCTACATACGTAGTCTCGAGGATTTTCATTGCTTCAGAAAGGCCCGAAGCGGCCCCCACCACCTCGATGTCTCCCTCCAGGCACAAAACCGATACGAGGCCCCGGCGCACGATGTCGTGGTCGTCGACCACTATCACCTTTAAAGGCTTCGTCCGCAGGAGGGTGCCCGCCTCTTTGTGGCCGATATAGCCAAAGGCCTTATTGGTTTCACTCATCCTCTCCGGAACCAGCCTTTCTGGTCGGCGTCGTGTTTTCGGTCCGCAGCGGGAACTTCAGTGCCAGCGCCACACCACCCTCCGCACCGGCCTCGTATCTGACCTCTCCACCGAGCCGGGCCGACCAGTTCCGGATCGATCCAAGGCCACGGTGCCTGGGGAGGCCCGAGTCGGGCCACAAAAGTGCATTGAGTTCCTCGGCTTTGCCACAGCCGTCGTCCTGCACCCTCAACTCGACCACTCGCCGTATGGCTCTCAGGCTCATGGTCGCATGAGACCCTGCCGAGTGGAAAGCCGCATTGAACAGCCCTTCCTGGGCTACATGAAACAATCCATGGGCCTGGCCCGCGCTCAGGCGGCGGGCAAGACCGGGTTCCAGGTGCAAACTCACTTCCAGGTGATGAGCCAGAACCGTGGCCACCTCGGCCAGTTCCTCCTCCAGGCCCTCGGCTCCCTGGCTCAAACAGGAGAGTTCGAAAATGGTGCCCCGGGCCCGCGACAGAGCCGTTTTCGCCATCTCATTGGCTTCCCACAAACGGTCGTGCACCGGCGAGTCCTCTGGCAGGGTGCGCATGCACCACTGCACAGCCAAGCTGATACCAGCCAGGTGTTGGGCGACCGAATCGTGAAGTTCCGCTGCGAGCCGGTGGCGTTCCTCGGCAAGGATCCTCTCCTCTTCTGCCTTGGAAAGCTCCGCCCGCGCCCGGCTCAGTTCCAGGTTCCTCCTGCGCAGCCTGCGGCTCATCTCCCTGGCCGCCTCCCGGCCGGCTTCGGCGGCGTTGCGTTCCCTCTGGGCCTGCTGGAACAACCTGGCATTGTCGAGAGCGACCAGCGCCTGGTTTGCCAGCACGCCCATCACCGCAATATCGGTCCCATCCGCAGATCCGTCCGCGACGGCCACCACCATCGCTCCCTCGGCCGGACGGGAGGAGCCCATTGGCACCCCTAGGTAACAGGCGGCGTCTGACGAGAGGGGATCGATGTCCTTGGAGGTGGCGGAGCCGGCCTCCCAGAAGACAACGGATCCGCTCGCCATGGCCCGCTGGGCGACGGCCGTCGCCGGCACCCCGGCCTGGACCTCTTTGGAAACCGTGCCCCAGCGCCAGGCAAGCCATGTGGATCCCACCCACTGCGCCCTCTCGCCGAACAAACACATCATGGCCTCATCGGATCCGAAGTGATTTGCTGCGGCGGCGAGCACCGCCTGGGCCACGGCCTCGGCCCCGCCGGTGGTGGCACACAAGGCGACCGAGATGTCGCGCAAAGAAGCAATGGTGCGGGAGAGGTCGGCCTCCCGGCGCCGAAAGGCCGAGTAGTAGCTGGGTTTGGCGGTGCGAACGCCGGTCAGGTACTCGATCCACCGCTCCTGGCCGCGAGGCTCCTCACCGTGGGGCTCCCGGCGAAAAGAGTGCTGTTCAGAGGGCAGCAAGGCAGATGTCTCTCACGTCATCCGCCCCGACCGGGCGGGGATTGGTGGTCATATACACATCGGATAGGGCGCCTGCGACGAAGGACTCGATGTGTTCCTCTTTGACCCCCACCGCCGAAAGCCCATAGGGAATCCCGAGTTTGGCCGCCAACAACTCGATATGGTCAGCCACGGCGGCGGCTGCGTCGGAGGGATCATCCCCGGCATCCAGGCCCAGGCCCACCGCCACCTCCTTGTAGCGCACTGCGCATACCTCTGCGTTGAACCTCACCACATGGGGAAGCAGAATTGCATTGAGCAACCCATGGGGAAGGTCCGAAAGGCCGCCGATCTGGTGCGATATCGCATGCGTTGCACCCAACAGGGCATTCGAGAACGCCATACCGGCCTGGAGAGACGCACGGGCCACCCCCTCCTTTGCAACCAGGTCCCCTGGGTCCTCGACCGATCGAAGGAGCCATTTGGCCATTCCCCTTGTCGCCGCCATTGCATGGGGCGCGGTAAGGAAGTCGGATGCCAAAGAGACATAGGCCTCAATGGCATGGCTCAAGGCATCGATCCCGGTGTGCGCGGCAACCTCGGCATCCATCGTCGTGAGGAGTACCGGGTCGGTTAGGGAGACGTCGGGGACCAAAGCCCTTCCAGCGATGGTGACCTTGGTCATCCTGGCGGTATCGGTCACCACGCAAAACTGCGACACATCGGCACCACTTCCCCCGGTGCTTGGCAACATGACCATGGGCGGGATCGGGGCCACCGCCTGGTCGATGCCCCCGTAGCTGCAGATTTGCCCCCCGTTGCCACTCAGCAATGCGATGGCCTTGGCGGCATCGATGCAACTCCCCCCTCCAACCGCGACTAAGACGTCCGCTCCGCAGTCAAAGAACGCATCGAGGCCTAAATCAACCTCGTAGTCCTTGGGATTGGGTGTCACCCCTCGCCACACCGCCGCATCAAGGCCAACCGCCGCCATGCTGCGCACGGCTCGATCCGGCCAACCGGCGGCGGACACCGACTCGTCACTCACCACCATGGGGCGATCCCACCCCCGGCGGCGAAGTACCCCGCCGACCTCATCCAGCGTCCCGATTCCGAAGATCACCTCGGGCACCTGGAACTTGTGCGCCCTCGTGCCAGCATCGTCGGCGGTCTCAAAAGACCGGTCCGGTGCCAGGATGCGCTGCCGACTACTAGCAACCGCCATGGCTCCCTCCGGAACCAGATGGTAGCTCTCAAAATGTGCTTGTGCCGGGAACTTTGATAGGGCACGGCAAAATAACAGAAACACTATGCCTCGGCAAAGCCGTCCGACCAGGGCAACCACGGCGGCCAGGCAACGATCGTTTACCAGATCACGTCTTTGGCAACGAAGCTATGTTCCGGGCTTGGGCTGGGCAAAAGGGGGGTTCGTGCAACTACTTGGGACAATGAAGCGGGCAGGGTGCCTGGACGAACTGGAAGCCGCCATGATCGGCCCGAGGGCCGCCGTGAGCGCCGCAGTCATCGCCATGGCGTGGGTGCTCCCCTCTCCCTCTCCTGTGGCGGTAACGGCCGTGGGGTTATGGCTTGCATTGGTATGCGTCTTCAGCCTTTCGGCCTGTTACGACAGAACCGATAGCCAAGGCCTGACCAACCCGCAGCGGCGCTCCTATGCGGCCCTGGGCGCAGACGTAATGGCCGCAGCGGTCCTGGCACTTGTTTTGGGCGCCAGCCCCTCGAGCCCGGCACTGCTTCTCTTACCACTGTTGGGCCTGGAGATCGCCTTCAAGACCGGGCCGAAAGGAGCTCTGGCGGCGGCGGCGGGCTTTGGCGCCGCGCTGGCTGTGCGCGTGGGCGCAAGGACCTTTGTCTTCGGGGTGGAGCCGCGTTACGGCTTCATAGCACTGCTCGCTGGGGCCTGCGCCGCATTTCTGGCGGCCGGGGTGGGCTTGCATGCAAAGGACCTCGCCCGCTCCGGTGCCCTCTCCGAACGTGACCGCATCGCCTCTTTGTTGCGGGCAACACTTATGGAGCTGCACTCACGAGCGGGCAGGAACCCGGACTCCTTTGAGACCACGGGGCTGTCCTCTCTACTGGAGGAGGCCTGCCGGTCCCCCGAGGCAGCACCCGAGGTCTCCCGGGTGCTGCTCGAGGCGCTATCCGGTGCCACCGGTCCAGCCGCCCTGTCCCCCCGGGAAACCGAGGTCCTGGCAATGGTCGGGGCAAAGATGTCCGACAGGGAGATTGCCGAGGCGCTTTTCCTCTCTCCTGGGACAATCAGGGTCCATGTCTCCAACGCCTTGAAAAAGCTCGGTGTCTCAAGGCGCTCAGAGGCCCTGGAGATCCTTGGTCGCCTGCCCCACAGGCCAGAGGCTGCCCCCGAGGGATCTCAGGCCGACCGCCACTTCGGATAGACGGAGGACAGCGGCACCGCCTGGGTCCATCCCCAGGAGTTCCCGAGGTACATGGTGCCCCCGACGATCACGGGGTTCACCAGGCCGTAGCGGCCACCGCCGAGTTTCTTGCCAAGGAGTGTGCCGGTCTTGGGGTTGACCGCATAGATATATGGTCCGGCCGCCAGCCATAGAACTCCGTGGTAGTAGGTTGCTCCACCCCGGCCCGCTCCCGCGGGGCCTGCCCCGGTGATATGAAAGCGCCACAGGATCTTTCCGGTCGTCTCCGAAAGAGCAAACATGGTCGACAAAGACGGGCTGCCCACATAGACGACGCCATTGGCGATGGTTGCGACACCCGCCTTGTAGGCGGGGGGAGGAGAGCCAACGCCCAACTTGGTCTGCCACAACAACTTCCCGGTGGCCAGGCTCATGGCGAAGACCTTGCTGTTCATGGTCTTGGCCGCAGCATTCGCGTCCACGACGGAGTTCTGGATGACGATCCCCTTGGAGGCATCCACCGCCGGGGAGTTGTCCCCCATGCCGGTGTTTGCTATCGACGCCACGCTTTGACGCCATAGCACCCTGCCCGTAGAGGCATCGAGCGCGTATACGTAGTTGGGGTTGGAGAACCCGGCCAGAACGACGCCCTTGGCGATGGCAACCGAGGACATCGAGTCGAACCCACCGACCCTCTTGGCCCATGCGACCTTGCCGGTTCGCAAGGAGAGCGCCAGCACCCTCCCGCCGCCCGTCGCCTCGTAGACCAGGCCATGGGAGTAGGCGAGGCTTGCCATATCCTCTCCCCGGGTCGATACCTCCCAAAGCTTCTTGCCAGACTTGGCGTCAAAGGCGTAGATGCTCGACCAGCCGAGCCCCCTCACAATTGGCGCACCCTTTTTGAAGTTCAAGAGCTGATTGAAGGAAAATCCGGTATCGCCGGTGCCGGCGACAACGATCCCGTGTTCCACCAGAGGGTTTCCCATGAAGGCATTGTTCCCCCGCGCCTTCCAGATCTGCTTTCCGGTGGCCGCATTTATGGCATAAAGCCGCCCCATGTCGCTCTCGCTGTAGACGACACCCCCCACGACGCTCACCCCGACCGCGTTGCCGAGCGATTGGGTGGTCTTAACCGGTGCCCTGCGGGCGCCGAGGACCGACTGGTCCCGGGCCGGACCGGACAGCGGGAGGGCCGACAGCTCCGCGAAGTTCCATGAGTAGCCCTTGTTGAGCCCCACCGCCGATGCCGGTGCGCCAAAGGCTGCGTTGTGGGTCCCAGATGAGCCATACATCGGCCACGACGCCGGGAAGGCCGATGCCGGGGCCGCCGGAGTTGAAACAGCAGCTCCCACCGGCTGCCCGCACGCCCCGAGCAGACATCCCGCACAGCCCAGAGCCGCCGCGGCGACACCCTTTCTCACAAGCGTCTTTTTCTGAGCATCTCCAGCCGCTCCCTGCAGAAACTTCCGCCTCACAGATCCCCCTTTTATCTCACCGACAGGCCCGACAGAGCCAACCGGTCTGCTGCAATCTCGTTCCGGCCTGCAACGGCCGTGGCGAGACCGTAGGGAAAATGGCTGTTCAGGTGCCATAAACCTCGCGCATATTTGGGCCCTGAACACCGATGATGCCCACTTGGTGCCCGTGGCACGAAGGAGGAGGAGGAGGAGGAGGAGGAGGAGGAGGAGGAGGAGAAGAAGGAGGAGGAGAAGGAGGAGGAGGAGAAGGAGGAGGAGGAGAAGGAGGAGGAGGAGGAGGAGGAGGAGGAGGAGGCTGTGCAGCAACAACTGTGCGGACTTCTGTGCTCGCTTGGGTCGGATGCAGAAAGTCGGCGGGGAGCCCTGGTTGGCTCAGCCGTAAGTTCATCGACGGCACCCTCTTATGTGTTTCTCAGTTAGTGATCTGTTCACCAAGCGACCGTAACTTCGGGTCCGATGAGTGAGAGCATCCCAGTCTCGAGCCCGGCTGGGCATCCCGAACCAACCGCAACCCTCGAGGCCGCCATCGGAGCGGCGGGCCTCTCGGTGGGTTTCGGCGGAACCACGGTTCTTCACGACATAACGGTGGCCTTCGCCCCCAATGCGATCAACGCGTTGATAGGCCCCACGGGATGTGGTAAGTCCACCTTTTTACGATCCATAAACCGGATGAATGACCGCGTCCACTCCTATTGGTGTCGAGGCACCATACGAGTCGGCCAAGAAGATGTTTTGGGGAAAGGGCTGGACGTACTCAGCCTGCGGCGGCGAGTGGGGATGGCCTTCCAACGCCCCAATCCCTTCCCAATGTCGATACAGGACAACGTCGTATCGGGCGTGAAGGCACACCGCTTGGCAAGGCGCCATGAGCTTGGCGGGATCGCCGAGTACTACTTGGCTCAGGTCGGGCTGTGGCCGGCGGTCAAAGACAGGCTCCAGGACTCGCCCTTCCGGCTGTCGGGTGGCCAGCAACAACTCCTATGCCTCGCCCGAGCACTGGCGGTGGGGCCCGAGGTGCTGCTCTTGGACGAGCCGACCTCCTCGCTGGATCCGCGCAGCACCGAGATGGTCGAGGACCTGCTCGCCAAGCTCTCCTCTCAACTGACCATGGTCATGGTTACCCACAATCTCGCCCAAGCCCGGCGGCTATCGGCCACCACCACCTTCCTCTACGAAGGCCGGCTTATCGAAAGCGGGGCAACCGAGAGGCTCTTCGCCTCGCCCGGCGAAGCAGAGACCCTCAGCTACCTGAGCGGGAGGATCGGATGAGGCCTGGCTCCTAGGGCAACAAGGCCCACGCCTCGAACGCCTTTGGCTGGCCATTACCCAACCGAGCACGGCTGGACATCACTCCCCTCCCCGGTCCGGATCCCATTTCAAAAACCGAAAGGAGCAACACCAAATGCCCAACCGCCCACCCGCGTCCGCCATCGGCCGCAAGCGAGGCAACCAACACTTTCGCCTCGCCAGCTTCACGCTGCTGGCCGGTGCCGCAGTGAGCCTTGCGGCCTGCAATTCCTCTACGCCTTCCACCTCGACCACCAAGGCTCCTGCGGCCTCTTCCTCCGCCGCAGCCAGCCTCTCCTCTCTCGAGGCAGCACCCACGGCCACCATCCCGGTGTCCGAGACCGGCTCCAGCCTCCTCTATCCCCTGTTCCAAAAGTGGGCCCCCTCCTACACCCAGCTGCACTCCAATATCACCATCACGCCCGCCAGCACGGGTTCTGGCACGGGGATCTCCCAGGCATCCAAGGGCGCCGTCGACATCGGCGCTAGCGATGCCTACCTCTCACCCGCCCAGGTCCAGGCCACACCGGGACTGATGAACATCCCGCTCGCCATATCGGCGCAGATGATCAACTACAACCTGCCCGGCTTCAGCGGCACCCTGAAGCTGAACGGCAAGCTCCTTGCCGCGATCTACGAGGGCAAGATCACCAACTGGAACGACCCCAAGATCGCGGCTCTGAACCCCGGTGCAAAGCTCCCGAACCAAAAGATCGTGGCCCTGCATCGCTCCGATGGCAGCGGTGACACCTTTTTGTTCACCCAGTACCTCTCCAAGCAGGACCCCAACGGTTGGGGCAAGACCGTGCAGTACGGAACCACGGTTGCCTTCCCCGCCATTTCCAACTCCCTTGCCGAAAACGGCAACGGCGGAATGGTCCAGGGCTGCAGTGCCACCCCGGGATGCATTGCATACATCGGGGTGAGCTACCAATCCCAGACCCAGGCCGACCACCTCGGCCAGGCAACCTTGGAGAACGGATCGGGCAACTACGTGGCTTTGAGCCCCGCGTCGATTGCAGCAGAGGCTTCGAGCTTCGCGTCCTCCACTCCGGCCTCGGGTGCAATCTCTTTGATCGATGGCACTAACGCTGCCCAGGGATACCCGATCATCAACTACGAGTACGCCATCGTCCTGGCTCAACAGCCCAGCGCCACCAAGGCCCAGGCCATCAGGGCCGCTCTGGCCTGGGCAATGGATCCCAAGGGTGGGTCGGCTTCTTCCTTTTTGAATGCCGTGAACTTCCAGCCGCTTCCTCCTTCGGCATTGGCGGTGTCAGAGAAACTCCTCTCCAAGATCCAATGACCACCGATGGCCCCCCCTTCCTCGGCCACCCGACGGCGTCGATAGCCTCACCTACAGGGCTCCAAGGTGCTGCGGGCTTGGATCCCCACGGTGCTGCGGCCTTGGCCGAACACCTCGGGGCGGGCCGATGCTGAATCAATCAAGGCAGAGCCACGACCTCGACCAGAGGTCCTCGGCTTGCCCTGAGGGATCCCAATCTGGCGCGGCCGGCGGCACCGAGCTTCCGCCGCAGGTGCTACTGGCCGCGCCACCCAGCTCCCCCGCTCCTCCGCTGCCACCCGGCGGCGGGGGACGGGGCGGCGGGGGGCAAAAGCGCCGCAGGGAATCCCAGCGAGCCATGAAAACATTCCTCGGTTTCTTCGCCGCCCTGCCGGCCGCTGCGTTGGCTGCCGTGATTGCAGCACTACTGGTCAAAGCGTGGCCGGCCATCCTCTACAACGGCACCGGATTTTTTACCCAGCGCCAGTGGCAACCCGGAGGCCAATACTCCCAGCCGGTGGTGACCAACGGGATATCCCACCCCCTCGGCGCCAGCTACGGCGCACTACCCCTCATCGTCGGCACCGTGGAATCCTCAGCTCTTGCGCTGGTAATGGCGGTGCCCATTGCGATCGGCACCGCATTGGTGGTGGTGCACAAGCTCCCACCCCGGCTATCAACCGCAACCGGGCTGTTGCTGGAGATCCTGGCCGGTGTGCCAAGTGTTGTCATCGGGCTGTGGGGCACCATCGCGCTCGGTCCCTTCATCGCTCGTCGGATCGCGCCGCTAATCGCCCACAACGTCCCCGACATCGCTGCACTCCACTTCCTGCGGGGCCCCGTCGGCTACGGACAGGGGCTTTTGACCTCGGCAGTGGTGCTGGCGGTGATGATCCTCCCCATCATCGCAGCCACGACCCGCGACCTGTTGCGCCAGGTGCCAACAGATGCAACCGATGGGGCCGCAGCACTTGGGATGACCGATGCCGAAATACTTTCCGCAGTCACCCTCCCATGGGTGCGGGCGGGCATGATCGGTGCCTCGGTCCTGGGCCTGGGTCGCGCCCTGGGCGAGACCATGGCAGTTGCGATGGTGTCGGGTGCGGTGCTTGGGGCGATGCCTTCTTCGATCTATCAGGCAATGACCACCATTGCAGCAACCATTGTTTCCCAACTCGACTCGGCATTCACCGATGCAACGGGCTTTGCGGTGCGCACCCTCGCCGAAGCCAGCCTGGTGCTGGTCCTCATCACCTTGTCGGTGAACGTCGCAGCCCGACTACTGGTCAGGCGTGTGGCCTCTACCGCTCTCCCGGTGGGGCGGGGAATCTGATGGCCGCACAAAAGAGCCCGAGCGCCTCGGCACACCGGATCCCTCGCATTCCACCCATCGGCCCCCACAGCACGCCCTTTCGTTCGACAGGCCGGCGCAGGCGCACTGACATTTCGGTCTGGGTCCTGAGTGCTATCGCTTTGTTAGTAGTGGCGGCGCCGGTGGGTTGGATCTTGGCTTCAATAGTCGGCCAGGCGGTCCTCGACTGGCATTGGAGCGTCCTCAGCACCCCGAGCGTGGGGACAAGTGGCGGCCTGTCCAATGCAATAGTGGGCAGTGCTGTCATTGCGGGATCGGTGCTTGTTTGTGCTGGAGTGGCCGGCATCGCTGCTGGGATCTACATAGCGGAGTATGCCCCGCCCGCAAAGGCGTCCTTTCTCCGGGGTGCCTCCGAGATCCTGTCCGGGGTTCCTTCCATTGTGCTGGGATACGTGGGATATACGACCCTGGTGGTGAGTTTCCACTGGGGCTTTTCCCTGGCCGCCGCTACGGCCACCCTCACCGTATTGGTCCTCCCCTACATCGTGAAGGCAACCGAGGTGGCCCTGGGCCAGGTGCCCACCTCCTATCGCGAAGCAGCTGAGGCCCTGGGCTTTCCCCCATTCCGGGTACTGCGGGCTGCGGTTCTGCGGCCCGCAATCCCTGGCATTGCGACCGGGCTGATCGTGGCGGTCGCAATAGCCCTGGGTGAGACCGCTCCTCTGCTCTATACCGCCGGCTGGAGCGACCGGATGCCCTCTTTGCAGCCAGTGCACGCCCCCATCGCCTATCTCCCCTATGCGGTCTGGACCTTCTACAACGAGCCCTACCCCTCTGCTCACGCCCTTTCCCACGATGCGGCACTACTTCTCATCCTCTTCGTGCTCCTGCTCATCGTGGTGTCAAGAGTGGTGGTCCTCACCAGCCAACGCCACGCCCCAACTGCGCGGGCAAAGCGGGGAAACTCCCTTCGGCCTCGATAGCCTCCCGAGTGCGCCTCGGGGTATCGGGCAGGGATCGTGCTTGCCGAACCGAGGGCGTTTGGGAGGCTCGAGCCGAGAAACTCGCCATGAGGGACCACTGGCATAGGGCCCGGGTTGAAGGGTGGCAGCTTTTCAAACGGTGGCCGCCGGCACATGGACCGCAACTGAAACGGTGCAACTGCCTGGCGGTCTGGGTTGGTCCCGTACTGGAGCTCAGCCAGCGGCTGGCCGAGCGCTGCGCCGGGTCCTCGGACCGCTAACTCTTGGTATCCACCGATCGGTGGATACCAAGATCGGTGGCGGGGTGGTTGTGGGGCAGCCCGTGGTGACAGACGCTGGGATCCGTGGGCGATCCGGTGATTGCGGTGTCAGACATGACCAAGCGGTACGGGGAAACATGGGCTCTGTCTGGGATCGACCTCTCAGTCGCAACCGGGGAATGCGTCGCACTGCTGGGACCCAACGGCGCCGGAAAGACGACCACGATCGAGATCCTGGAGGGCTATCGCAGGCGGACCTCGGGCTCGGCGAGGGTGTTGGGCAAGGATCCGAACCAGGCCAGCCTGGCCTGGCGGGCCCACATCGGCATCGTGTTGCAGGACGCCGCCGACCAGGGCCAGCTCACGGTCTCCGAGGTCGTGAGGCACTTCGCCGCCTACTATCCAGCGGGGGCACGATCCGGATGACGTCATCGGTGCCGTCGGCCTGGCAGACCGTCGCCGGTCCAGGGTCGCAGCACTCTCGGGCGGCCAGCCGAGCACATCGCATGACGTGATCCGGATCCTGGTGGCAGACGACCATCCCGTGGTCCGATCCGGGCTGGCTGCCCTGTTGGGGATGGAAGCCGACATGGAGGTCGTCGGGGAAGCCCGCGACGGCAGCGAGGCCGTCCGCCTGGCCTCCGAGTTGGCCGCCGATGTGGTGCTAATGGACCTTCGGATGCCGGGGATGGACGGCGTGGAGGCGACCCGCCGGCTTGGGGAACTGGACCGCCGCCCTTGCGTCCTGGTGCTCACCACCTACGACACCGACGCCGACATCATCCGTGCGGTCGAAGCCGGGGCTAGGGGGTTTCTGCTTAAAGACACGCCGCGGGCGGAGTTGATCGACGGCGTGAGGAGGGCCGCGCGCTACGAGACGGTCTTGTCACCGCCGGTAGCGGCGCGCCTGCTGCGCCGCGTCCGGGGGGCCGAAAGCGACCTGACACCCCGAGAGTTGGAAGTACTGACCGAGGTGGCCCTGGGACTGTCGAATGCCGAGATCGGGGCCAAGCTGTTCGTCGGGGAAGCGACGGTAAAGACGCACCTGTTGCACATATTCGCCAAGCTCGGTGTCGGCGACCGCACCGCAGCTGTGACAGTCGCCATGAGCCGGGGGATGCTGCCCATGTCGCCGCGGTAGGCATTTGCGCGAGCACCAGCAGGAATACATTCCCAGCGATTGCAATGTCCGTTGCTGCGCCCGTGCGCGTGGTCTGGACCACCTTTGCGGTCATGCCGATGCTGGAGCCGGTCCGCCAGAGGGGAGTCGCTGGGCGATTGCGGTTCCCAACCTGACAAGGCTATCAATCCATTTGGGACCCTTCCCCCGGTTTCGCTCCCCCGCTGCCGCCTGCGAGTGGCATCGGCAACGGCCCACAGGGCCGGCGGGCTCTTGGGGCCAGAGAACGTGTAGTCATACCCCGCCACCGTCCGGCGGGTGCCGCACTCGCGTTCCTAGACCGTCTTGAGCTGGGAGCACGACAGGCCGATCGGATCACCGGTGACCGGATCACGGCCCTGGCCGAGCAGATGGCGTAGGCGATCCTCGCCCACGCTATCGGCCGGAACGGTCCGCCGGTCGGTGTTGCCGAGAGCGGCGCTGCCGGTGCCGAGCCAGTAGCCGGGCGGTGTCCCCTTATCGGCGTAGTGGGCGATGAGCGGCGCGGTCAGCGGAGGGTTGCCGTCGCCACCGGCGACCGACTGGAGCAGGTAGCGCTAGCCGTCCCCGGCGGACATCACCCACCTCGGGACCGTCACGCCGGGCAGGTGCGCCCCGGGAACCTCGTGGTGCAACAGGTGTGCCCCGGTCGAAAGGCTCTTGGCGTAGGGGGGAGAGGCCAGTGCTCGGGTGAAGTGGGCGCCTGGGTCAGCGGTCCGGTCCGCTGTTGGTTGTCGTGTCGTCTGCGAAGACGGCGGCGGGCGAAGGTCCGCGACGGATGGCTGCCCGGGCAAAGCGACCACTTCGCGTCGATCTGTCCGATCGACGGTTTGGCATTTTGACGCTATGATGAGTGCCATGGCAGAGAAGGCTCGCTCGCACTTCGTCACGCTCTCGCCGAGCCGCGGGTCGATCACCCTGCCGGCCGAGGTCCGCCATCGCCACCGCCTCGACGAGCCGGGTGCGCAGGTCGAGGTCGTCGAACGCGACGACGGCGTCATCGAGCTGCACCCGCTGCTCCCGCACCGCGCCGACCAGGCATGGTTCTGGGTTGAGCGCTGGCAGGCGATGGAGCAGGAAGCGCAGGACGACATCGCGGCCGGCCGGGTCGAGACGTTCGACGGTCCCGACGACTTCCTGGCCGATCTCGAGCATGAGGCCGGCGAGCGCGGGCTGGCTTGAAGTTCCAGCAGACCGAGCGGTTCGCCGGTGACCGCCGCCAGCTCTCAGACGACGAGTTCCGCCGCTTCTTGGAGGTGGTCCGCGACGAGTTCATCCCAGCCGCTGAGCGCCATGTCAGCGATCCCGGTGTCGCCTGGCCGGCCGGGTTGCGAGTCAAGCCGGTGCAGGGCGCCCGTGGGGTGTGGGAGATGACCTGGAGCTTCGCCGGCCCCGATGGTCGGGCGACCTTCGAGTGGTTCCAGATCGACGGGGAGCCGGCGATCCGCTGGCGCAGGGTTGGCGGCCACGCCATCTTCTCCGACCCCTAGCCCTTCTCCCCACCGCCTGGCCGTGCCGGCGGTCAAGCTTGTCCACCGCCGCTTCCCACCGACCGCTGAAGCAGTCACGCCGGTTCGGCGGCACCACTCCCGACCACGCCTGCTGAACGGACCGGCACCTACCCCATCCGAGGGAGCAAGCGCTCACCTGCTCGGCGTGAGGGCCACGACGACATCCCAAACGCCGGCGGAACTGGCCTCGGTCGGCGATGTGGGAATATGTCGTCCTGTGGCACCACCGGAAGCCGCACTGGTACTTGGTCGCGTCGGCCTTGTCCTCGCGCCGCATCATTGCCCCCCCTTTACGGGATGATGAACACATCCCTACAGCCTTGGACTGGCTGTGGCTTTGGGACAGAATGCCACCCGTGACTGCATGGACCTGTGCTTGCAACAACCCCCAACGCTAGGGTGCCGACGATTTCGACACATGTCCTGGATGCCGTGCAAGGCGGACCAATGCAGGGGGTCCCAGTTGAGCTCTGGGATGCCGCCGCCAGACTGGTCGCCACGGCAACAACGGATGATGGAGGCAGGGTCGAGGTCTTGGCCGAGGGGCTTGCCTGCGGGAAATATCAAATGACCTGGCACCTCGGCGGTTTTATCGCCAAGGTGTCTGCCACGGTCTCCCTCGATGCCGAAAGGCGTTATCACCTGCCCGTTGTTGCCTCTGGGCATTCGGCCGTCGTCTACCTCGGTGCCTGACCAAGATTCCCTGATGCCCCCAAGCGCTCTGTCGTCTCTGGGGACCGAGGATTTGGCTCGCGCCCTGCGCCCGTTGTGGGAAGACGCAACCCCGCTTGCAACAAGGCTCCAGGGCCGGCATTTCGAGACCTGGCACGAACTAATCGACACCGTCGAAGAAGAGCTGCCAGCAGCGTCGCAGCAGTGGCGAGAGGCACTTGTTGCAGCCCACCCCAGGCTGGGCGAGGATCCCGAAGTGCTCCAGGAGCGCAGCCAGGCCTCCTGGGCAGAGCAGGGATGCGGTTCTGACCCCGGAACGGCGTTGCGCCTGAAAGACCTCAACGACCGCTATGAGGCCCGCTTCGGATTTCCCTTCGTCGAGTGGGTCGCAGGCCGGCCAATGAGCCAGATTGCCGAGGTGCTGGAGGCTCGCTTGGGCAACGACCGCTCAGAGGAGCTGGCCAGAGCCTGCGCAGCCCTCCTAGCCATAGCCCGCGACCGACTGAAACGCATCGAGGCCCAGGGAGGGACCGCATTATGACCCTGATGTTCCTAAATGGCACCGCAATGTATGGCCAGAAGGACCATGCTTGCCACAGTGGCTCGGAGTTTTTGGGGCCCGCCCAGACAACCGCCGCCTACCGCTTTTTCAGCGTGCGAGACGAGTTCCCGGGGCTGTTGCCGGTGGACGCCGGGGGACGCTGCATAGCCGGCGAACTCTACGACATTCCCGACGCGATCCTCGAGACCAGGTTGCTGCCATCGGAGCCCAAGGAGTTGGAGCTGGGCACGATCCGCCTTGTCGACGGAGAAGAGGTGGCAGCCATGCTACTGCGTCCCGACCGGCTCGTCGCCGGAGACCGGCTGGTGGACATTTCCGAACTGGGAGGATTTCGCTCCTACCAGCGCTTCTTGATTGCCAACAGTCGGCTTGGGGCCGTCCTTGGTCGCCCGGAGTGGTGACCGCCACGATCGACCCCGGCCGCCTGCTGGGCAATCTCGATACCCTCGCAGGGTACACATCTACACCCGGATCGGGAGTCACCCGGCTGGCCTGGTCAGAGCCGTGGCGGGCAGCCGTGGCCTGCTTGGAGCGGTGGGGTGCTGCAGCCGGGGCCGCAGTTGTTATGGATGCTGTCGGCAACGTGATCGCCGAGCTGCCAGGGGCGGACATGGCTGCCCCGGCTCTTGTTACCGGCAGCCACCTCGATACCGTGCCAAGCGGCGGCCGCCTGGACGGCTCCTATGGCGTGGTGGCGGCATGGGAGGTGTTGGCCGCCCTGCAGGATGCCGGGATGCAGCTCCGGCACCCGGTTCGCGCCGCTGCTTTTGTGAACGAGGAGGGCATAGTGCTTCCTCCATTCACCGGAAGCCGGGCGGTTGCCGGCCTGATCGACGACGAGGAACTGGCCGCCCTTGCCCCCGTTTTGGAACAAGCCGGGCTCCCCTCAATGCCGGCCTCCATCCAGGGATGGGATCGGGTTGCAGCCACGGTCGAACTCCATATCGAGCAGGGGCCCGTCCTCGATGCCGAATCGATTCCCATAGGCGTGGTCACGGCGGTGACCGGACAGCAACGTGGAACCGTGGTGATAACCGGGCGCACCAATCACGCCGGCACCACTCCGATGGCGATGCGCCGGGATGCTTTGGTGCCAGCCGCCGAGCTGGTCATGGAAGTAGAGAAGCTGGCAGGTCCCGGCGGCTGTGAGGTAGCGACGGTGGGCCGCCTGGTGCTGGATCCGGGCGCTCCCAACGTGGTGCCTGGGCGGGTCGAGATGAGCTTCGATCTCCGATCCGTTGACGACCGCCTAGTGCTGGGCGCTCTGGCGAAACTGCGGTTGGCAGCGGCAGACATAGCACGAGCCCGGGGGGTCGAGATAGCCGTGGTGGCACAACCCGCCACCCCTGCTGTAGTCATGGACTCCTTCGTCCGGAACACCATCGAGGCCGCCGCCTCAGCCCATGGCCTTTCGACCCGGCCGATACCGAGCGGCGCCGGCCACGACTGCGCCATCATGTCAGCCCTTGGGCCCGTGGGGATGATCTTTGTTCCAAGCATGGAAGGCGTGAGCCACCACGAGTCGGAGGCGACTCCCGACGACGCCCTTGTGAAGGGTGCAGCGCTTTTGTTGGACACCCTGGTGGCACTGGACGCGGCTGACCATGGTTGACCCATACCCGCGGGATTTGCATGGATATGGCGAGTTTCCGCCCGACCCAAAATGGCCCAACGGTGCTCGCCTGGCCATAAGCGTGGTGGTCAACTGGGAGGAGGGCGGGGAGACCAACGTCTTGCACGGTGATGCCAGCTCGGAGTGGGCCATTCAGGATGTCCTGGGAGCCCAGCCATGGCCCGGCATGCGGCATCCGAACGTGGAGTCGATGTTTGAATACGGCAGCCGGGCGGGGGTGTGGAGGCTCATGAGGATCCTCTCCGGCGCCGGTGTGCCTGCCACGATCTTTGCTGTCGGCATGGCCGTGGAGCGCTCGGCAGCCATTGTGCGGCGGATGGCGCAGTTGGGCCACGAGATCTGCTCCCACGGCTACCGCTGGATCGATTACCGAAACGTGGACGAGGACACCGAACGAGCCCACATCGGCCTGGCCATCAGGGCCATCGAAGCCGCCACCGGAACCCGGCCGCTCGGATGGTACACCGGACGGTGCAGCCCAAACACCAGGCGCCTGGTTGTAGAGGCGGGAGGCTTTCTCTACGACTCGGACTCCTATGCAGACGACCTCCCCTACTGGACCACCGAGGCCGGCCCGCCCCATCTGGTTGTGCCCTACACCCTCGACGTCAACGACATGCGTTTCGTCGCCACCGCAGGGTTTTCCTCGGGAGATGACTTCTTCGCCTATCTCAAGGATTCCTTCGACATGCTCTGGGCGGAGGGCGCCACCTACCCCAAGATGATGTCGGTTGGTCTCCATACCCGGTTGGCCGGCCGACCGGGACGGAGTGCGGCGTTGGCCAGGTTTTTTGACTACGCATCCGCCCACCAGGGCGTATGGTTCGCCCGCAGGGCCGACATCGCCCGGCACTGGATCGCCACCCAACCCTTTCAGGCATAGCCGTCAGCGGCAGGGACCGGTAACCACCGATTCGATCAGCCCGGCGATGGTGCCTTGTCCGCTGTCCCCATCCAGTGACCGGTACCAGGCGGCGGTTGCCGCCGGGTCCACCGCATGGGTGAGATCCGAACGCTTCCGGGCCCGGCGGACTATCTCGGCGGTGCGCGGCGCGCGTTCCTCCTGGTAGCGGCGCAGCGCGTCGGTAACCGACCGGTCGGTGGTTGCCAGGTAATGAGCCAACACCCAGGCGTCTTCCAAGGCTTGGCACCCACCTTGTCCCAAATCGGGAGCCATGGCATGCACGGCATCACCCATGAGCACCACCCGGTCCCGGAACCACGGGGCGACCATCGGCAACTCGTGGATCAGCACTCGGTTGAGCCGAGCTGCATCGAGCCTGTCAATGATCCCTCCGATGGGATCCGCCCAGTCCCCAAAGGATTTCTCCAGTTCTTCCACGGCTGACAGCACAGGGTTGGCCGCCTCCTCGGCGGGCATGGGAATGTCGAAAAAGACATACGCAGCTCCCCTGCCGATAGGCATCACCGAGACACGCTTTCCCCCTCCCGCCCAGGTCTTCCACAGGTGAGTGGCACAGAGGAATTCGTCCTCGGCGATGATGGTGTTGAAGTTGACATACCCCACGTATTGCCGCTCGACCGGGTGACCTGCTACCCAGGGGCGGATCTTGGAGTGGATCCCGTCCGCGGCCACCAAAAGGTCGCATTCAAAACTCGAACCGTCCGAAAACCACGCCACCGCAGTGGATTGCTCTGAGCTCACCTTGACACACGACCGC
>JAKAOS010000103.1 GCA_021823165.1 Actinomycetes bacterium | reverse complement strand
GAGGACGCGCCCTGGCGCTAGCAAGATGGAGGTGGCGAGCCCTTGACGGGGTGCAGCTAATTACTTGGTCGTGGTTGGCCATAGACATCACGACGGTGGCCAATCTGCAATACAAGAACCAACAGCCGCTTGTCGTAAATTTCGTAAATCACGCGGTATTCGCCGGTGCGGACCCGCCACTCGCCACCTCCCCCTACTAGCTGCTTAGCGTTCGGTGGTCTGGGGTTTGTGGATAGGAGTTCAACGGCCGCTTGAATCCGCCTGCGATTGGATGGGTCAATCTTGCGAAGTTGGCGCTCTGCCTTTGTTGTCAGTTGTACGACGTACATCAGTCAAGGCCGAGTTCGGCCTTGACCTCTTCCCAGGGGATCGGGGTCTGCCCGGTTTCTTCCATCTCCCTGCGCGCTTCGGCGGCCGCCCGTATGTCGGCCATGTCTTCAGCTAGTTCGGTTAGCCGGTCGAGATCGTCGGCGTCAATGATGGCGACAACTGGGCGATTCCGCCGAGTCAGGTACACCGGGCGGTGTTCCGTCTGTGCCCTCCTGACCAGGCGAGCAAAACGGCTGCGTGCCTCCGAGATGCTCACATATTCTGTACGGGCCATAGCTCAATAGTACAACTGGGCGGTCACTTGTTCCACTCGACCGAACGATTAGCGACGCCGGACAGTCGGTGTTGTGGCCGATTCCCACAACATCGGGCACGCTTTTCCTACGACGGAATTTGTATAAGTCAAGCAACCCCGACCTCATCTCATGGGGTCCATCCTCTGGCGTAGCAGTGGACCCGACCAACCCCCACGCAGCATGGGTGGCGGGGGAGTAGGGGACCACAAACCCGAACACCTTCAGTGTGGCGGCCGCCAAGGTGTCGGGTCTGCTGCACGATTGGGTAACAGGGTTAGTCAGGCAGCTTGAACGTTCAGCGGGGTCATGATGGTCTCGTATTCGATGGGGGTCAATCGGCCGAGGGCGGCTTGGCGTCGGCGGCGGTGGTAGGTGCGTTCGATCCAGGTGACGATGGCGATGCGGTGCTCGGTGATGTCGGCCAGCCACAGCTGGTTGGGGCCCTCGGCGTGAACGCGCCGGCGGACCAGGTCGTCATGGGCCGGGGTTCCGGCCTTGGCCTTGGCGTAGCGGCGCTTGTTGCCGAAGCGGCTCCACCAGCCGTTGTCGGAGCAGACCCGCCACATGGTTCGATCGCAGGCGACATGCCCGGCGGCTCGGGCCTCGTCGGCCAAGAACCGTAGCCGAACTCGGGATGTTCGCGATGCGCGTCGAAGAGGGTGTTGGCCAGATACACCTCGGCCAGCTCGGCGTCGGAGAACGGCCGAGCTAGCCAGCGGTAGTAGGGCTGGCGAGCGAGCTTCAATACTTGGCACGTCACCACCACGGGGATCCCCTCGGCGGCTAGCTCTCTCACGAGCGGGTAGAGCCTTTTCCCGGCAGGTTTGCCTGCGACAGATACGCGGCCGCCCGGCGCAGGAGCTCGTTCTCCTGCTCGAGCAGGCGGATCCGCTTGTTCGCCTCCCGCAGCTCGGCCGACTGCTCAGCCGTGGAGGAAGGCTTGACGCCGTCTTCAACATCGGCCCGGCAAAGCCACTTCTGCAACGTCATCGAATGGACCCCGAAATCGGAGGCGATCTGCTCGATCGTCACCCCCGGCTCACGCCGGCGGGCGACCGCCACAACGTCCTCCCGGAACTCCCTCGGCTAAGGCTTCGGCACGACAACATCCTTCCAGGCCGCCCTTCCAGCCAAGCCAGCTCAGATGTCACCTACACGTGCAGCAGACCCGTGCGTGAGCTGGCCGGGTGGGACGCGGGCTGTCGGACCGGTCCGGGCGAGTATGGGTTTCTGACGGGGTCCACGATTCCCAATCTAGCAAAATCTAGCCAAGTATTCTGATTTTGTATACTCCTACATAAAACAGTAGACAATCTTTTTGATCACGTCGCAGCGCCAGGCCCGACATCCCAGACAACCAAGCCCAGTCCAACTGCGGCGGCCCCCAGGCACTGCCATCTGCGCCCGGAATGCACAGTGTTTGGCGTGGAAGAACTGGACGCAGTATCTTTAGCCCTTGCCCTAATGCGGGACGCCAACCTAGAGCTTTGGTCTGATCGGCTAACCGCTGGCCTGGACGACGCCCAACGGAACATGCTGATGCGCCACCGGGACATACTGTCCATGCTTGTGTGGGCCAAGCGGTCGGCCCTTGTCACAGTCGCCGCCTGCCCCGAATGCCGCCGGTGGAGTTGTGTCGTCAAGTCCAAGGCACTAAAGCAATGTGGGCTTACCGTTGGCTGCAACGGCGTCCCGGTGGTAGCCAAGGCTATAGCGGGCAATACCACGCGCTCGCTGTTCTCCTAGGAGGCCGTTAGCCGCATCCGCCCCGGGTTCGGCCGCCGCATGTGCGTTTGGTGCGGCCAGCGTAGTAGGTATCAGGCGCCGGGAAGCTTGCCAGCCTTGGCCGGGGGCGGCACGTAGGCATTGGTCACCTTGCCCTGCTGGGTTACCCCGATCAGGGGTATGGGGGGGAGCTTGGCATGCAGGTTCTTGTCGGCCGTATTGACCATCGCCATGACCTGGGCCCGGTAGTTGGAGAGCCTGGCGAGCCTGGTGTGCAGGTCGGAACGGGCGGTGGCATTGGCTGGGTTTGCGAGCAGTTTGGAAAGATCCAGGATGGCTGCGTCAGCATTCGGATCTGCCCACTCGGTGAGGGTCGTGGTGAGGTTTGCCAGGCCGGATTTGTCCAAAGAGCGGGGCGTGGAAGTGGTTGCCATGCTGTAGAGGTTGGAGTTGGTGAACGAACAGGCCTGCAGGTCGTCCTGTAGGAGGCGTGCCGCCTCGCTCCGGCGGAGCGGGCTCCCGGCGTGGCCTGTGACGCTGCCGTAGACGTCGAACGCGTTTTGCAGGCTCACGTCGCATGGCAGGACGTTGGATGTCATTGACTTGAGAAAAGCCGCTGCGTCCTTGGCCTTCTGTGCGCCCGTGGCCTGGTGGGGGTAGTCGACTATTGCGGCCGCTCCTCCTGCGACCACCAGGGCCCAGGTGACCATCCATCCCCTGCGTCGATACCAGGGGCGTGCCCGGTTCTCGACGTCGTATCCAACCGTGGCGGCTTGCCGCACCTGGGCTTCGTCGTCGATTTTGTGGGCGGTCGGGGTCACTTTGCCATCGCCCCGGCGTAGTGGGCTATGCCGGATCCCCATCTGGCGATGGATGCAGCCGGAAGGGTGGCGGTGCCATTGGGCAACTGATTGGCATACGGGGTGGCCAGGTAACGCTCATGGCCGTTTGGCCCGATGAAGTAGACCTGGTCGGAGTGGATGACCACTCCGCTTTTCGGGTTGTACTGGACGGTCACGCCGTAAGCCTTCCAAATCGGGTTCAGCTGCTGGAGCGAACCGGTAACAAACTGCCAGGAGGGGATGGTGCCGAGATGCTGTTCGGAACTGAAAGATGCCACGTCGGCAACTGTGGTGGCCACCGGGTTGGAGTTCACTGCCACGAAGGCGACGTTGGCAGCTTTTGACCCCAGGTCCTTGTAGGCATCGATGAACTCCTGGGAGACGATGGGGCAGATGTCGATGCACTTGGGGTCCATGAAGGTGAGAACCACGACCTTGCCGTGAAGGGACGAGAGCGAGAAGGGGGTGTTCGACTGGCTCGTGAGGCTGATCCCAGGTGCCTTGGGGGCGCCCGGCACCTTGGAGATGCCCATGAAGTTGGAGAGCGAGGCACCGAGGGACTTGGTGGAGGTAGTCGCTGGCTTGGGCTTGGTGGGAGTCCCGGATTTCATCTGAGAGATGACCGCTCCGAAGGCCGCACCGAGGACCGCCAGCAACGCTATTACCACTGCGACGATCTTGAAGTTTCGTCTGTAGTGGAGGGGGTCGGAGGAGAACATCTTCGCCCGCTCCTCCTGGGTCAGCACCGACGGAGGTGCCGGCGTATCTGCGGGAGCACTCTGGCGCTCGGCAAATGAGACCGAGTGGTGAGGGCGCTGGTCGCTATTGGTCATGTAGCCAACTTTCCTGCATATCGAGCTATCCCTCTTCCCCAGCGCGCCAGCTGCGGGGCTGGGAGGAAGGCGGTGCCGTTCTTGATGTAGTAATCAGCGGGGGAGGCAAGGTAGCGCTCATGGCCGCCTGGTCCGATGAAGTAGATCTGGTTTCCGTGAAGCACGGTCCCGGTCTTGGTGTCCACTTGTACCAAGACCCCGTAGTGGTTCCAGATTTTCTGCAGGGTCGCACTCGATGCGGTGGCGAAGTACCAGTTGTGGAGGCCTCCGAGCCCGTGTTCGGTGGTAAAGGCCTTTACGTCAGCCACCGAGGTGGCCAGGGGATTGGCGTCCACCGCCAAAAACACGACGCCTTTGGCCTTGGCGCCCAGGTCGGCTTGGGCCTTGAGGAACTCGTCGGCCACCAGGGGGCAGATGTCGGTGCACTTGGGGTCCATGAAGGTGAGCACCACCGATTTGCCGCGAAACTGCGAAAGGCTTACGGGCTTTCCCGCCTGGTCCACCAGACTGAAGCCCGGTGCAGGCTTGGCCGGAAGAGCGGATAGGCCCATGAAGTTGGGGAGCGAGTTCGGATTCCCACCGGGCGGAGCCTGGGAGACGGCAATTGCCGCGCCGATCCCTCCTCCGATTACGGCCGCAACCAACAAAACCGCCGCCACCCAGCGAAAGCGGCTCTTGGATCGAGCGGCGGGCGGGCTTTGGAGCGAGGTCATCCCGCACCGATCCTGGCCATCCAGGACTTGAGGGTGGTGGTGGTCTGCGCCCCGAAGGTTTCCCCGAGGATCGTCCCGGTGGGGGAGACAAAGACGGTGGTGGGCAGCCCAATGACCTGGTATTTGGAGGCGATGGTAGCCGAGGGGTCCAAACCGATTGGGTAGGTGATCTTCTCGGAGGCCAGTAGTCCCTTGACCTTGGAGGCCGAGTCATTGGTGTCGATCCCCACGAAGTTCACCTTGGACCCGTACTTCTTGGAGATTGTCGAGAATGCACCGAGTTCGGCCCGGCAGTTGGGGCACCAGGACGCAAAGAAGTTGAGGACCGTTGGCTTGCCGCGAAAGCTGGCCAAAGAAACCCGACCACCGGCAAGGCCGGGGATCGAGAAGGCCGGAGCGGGCCGGCCCGAGGTGAGCTTTGGCAGCCCGGCAAAGGGATTGGAGGCGGCCTTGGAGCCCTTGGCCGGGGCACCGAAGCTCTGGATCCCAGAGGAAGAAGCCTGGGTGGCCTTGGTTCCCACGGTCAGTGCTGCCCAGACCGAGGTGGCGGCTATTCCCCCAACTGCGGATGCAGCTAAGGGGAGCACGATCCGCATCCGCCGCCTCTTTCGCAAGGCTGCGGCGTCTGTGGGGGCATCTGAGGGGTGTTCTGAGGTGTCAGGGGTGACGGATGAGTACATCGGCTGCCATGGCGACGAAGAGAAGGGTCAGGTAAGTGATCGAGTAGCCGAACAGTTTCATTGCCCGCTTGGGACTGGCATCGTTCCGCAGGTCCCAGGAGCGGTAGATGTAGTAGCCGCCCAGTACCACTGCCGAGATGTCATAGACCCAGCCGAGCCCGGCGGCAGGCCCGAAGGCCAGGCTCAATGCTACCAAGACGATGGTGTAGATGAGGATCTGGCGGGCAACTGCCTCGAGCGGCTTGACGACGGGCAGCATGGGCACCTGTGCCGCCTCGTAGTCGGAGCGGTAGCGCACGGCTAGCGCCCAGAAGTGCGGTGGCGTCCAGACGAAGATGATCGCAAACAGGATCAACGGCGCCAACGCCAACCTGCCGGTCACCGCGGCCCAACCCACCAGGACGGGAACGGCCCCGGCGGCACCGCCGATGACGATGTTCTGGCTGGAGGACCGTTTCAACCACGCCGTGTAGACGCCAACGTAAAAGACCGTTGCCGAGACCGCGAGCACGGCCGATAACAGATTCACCGCATACCAAAGCTCCAAAAAGGCGGCCACCTCGATGGAGACGGCAAAGACGATCGCCTGGGCCGCGGTCAGTTCCCCGGTAACGAGGGGACGCCCTTTGGTGCGACCCATCACCGCATCGATGTCACGGTCGTAGATCATGTTCATGGCATTCGCCCCGCCGGCGGCAAGGGTTCCGCCCAAAAGGGTCATAACCATCAGCCACACCGAGGGGATGCCCTGCTTGGCTACCACCATGGTGGGCAGCGTGGTAATGAGAAGCAACTCGATGATCCGGGGCTTCATGAGGGCTACGTAGGACCCGATACGCCCCCGGGCGCGGGTCAATGTCATGGTGCTGGCCATCAGGGAAACAAGATAACCGAGAACGGGGCCGCTTGTCTTGCCACGATTTTGCCGTGTCCTTACCAAACCCGAACTCTTAGGCGAAAAAGGCCGGCAATTGCCCTCCCGGCAGCCGGAGGCCGGCGGCCTGGTTGAATGCATTAGGTGAGGGCAAGCGATGTTGACTTGGTGAACCCAGGCGGTGGGGCGCCCTGGATGCTGCTATCGGGCCCACCCGCGGGCGGAGATTGGGACCGGAGGGCCGAGGCCCTCCTTGCCGCCGCAGCCGGGGCGTCCATGGCGACCGGGGCACGGCTCGGGGAACTCCGGCGGTCGATGGCCGCGGCGGAGATGGATGCTTTGGTGGTGAGCAATCTCACCAACGTCCGTTACCTGTGCGGCTTCAGTGGCTCCGCAGGGCTCTTGGTGGTGACCCCGGACCAGGCGGTGCTGATCACAGATGGCCGCTATGGCCTCCAGGCACCCGCCGAGATCGAGGCGGCCGGGGCGGAAGTAGAGGTGCAGGTTCCCTCCACTGCCGCCGGCCAGATGTCGGCCCTGGCGGCCTTGATCGGGTCGGCAGGCTCCGCGGGGCTGGAGGCCGAGCATGCCAGCTGGGCCTTCGAGCGCCGACTGGCAGCGGCTCTGTCGGAGTCCTCCTCGGTGCAGCTGGTCCCTGCAAAGACCCTTGTGGAGGAGATAAGGGTGACCAAGGACGACGGCGAGCTGGTGCGGATGGCCGCGGCTGCGGCGGTTGCGGATGCCGCACTCGCCAGGATGCTCGACCGCCTGCAGCCGGGGCGTAGCACCGAGGCGGATTTTGCCCTGGGCCTCGATACCGAGATGCGCCGCCTGGGTGCCCAGCGCGTGGCTTTCGAGACCATCGTGGCGGCGGGGATGAATGGGGCCAAACCACACCACCAGCCCTCCTCGAAGGTGATCGAAGCGGGCGAGTTGGTCGTCATCGACTTCGGTGCCACCGTGGACGGCTACCGCTCGGACATGACTCGCACGATCTGCGCCGGGGACCCGGCGTCTGAGACGCTTGCCGAGATCGCTGCGGTTGTCGCCACCTCCCAGGCGGCCGGCGTGGCTGCGGTGGGCGTGGGGAGCGACGCCAAAGACGTCGATGCCGCGTGCCGGACGATCATCTCCCAAGCGGGATTCGGGGAGGCGTTCGTTCACAGCACCGGTCACGGCGTGGGTCTCGATGTACACGAGTCACCCGCGGTTGCCCAGCGTTGCAGCGCTAAGCTGAAGGACCGCTCCGTGGTGACGGTGGAGCCGGGGATCTATCTCGAGGGCTTGGGAGGCTGCCGGATAGAGGACACCGTCGTGGTGACCCCATCTGGCGCCGTCCCCCTCACGGGAGCACCCAAGCAACTGGTTCTCGCCTGATCCAGGCGGCCTGCCAGCTACGCGGAGAGAGAGAAATGGCTGTATCGACCAATGACTTGAAGAACGGGATGACCCTGGACCTTCCCGAAGGGCTCTTTTCCGTGGTGGAGTTCCAACACGTAAAGCCGGGCAAGGGTGGCGCCTTTGTGCGGACCAAGCTGAAAAACGTCCGCAGCGGAGCGGTACTCGATCGGACCTGGCGAGCGGATGAGAAGCTTGAGCAGGCAATCATCGACAAACATGAGATGCAGTATCTGTACAAAGACGGTGACGGCTGCGTGTTCATGGACGCCAGCTCCTTCGAGCAGATGAGCGTCACCGAGGCCGCCCTTGGCCAGGCCGCACGCTTTTTGAAAGAGGGCGATTCGGTGCCTCTCTCGCTCTACAAGGGTGAGATCGTCGGAGTCGAGTTGCCCGCCGCGGTGGAGCTGGAGGTGACCGAGACCGAGCCGGGCCTGCAGGGAGACCGGGTTTCCGGTGCCCGCAAGCCGGCGACGCTGCAGACCGGGATCGTGATCCAGGTCCCCCTGTTTGTGAACGTGGGTGACCGGGTCAAGGTGGACACCAGGAGCGGCGAGTACCTGACCCGGGCCTGAGCTGCCAGCTCGGCCACACAGGGGCGCCATATCTATGAAATCGCACAGACCCAACGTCCCGGGCACGTCCCGGAGGGCGGCGCGAGAGCGGGCCGTTGGCCTTCTCTACGAGGCCTACTGCAAGTCCATTAGCCCCTCAGAGGTGCTCGGATCCCTCGTGGT
The DNA here is from genome assembly GCA_021823165.1 of Actinomycetes bacterium. Classification (GTDB taxonomy): domain Bacteria; phylum Actinomycetota; class Acidimicrobiia; order Acidimicrobiales; family JAKAOS01; genus JAKAOS01. The sequence goes on along the minus strand of JAKAOS010000103.1, from coordinate 54 downwards.
GGAGCCAGACGCCTTTGCTGCGTCCCTGGTCTTGGCGGTGGAGCAGCGCCAAGG
>JAKAOS010000102.1 GCA_021823165.1 Actinomycetes bacterium | reverse complement strand
AGAGACAAAAACATTCAGTTATCCGTCGCGGGAAGAGATTGATGACCACGAGTTTCACAGCTCGTGGGTTGTCGTGGTGGATTTTCTGTCTGCCGCGGCACTGGTACTGGTCGGTATCGCATCGGCGGTCCGCAATGCCCTTGTGACACTTGAGGCGGCGCAAAGGTGGTGGCCGCACATGTGGGCGTTGGAACGCATTGGCATTGCGATTCTGGCGGCCCCGGCGACGCTACTGGTCGTAGCCGGTATATTCCCCCTCCTCACCAGCGTCCGGGTGCCCTACCGCATCGCCATAATCCTGATGCTGCTGATCATCCCGATGTTCTGGTGGCCGATAGCGGTCCTGGTGGGCCTGATGGCCCTGTATCCCCTCTACCGCATGGTTCTGTTCCCATCGCCCATAGCCCGGCTCACGCGGGCACTGAGGAGCACTGTGCGGCTCTAAGCAAACAGCAACCGGGCGGTGTTGTCCGGTTTGGCCCTGGCAACCACAGGGATGCCAACGCAGTCAATCGTGGTTGCGCGCTGGGACAGCTTTTGGATAGCCAGCCACGGAGCGGAAGGCTCCGTCCGGTGGTTGGCTGCGTCGTTGTCGTCGCCGTTGGTGGTCCCGACTGGGGTGGCACGCCTCGGGCATAGTTCCTGGCAGCCTTCAGCGGATGCCGGTGTCGCATGACACGTCGGCTCTGGTTGGGATGTTTGACCTTACGGCCACAGTGGTGTTGGGGCAATGGGGCCAGCCCGATGGGGTTATGAAGACCAGGGTGTAGGTCCCTGCGGGAAGATCGAGTACATAGCGGCCATGGGCGTCGCTGCGGGTGGACGCCACGGTGACCCCGGCCGGGCTGTGTGCTTGGATCTGCAGCGAAAGAGGATGGGGCGGGCAGGGGTGAGCTGCCGTTGCTACCGGACAGCTGGGTCCGGCGGTGACAAGCCCATATGCACCCGTACCGGATGGCGGGAACAGCGGCGCCACCGTGGACGTGGTCGCAGGTGGTGGCAAACCTGTTGTGGTGGTCGAAGATGCTGGTGAGGTGGTAGAGGTAATTGGTCGGCTTCCCGAGCTTTTCCCACAGGCCACAAGAGCAATAGCGGCGGACACAGACGCTATTGCTATCCCGGGTCTCACATCTCTCATGGTCTCACGAGGTAGCACCAGGTGGGCGAAGCGGGATGCATTTCTGCTGAACTTGCCCAGTGGTGCCCAAGGTCGTCGAACAACTGAGAAGAAGGCGCCATCCCTGTCCCGAGCGACCTTTTGCAGGCGGGCCAACTGCTCCTTTGACTCCTTTTTTGACCCTTGGATCCCGGTTGGACCTAGCGGGTGAACAGCACCCGTATCGTTCGAAAGAAAAATATCGTCGGAGTGGGTATGGACAGAGCTCCCAGGCTTCGGCGGAGGATCCAACCGCATTCCATCACCTCCGCCGGCCACCAGACGACGGGAGCGGTCACCGCCACCATTGACCACTCGCTGGCAACCAGCCGTGTGTAGAGTCGCTTTTTCCTGTCCTTTGGGAATCCTGGGTGAGGGTTGCGACGTCTTTGTGAAGCCGTCTGGGGCCATGGCGGCGGGCTTGTTGGAAAGTCGGCAAAAACCAATCCCGCTTGGCGGGATGCTGGCAGCTAGCCTGAGCGACCGTGGCAGCCGACACCTCATATGCCAAGATGCCTCCGTTGGGGCCGAAGGACCAAATCGCGGGGCTCGTGGCCTCTGCCCTGGCAGCGGTCATGGGTCTTGTTTTCTGGGCACCCAAGCTCGGGGAAAAGGCCTCCCCCCACCACACCTTGCCGAGCCTGGGCCTGGCCATGGCTCTGCTTGGCGCAGTTGTGCTGGCTTGGGCCTCGCTTTCCCGCAAGCGTCTCTTCCTGGGGCTTTCGGCACTTTTTGTCGGGACCTATGGGCCATGGGGATCCAAGCCCTTCATCTTTGGTATCCCATTTATGGCCCTTGCGGCGTGGGAGATGGTGCGTTGGTCACGCCTGGCGGGACTGCGGGCCGATGCCCGGCACGCACTTGCCCAGCAAAACAAGGGTGCGGCTCAAGCGGGCGCCACCAAGGGGAAAAAGCCGACCGACGGACGCCGCTCCAAGCGCGGAGCCGCCCGGACCGGGCCCGCCCCCTCCAAGCGGTATACGCCTCCCCAGCATCGCTCCAGGCGTCCACCGGCGACGGACCGGCCCGCCAAGTGATTTCCGAAGCCCTTCAGGGAAAACGCATTGCCATAACCGGAGCCACCGGATTCGTGGGTACGGCATTGGTCGAACGCCTGCTTCGCTGCGTACCGGGGTGCGAGGTGACCGCGATAGTGCGTCCCGGCCGGCGTGGCGGGCCAGAAGCCCGGGTCGCCAGGGACGTGATCAGAAACGACTGCTTCGATCGGCTACGCCAGCAATGGGGCGACTCTTTCGACGCGACCATCGCAAAGCGGCTCCGGGCCGTGGCGGGAGACGTATCAGTTGACGGCCTGGGCCTGGACGAACAGGGCCGACAGGCCCTGGCGGAGGCCGACGTTGTCATCCATTCAGCCGCCACCGTCAGCTTCGACTCGCCGCTCGATGTCGCCGTCGAGGTGAACCTGTTGGGCCCCAAGAGGGTCGCCGAGGCAATGGCCGCATGTGGGTCCACGGCCCACCTCGTGGCCGTATCCACCGCGTACGTAGCCGGATCCAGGCGGGGCGACGTGGTCGAGGCCCCGCTCTCCCAGACGCCCTTTGCGACCAAGGTGGACTGGCGTGTCGAGGCCGAGGCGGCCCAGAGGGCACGCGTCTCGGCCGAGGACGAGAGCCGTAGCCCGGGGAAGCTGGCGGGATTCATGAAACAGGCCCGGGCAGAACTCGGCGGTGCCAGCACTCCCCTTCTTGCCGAACGGGCCGAACGGGCACGTGCGGACTGGGTCAAAGACCGGTTGGTTGAACTGGGACGCTCCCGTGCCCAGGCGCTCGGGTGGCCCGATGCCTACGCCTACACCAAGGCCCTTTCGGAACGTGCCCTCATGGAGTGCGCGGGGGACATTGCGGTTACCATCGTGCGGCCTTCGATCATCGAGAGCGCGATGGCGGAGCCCTTCCCGGGTTGGATCAGGGGCTTCCGCATGGCCGAACCGGTCATCATCTCCTACGCCCGGGGGCTTTTGGCGGCATTTCCGGGCCTGCCAGAGGGGATCATCGACGTGATCCCGGTGGATTTTGTGGTGGCCGCGATCATCTCGGTGGCAGCCAAGGGGCCCGACCGCGTGGGTTCGCCGGTGTTCCATGTCGCCTCGGGATACCGCAATCCCCTGCGGTATGGGACGCTGGTGGATTTGGTAAAGAGCTGGTTTCACGAGCACCCGATCTACGACTCGGCCGGCCAGCCCATAGTGGTTCCTGAGTGGTCCTTCCCCGGCCGGGGACATGTCCAGCGGCGGCTCAACCGGGCCGCCAAGGCGCTCCGGGGCGCAGAACGGGCGCTTTCTGCACTGCCGTTGCGGGCAAAGGCGGCCGACATTGCCGCCGCAGTCGAGGACCGGCGCAGCCAGGCAGAGCGGGCGCTTTCTTATGTAGAGCTCTACGGCTCATATGCAGAGTGCGAAACAATCTTCGAGGTTTCCAAGCTGATGGGGCTTTGGGAGAGCTTGGGGGATGTGGATAAAAAGCAGTTCTGCTTTGATCCCGCAGTGCTCGACTGGAAGCACTATGTCCATGATGTCCACCTCCCCTCCATCGTCGCACACGCCCGGGTAAAGACGACCCCGGGGAAAAAGGACGGGGCACAGCGCCAGGACCGCGCCAGGCGGGCAATCCTCTCCCCCGAGCGGCACCTGGCGGCATTCGACCTGGAGAACACCCTCATCGCATCCAACGTTGTGGAGTCCTACGCATGGCTTGCCAGCCGGCACCTCGGCGATACCGATCGCATGCGACTGGTTGTAAGGCTGCTGAGGGAGGCTCCGAGCCTGGCCTCTTTGGACCGGAGGGACAGGGGCGACTTCCTCCGCCACTTCTACCGCCGGTATGAGGGGGCGCCCGCGGACCTCCTCCGGGCCGACGCGTGGGAGTTGTTCAACTCCCTGCTTTTGGCAAAGGCCTTCCCCGCCGCCCTCGCCCGAGTGCGTCACCACCGCCGCCTGGGCCACCGGACCATCTTGATCACCGGTGCTCTGGACCTAGTGGTCGAGCCCCTCCGGCCGCTCTTCGACGAGGTGGTGTGCCCCAGTTTGGGCGAGCGGGACGGGAGACTCACGGGGCATCTGCAGTCCGCTCCTCCCACCGGCGAGGCCCGGGCACTGCTAATGGCCTCCTACGCCGCAGCGGAGGGCCTGGAGCTTTCCGAGTCGGTGGCGTATGCGGACTCCGCCTCGGATCTTCCGATGCTCGAGGCCGTCGGTCATCCAGTTGCGGTAAATCCCGAGACCAAGCTGGCCGCGCTTGCGAGGCGCCGAGGATGGCATGTGGAGATCTGGGAACGCCAGAAGGGCAGCCGCCCCCTGCTTCCCCTGGCCCCGCGGGTTCGCCCCGGCATTGTGACTCAGAAGAGAGGTGCCAACTGAAAGCGCTAGTGGTGGAGCGCAGTGTCCCACGGTTTGCTGCCGCCAGGGTTGCATCAGCACTCGGCGGGGCTCCCGCGCACAACCCATCGCCCCTGAGGCTCCAAGACGAAGGGACATTGGATCTGCCGGGACCGGGATGGGTGACATTGGAGCCGGTCCTCGCAGGCATCTGCGGATCGGATCTTGCGACGATTTCGGCAAAGGCATCCCGCTGGTTCGAGCCGATCGTGAGCTTTCCCTTCACCCCCGGTCACGAGGTCGTGGCGGTGAGGGGGGACAACGGCAGACGGGTGGTGTTGGAAGCCGTCCTCGGTTGCAAAGCCAGGGCCATCGACCCCCCCTGTGAGCCGTGTGCGGAGGGGCGGGTGGGATCTTGCCAGAACCTTGCCTTTGGACACCTTTCCCCGGGCCTTCAGAGCGGCTACTGCTCAGAGGTCGGCGGCGGGTGGTCGGAGTCAATGGTCGCGCATGAGAGCCAGCTGCACGTTGTTCCAGAGGACATGGGGGACGAGGCGGCGGTCATGGTGGAGCCGGTGGCATGCGCGCTGCATGGTGCCCTCGCCGAGCCCCGGGCGGCCGGTGGGATCGTGGCGGTCCTGGGTGCCGGCACACTCGGGCTTTCCCTTGTGGCCGCATTGGCGCACTACGCAACGCCCTCGGCTCTCATCGTTTCGGCCAAGCACCCCCATCAGGCAGAACTGGCCAAGGACCTTGGGGCAGATGTCACCACATCTGCCGATGGCCTGCCCAGGGTCTTGCGGCGGATGACCCGGTCCCTTGCCCTTCCCGGGCGGCTTTCTGGGGGTGCGGATGTGATCTATGACTGTGTCGGCAGCCCCGACTCCCTCCGCCAGGCATTGGGCGTCTGCCGACCGGGTGGGACGGTGGTGCTGGTGGGGATGCCCGCCCCGATGAGGATGGATCTGACCCCACTGTGGCAGCGTGAGATCCGGCTCGTAGGCGCGTACGCCTATGGGACCGAGCAAAACGGCAGGCGCAGCTTCGACATGGCTTTTGAACTGGTCAGGTCGGCAGATCTGGGGAGGCTGGTGTCGGCCAGATACCCTCTCGAACGGTATGAGGAGGCCCTCGCCCATGCGGCGGCGGCCGGTAGGAGAGGCAGCGTGAAGATCGTCTTCGAACCCGGCATTACGTCCCGGGCGGGGAGGAGGAACAGGTGAGCGCACGACCAGGTTTTGTGTTGGAGGTCGATCGCTCGACGCCGCCGACCATGTTCTGGCACGGGGAGGGCTTCCGCATGGAACGCCTTCCGGTGGGATCGCGGGTCGTCTACCCGCCGGATGCGACAGCTCCACTTGCCGATCCCGTAGCTGAAATCAATGCGGCCCTCGACAATCCGCTGGGTGACTCGGCTCCGCTTTCGAGCCTGCTGCGGCCGGGGATGTCTTTGGCTATTGCCTTTGACGACGTCTCCCTCCCGCTCCCGCCGATGCGCCAACCCGACGTTCGGCAGCTGGTTATCGAAGCGGTGCTGGATCGTGCGGCCGCAGCCGGCGTGGACGACGTCGTGCTCATTGCGGCTCTTGCCCTGCACCGGCGCATGAGCGAACCCGAACTGCGCCACGCCCTGGGCGATCGCATCTACGACTCCTTTGCCCCCTCTGGACGGCTGACCCAGCACGATGCAGAGGACCCAGACAACCTCATACATCTCGGGCAAACCGATCTGGGTGAGGATGTGGAGCTGAACAAGGCGGCGGCGACTGCTGAGCTGTTGGTGTATGTGAATGTCAACCTCGTCACGATGGACGGTGGCCACAAGAGCGTGGCAACGGGCTTGGCCAGCTACCGCAGCATTCGCCACCATCACAACACCAAAACCATGGTGCACTCTCGCTCCTTTATGGACAAAGAGCACTCCGAACTGCACACCTCGAACTGGCGGATGGGCCGGCTGATCCGAGACTCGGGGGTGAAGATCTTCCAGATCGAGACCACCCTGAACGGCCAGTCCTTCCCCGAGTCCTTCGGCTTCCTCTACCGCAGGGAGTGGGAGTGGAACCTTAGGGATCGCGCCAGCTTTTTGGCCACCAAGGGCGCCCTGTCTGCGGTTTCGCCTCGCCTGGCAAGAAGGGTTATGCAGCAGACCCGGGCGGGTTACACCCTTGCCAGCGTCCAGGCCGGCGAGGTCGAAGCGGTGCACGAGCGGACGATCTCAAACCTGCTTGCACACCAGTTGGTGCAGGTGGACGGACAGGCCGACGTGTTGACCATGGGGCTTCCCTACATAGGCCCCTACAACGTGAACTCCCTCATGAACCCGATCCTGGTGGCCTGTTTGGGCTTGGGCTACTTCTTCAACAGCTACGTAGGTGGCCGGCCCCTGGTCCGCAAGGGCGGGGTTGTCATCATGTCGCACCCCACGCCATGGGAGTTCGACCCGGTGAGACACCCCAGCTACATCGACTTTTTCGAACAGGTACTTGCCGAGACCACCGATCCAGCTGAACTGGAAGCCAAGTTCGAGGAATCTTTCGCCACCGACCCGTGGTATATCCACCTCTACCGGACCGGCCACGCCTACCACGGCGTACACCCCTTCTACATGTGGTACTGGACCGCACATGCCCTGGACCACCTTGGGGCTGCGATCATCGTCGGTGGTGATCGCCGTGCGGTTCAACGACTGGGCCTCCGGAGCGCCTCGACCCTCGATGACGCCCTGGAGTTGGCATCCGACGTGGTGGGCAAAGATCCATCCATCACCCATTTGCACATGCCACCCCTTTTGATGGCCGAGGTCATATGATGCCGTTGTTGCCCTATCCCGGCCATCTCCCCTTTCCCTGGACCCAGGCCACCTGGCCGGTGAAGCTTTTTCGGTCGATTCCGGTGCGCCATCTCGGCCTCTCCTACGACACCTCCTGGGCCCGCCTGCCGGTAGTTCGACTGGCCCGCCTGGTTGCGTTGGAGGGCGTGGGGAGGCCAATGGTGAAGATGGTCGCAGCCCCCGTTGCTGTGAGCGCGGACCGGCTCCAGGGGGTGGAGGGGCCGGTGATCTTTGCCGCCAATCATGCAAGCCACGCAGACACCCTGGTGCTTTTGTCGATGCTTCCCGAGCGCTTCCGCCATCGAAGCGTGGTGGCCGCCGCCGCTGACTACTTCTTTGACCGACCCTGGAAGGCTGTTGCGTCCGCGGGGCTGCTGAGTGCGATCCCGGTGGACAGGAAAAAGGTGAACCGCCGGTCATCGGATTTGGCCGTCGAACTCATTTCCGAGGGGTGGAGTCTTGTGATCTTCCCCGAGGGCGGGCGGAGCCCCGACGGCTGGGGCCAACCCTTCCACCCGGCGAGTGCCGCCTACCTCTCTTTTAGGGCCAAGGTCCCGGTGGTGCCGATCTACCTCACCGGCACCCGTGCGGTGCTGGCCAAGGGGAGCTCCAAGCTGCGCCGCTCCCCCACCAGGGTCACCTTTGGCGAACCCATTTCTCCCCTTGAAGGCGAGGACGTGCGCAACTTCGCAGTCCGCATCGAGGAGTCGGTTGCCGAACTGGCCGACGAGGGAAAGACGGGATGGTGGGGGGCAAAGAGGAATGCCGCCCGGGGTGAGACCCCAGATCTCCGCGGCCCCGCAGCTGCATCGTGGCGCCGGGCGTGGTCGCTGGTACCCGCAGCTGCCGTGCGCCGATCCTGGCCGAACTGATCGGCGGCCAACAAGGCGCCAGGCCGTGCCGGACGGCACCGGGTTCCCGGCCAGGGCAGCGGTGCAGCCGGGGTTAGCAGGGATGAAGCCGGCTGAAGGAGCACCACTTCGGTCACTTTTCGCCCAGGCCTGCAGTCAATCCCGTACGGCATCGGCCCATCACTCCACAGCTCGAGCTAAGCGGGCAACTACTTGTATTGAAAACGCTGCGGAGTTCCACCTATGGCCGAGCCGAAAATCGCAGAGGTGGCGTCCCATCCGCGGTGTAAATAGACGACGGGCGTAGGTTCCTTCCAGAGCTACCAACTCACGAAGGAGACCTACGCCCGTGTCGACACGAGTAT
>JAKAOS010000005.1 GCA_021823165.1 Actinomycetes bacterium | reverse complement strand
AGGGCACGGCACGAGTTGCCCCCCAACGCCGAAGTGAAGACGCCAGGGTGAGCTCCCAGGCTGCCGTTAGCCGTGGAGGTTTATGGGTTCCAGCTCCTCGGCCAGCACGCTCGTGGTATCGGGGTCGATCAGCACGTAGTGAGTGAATCCCTCTGCGGCCAGTGAGTCCAGCATCCTTCCGAGCCGCCGGGGCCTGCTTTGCAGCCGGGTATTCAGGCCTTGGGAGATGAGCTGTGCCTGCACGGCCAGCACGCGTTCTGGTAGGCATCCTTCTGAGTAGATCAAAGCGACGGTAGTGCCTGTGCTCGCTTCCGGAGCCGACAAGAGCCCAATGATTCTTTCGAATCCTATCGAAAATCCACATGCCGGGACCGGAGAGCCGGTGAAGCGCCCGATCATGTTGTCATACCGCCCTCCTCCGGCAAGGGAGATGGCGGTGGATGGGTGTGCTATTTCGAAGACCGCACCGGTGTAGTAGGCCATGCCTCGCACGAGCGATGGGTCGAACACAATGCCAGCCTCGGGAAGGGCGCTTTTGACGGCCTTTCGTATCGCCTGCAGGGACTCGGCAATTCGAAAAAGCTCTTGGCTTTCATTGGCCAACTGTGAAAGGAACTTGTCCTCGCTCCCCGTGCCTGCGGCTTCAAGGAAAGAGACCACCTGGTCTGCGGCCCCGGGTGCAAGGTTCAAGTGGTGCAGCTCCTGATGCACGCCGGAAAGGCCGATCTTGTCAAGCTTGTCTATGGCTACCAGGACTCGACCTTGGCCGGATCCATCAATCCCGCAGCGATCGAGCATCTGCGCCAGCAGCCGTCTGTCGTTGATCCTGACCGTGCAGCCACCCACGCCCAATTGATCCAGGGCCGTGAGGGTCGCGGTGATCAACTCGGTTTCGGCAAGGATGGATTCCTCGCCGATTAGGTCGATATCGCATTGAAGGAATTGGCGAAACCGGCCCTTTTGAGGCCGTTCGGCTCTCCAGACCGGGCCGATCTGCATGCTTCGGAAGACCGGCCCCAGACGCTCACGGTTGGTGGCGTAGAAGCGGGCGAGCGGCAGGGTCAGATCGTAGCGGAGGCCCAGGTCGGCCGCTTCCGAGGTGGTTATCGTTGCATCCGGAGACAGGCCCCGGCGAAGGATTTTGAAAATCAGCTTTTCATTCTCTCCACCCTGTCCAGAGGAGAGGCGTTCCAGGTCCTCTATGGCCGGTGTCTCGATCTCGCGGTAGCCGTAACGCGCGTAATGGGCTCTGAGCCGAGCCAGGGTCTGTTCACGCAGGGCCTTCTCTTCGGGCAGGATGTCCCGCATGCCCCGTGCGGGGTGGATGTCCTTCGCCATGCGCCGACACGCTACCAGGAGGGCGTCGCGAGCGGTTGCGCTCTCGTTTCCTGCCAAGTCGCCGTGCCGGGGTCAGCAACGTGTTGCCAGCGTGGCTCAGGGCACCCGGCGAATCCTCTTGCGGTCCCAAGGTCCATCAAATTTGGCCGTCGGAGATGTGGACCACAGCGGCTCCCTGCACTCTGCCATGCGCCAGGTCACTCAGCGCCCGGTCGGCTTCTCCGAAGCGATAGGGGATGGTGCTCAGTTGGAGTCGGATCCTTTGGGCGATTGCGAGGAACTCCTCGCCGTCTTGTCTTGTGTTGGCCGTGACGGATCGCACCTGGCGCTCTTGAAAAAGGTGTTTATCGTAATCGAGGTTGCCGATGGGGGAGAGATGAATGCCCGCAACTACTACGGTCCCGCCCCGTTCGGTGGCCTCCAGTGCGCTGAGAACGACTGATCCCGCCGGGGCAAAGACAACTGATGCGTCCAGGGGAACCGGAGGCGCTTTCGAAAGGTCCCTGGCAGAACTCGCTCCCAGGGAAAGAGCGAGCTGCCTTGCTTTTGGTGAACGGGTCATTACGTGGACCTCCGATCCGGTGGACAGAGCCACCTGGAGGGCCAGGTGCGCCGACGCGCCAAACCCGTAGAGGCCAAGCCTGCCTCCCGGCGGTACTTCGCTTCGCTTCAATGCCCGGTAGCCGATTATCCCAGCGCAAAGCAGCGGTGCGGCAGTTTCATCATCAAATCCTGGTGGCAGGGCATAGGCAAAGGCTTCTTTGACCACGGCATAGGTCGCATAACCGCCGTCCTGGTCCCATCCGGTGAAGCGGGGATCCAGGCATAGGTTTTCACGTCCGGCAATGCAGAATCGACAGCGGCCACACGTCGACGCGAGCCAGGCAATGCCCACCCGGTCCCCAAGATGAAACCGCCTGCAGTTGGCTCCGGCGCGGTCTACGACGCCAACTATCTCATGGCCGGGCACCACGCCGAAACGCTTGGGTGCCAGGTCCCCTTCAGCAAGATGCAAATCGGTGCGGCAGACTGCACAGGTTTTGACCTGGACCCGGATCTCATCGAGGCCTGGCTGTGGGTCAGGCACTTCACCCATCTGGAGCGGTGCCGAATCGATGGGTCCGGGCGTGGTTAGCTGCCATGCCATCATCGCTATCAATCTACGCCCGGGGAGCCCTTCACGCCGAGAGAGTCCATGGCTCTCAAAGAACTGGCTCTTCCAGGACGCCGGGGCATGGCCACTGTCGCATCTTCTCAGTACCATCCGTGACGTGACCATACAACTCGAATGGGTACGGCATGGCCGCTCGGCGGTTGAGGCTCTTCGCCGAGAGATCCATGCAGCAAAAGGCGATGATCCATTGAAACCGGTCACCGTAATCGTGGAGTCGAACTACCAGGGAGTGGCGACCCGAAGGCTATTGGGATCAGCCGGGTCGAGAAACCTGGGAGCCGACCAGGATGCGACAACCAATGCCTACGCGGCGGTCAACTTCGTCACGTCACGGGACCTGGTGGAAAAGCTGCGGGCCAGCAAGGGATTTTTGGCCGACCGCCGACGAGTATCGCCCCCGGCTGCAAGGGAAGCCATCCGGCTGGAACTGGCAGAACGGCAGACCTCGTCACTAAAGGCACACGACGATGCAACCCTGGAGGCTTTGGTTGCCATACACAAGGAGCTGGGTGCGGTGTCACCGCAGGCCATCACGGGCCTCGCTCTGTTGGAACCAGGAGTTAGCACTGAGGTCCTTGCTATTTGCAGAGGAGCCAGTAATCGGCTTTCGCAGCGCTACTACGAGGATGCAGAACTGTTCGGGGCTGCCCAGGCCGCCCTTCATGAGGCATCGGCGTGGTTGGAGGAACTCGGACCGATCATCCTCTACCTCCCCCGCCGGCTGCCCCCGCCTACGGCAAATCTGCTGGCGAGGTTGGGTGATCTCACCGAGCTGAAGGTGTTGGCTGGAATGACCGGCTCTGCCGAAGCCGACGCGCCCCTTCTGAGACCGCTACAAAGGATCGGCCCCGAGATCCAAGCACCCCCAGCGGCGCAGGCACCCTGGGCCGTGGTGGATCCGGCCAGCACGCAAATTGTCGTAGTTTCCGACGCAGATGAGGAAGTGAGGGCCGCGCTCCGAAGGGTCATGGAGGCGAGAGAGGCCGGCGTGAGCCTCGACCGGATTGCAATCCTTTATGGCTCGCAGACTCCGTATGCGGACATCCTTAGGGAACAACTAAGCGCAGCACAGATTCCCACGGCCGGCAGGACAGGGGTCTCGATAACGGCGACCATGGCCGGTCGCACCGTACTCAAGATGCTCGATCTCCCACTATCGAACTTCTCTCGGGCCGAAGTCCTGGATTGGCTCCATGGAGCCCCCCTGCACTACAACAACCAACCCATCAATGTAAAAGCCTGGCAACAAATTTGCCAAGAGGCTGGCATAGTTCAGGGAAAAGCCCAATGGGAACAAAGACTTGAACAGTATGTACAGGCGTGCCAGCCGCCTCCGCCCCATGAAACCCCGAATCAGCAAATACCACCTAAACAGATCGAGAAATTTCTGACTGCCCGACACCTCCAACGCTTCATGCGGGCCCTTATCGACGACTTTCCAGCGGCTGACCAAAAGCGCACCTGGGCTGAACATTCCTGCCGAACCCGGGAACGCGTAAAGGACCTGCTTGGAGACCCCCGGGAATGGAACGGATCGGCTCATGATGAGTCGGCCGCCGAAAGTATCGAAAAGCTACTTCACCGCCTGGGATCGCTCGGTAATGAAAACACATTGATAGGCTTGGATGTCTTTGCTTCCGCCGTGCGCTCAGAGTTCCGGGCGAACTCCACAAAGGCGGGCCGCTTCGGAACTGGACTGATGGTGGGCCCCATCAACATGGGTGTCGGCCTGAACATGGACGAAGTCATCATCGTGGGGATGAATGAGGGCAGCTATCCACGCAAAAACGTTGCGAGCCCGCTTCTGTCGGACAAACTTCGAGATCAACTTGGCCTCGAGCGTAAATCCGATGACCTCTCTCGCCAACAGCACGACCTCCTCGCAGTGCTGGCCGAAGCCGATGCCATAACCATGTGCACGGCAAGGGGAAACCTTAGATCAACCGGCGAACTGAGCCCATCACGGTGGCTCTCAGACATTGAAGCATTTCTCGAAACAGCCACCGACCCCAACACCCCGAGCACAAATAATGCAAGACCTTGGCGCCACGAAGTACCTTCATACAAGACAGGCTTAACAACGCTATTGAGTAACAATAAAAGCCTGACCATGCCAGCAACTGAACAAGACTACCGTCTGGCATACCTACTCAAAACGTCCAGTGGGATGGGCACTGGCGCAACTACCATGCCGGATGACCCCATAATCACAACGGGACACACGGTACTAAAAGAACGTAGAGGCGATAGAGTCACTCCCTTTGATGGTCTAATAAAGGTAGGGCAAGATTCCCATATCGGAAAACGATCCAGAAACGACCGCGCTGCTCCGGAAAGTCCCACCAGTCTTGAGAAGTGGGCAACATGTCCACACTCCTACTTCATGCGGCACGTACTGGGAATCAGGGAGGGCGAAAAGCCAGAGGATGTCCTTGGGGTGTCGCCGCTCCACAAGGGCTCAATGGTTCACAAGATACTGGAAAAGGTCATAACTAAATACCTTCCCAGCCATAAAAATCCCTGTGTGTACGGAAGCGACTGGACGGACGCAGACGCTGAATTTCTACAAAGCACCTGTAGTCAGGTGTTCGAGGAATACGAAGCCGAAGTTTTAGAAATAAATCCCCTTCTATGGGCGTTAGCGAAGCAGCAGATACAAAAACAAGTTACAGACTTTCTAAAAGCCGATAAGCAATTCTCTAAGTCCAGTAACTATGCGCCGCTAGCCGTAGAGTACGAATTTACTACTGAACTGAAGGCTGGTAGTCAACCTGACAGCAAGTCTCAACTCATATATCAGGGAAAGATCGACCGGGTCGACAGAAACGACGAAAATGACCTATTGATAATTGACTATAAAACTGGCCGTCCCGACGGTTATTCCCAATTGATGAAGGATGGTATGTGGAGCCTGGGAGGTACCAAGCTTCAGCTGGGGCTCTATGGGATTGCCGTAAAGAATAACTATCAAAGCCTAAAGATTACGAGACCAAATCGTATTTTTGTCGAGTACAGATTTGTAGACCCCTCTTATACGCGCAAGCCTATTCGATACGAACTAACCGAAGAGGTTAGTAATCATCATTACAATGTCGCCAAAAAGATCCTTGAAGGCATTACATCAGGCGTATTTATTCCATATCCAGATGGTGGTCGCATTGAGTGCCCCTACTGCTCTCCCGATGGCATGAGCGCAATGCGACTGCGAAAGCAGATTGAGCGCAAGCTAGATAATCTAGACAATAAATCTATATCTACATTCAGAGATGTACTTGCAGCCCGGACGCAAAAGCGTACTCGGAATGACCTGGAGGCGTAAATGGCCAGCCGACATCTGGATACGCAACTCGTAGTCGATCACCGGGAGCGGCAGGAGATCGCGAGCAACCTCACAAAGACCTTCATCGTTGAGGCGGGTGCGGGATCGGGGAAAACTACTGCATTGGTCGAACGGGTTACTAGTTTGGTTCTTGCTGACGTCTCTATTGCAAACATTGTCGCCATTACGTTTACTGAAAAAGCTGGCAATGAACTTCGCACACGCCTTCGAAACAAATTGATGAAGGTTCTGTCGAGCAATGCTTCGGAGGACATTGCAAAACGACAAGCCGTAAATAACGCGCTAAGGGACCTCGACGGAGCTGCTATAGGAACCATCCACTCCTTTGCCCAACGACTGCTGACTCAGTACCCGATCGAAGCGCGGGTCCCACTTCGGATTACCGTATACGACAATTTCGAGGCGACGCTTGCGTTTGAGAAGCGGTGGACGACCTTTCTTAATGAATTGCATACCAAGCCAGAGATATGCCAAGCCCTTGGAATGCTATTGCCCCTAGGCTTTAGAGTTGAGCAACTCAAAGAAGTTGCGGAAGTACTGGAAGATAACTGGAACCGGCTGTCGAAGTTTACTGTTACTAACCACGACTTTGAAGCAAACCTAAGAAATTGGATAAATATATTTGGGTCTAAGGTCCAAAATGCCTTTGCGCTTTGGATAGATAAGGACAAGTCAAAGAAAAGTACTCGAAGTAAGACCAAAGCAACGAGTAAGAACGAAGATGATACGGTAGTAGACAAAACGCACAGCGATTCTCTAAAAGAAAAGTTGAGGTTACTGGCGGAGAAAGTACAAGAGCTAAGTGAGATCAGTAATGCTGACCTATTAGCCGCCTCGATGCTCCAATTGTCAAATGAGTTTAGTTGGTATACAGACATCCAACGGGATGGCCTGCAGGCTAACTGGCATGACGTACAAGCCAGCCGCCGTGTCGTGTCGGGATTGTATTCGGAGCTGAAGGACCAGGTTAATCGAGTTGTAGATGCAGTCCTGCAACCTGTTTTGGCAGAACTTGTGGAGTTTGTCCTCAATGGTGCAGAGGAGAGGCGTACGGAAGGTACGCTGCGCTTCCACGATTTGCTTGTGTTTGCGAGAGAATTGCTTAGTAGTTCTGAGTCGGTTGTGGAAGACTGCCGGGAGCGGTATCAGTATTTGCTTGTTGACGAGTTTCAAGATACAGACCCAGTGCAGCTCGACATCGTACGAGCACTGTCGGTTGAAGGCAATGGAACGTCATCAGGCAGAAAAGCCGGTTCTCTAGCCCTGGACGCCGTACCGGGTCGGCTGTTTCTCGTGGGTGACCCCAAGCAGTCAATCTACAGATTTCGGCGCGCTGAAGTACGCCTATTTTCGGAGATCTTATTAGCAGTGGAACAGCAAAGCTCCGATGCGTGCGCGGTTTTGGACAGTCAGCTAGTGCGCCTGACCACGAACTTCAGAACTATTGAGCCGATTGTCCACTGGGTCAATGATGTGTTTCGGAAGTTGATGCAACCACTCGATGGGCATCTTGACTCTTCCAGGGGTGATGTTCCCTATGTCCCACTTGCCCCTGTGCGGCAGACCTCGGAACGGTACAAGGGACTGCCCGTGGCAATCCTGGGCGGAGAAAGAGATGCTAAGGCCGATGAGCTGCGCGCAGAGGAAGCCAGCAAGGTGGCGTTGGCAATTCGGCACATGGTCAGCGAAAAGTGGACGGTGGCGTTAGAGGAACCCGGGGATGAAGGTTGGAGGGAAGTAGGGTATAAGGATATTGGTATATTGACGCCGAGTAGGGCATCGCTTCCATTTTTGGAAGAGGCATTAGAGAATTGTAATATTCCATTTCGGTCTGAGTCGGCTCTTAATATTTATTCCGATCAGTCTGTTCGGGATCTGTTGATGGTTATGCGGGCTATAGATGATCCCGCTAACGCTCTCCACGTGGTTGCAGCGCTCCGCACGCCACTATTCGGTTGTAGCGACGAGGATCTGGACAGCTATCATGTCCGGTTTCCAATGACTTGGGACTATCGCGAGATAAGCAATTGGTCTGAGGTATGCGAACAACCGGTTGGTAAAGCACTGTTTTGGTTGAGCGAGCAATATCAAAAGCGTTATTGGTTGTCACCTACGGAGATGCTTGATCTGATAGTCCGGGAACGGAGAGTCTTGGAGATA
The DNA here is from genome assembly GCA_021823165.1 of Actinomycetes bacterium. GTDB lineage: Bacteria > Actinomycetota > Acidimicrobiia > Acidimicrobiales > JAKAOS01 > JAKAOS01. The sequence goes on along the minus strand of JAKAOS010000005.1, from coordinate 29,121 downwards.
GCGATGAACGGTTGGCGCTTTCGGGATATTTGGCGCCGTATTCGCTTTGTCCTCGACCAGGCTAGAGCGTGGCAGGAGGTGACCAATGGGAATCTCCGTGATTATGTGCGGTGGGTGTCGGGCCAGATGAAGCAGAATCTGAGGGTCGAGGAGACCATTATTCCTGAGGCCGATGATGACGTTGTGCGGGTTATGACGATGCACGCGGCCAAGGGTCTGGAGTTTCCAGTAGTGCTGCTGGCCGGTATGTCTGGTTGGACCAGTGGTGCGGCCTCCTCTCCCCCGGTCCTGTTCGAGGACATGGCGGAGTCCCCTTTGGCCGACGGGTCCAAAAAGCCCTTCGCCGATTCGGGTCCCGCGGGGTTTGCTTGCGATCTCGGCAAGTTCATTCGGAGTGCCTCCTATGACAGCATGCGCAAGCTGGATTCGGAGTTGGATGAGGCGGAGTTGAACCGCCTGCTCTATGTGGCATGCACCAGGGCGAGGGACCATCTGGTCGTTTCTCTGTATCGGAGAAAGGCCGGCCAGAGCTATGCAAGGGTGTTGGCGGAGCACAATAGTGAAAAGGAGGCTGAGGAGTTCGCAGGGAGCGAGTCCTCAGCGGATGAGGATGCTGGCTCCGCAGTTGGTGGCCTGGCCATGGATGTCGAAGGCGAAGCCGAAGGCGTTGCGGTGGGCTTCAAGGAGTGGCAGGAAAAGGCTGGGGCGGCGCGGAGTCTGTCGTTTCCGAGTGCCGTTTCGGCGACGTCGGTGGGTGGGCAACAGGGCCATGGTGGTGATGCCGGCGGGCTGCCGGAGGAGGTGACGGCCAGCTTCACAACTGGCGAATCTGCCGATGCAGCCGATGCGCCGGTTCCTGCCAGGGACGGAACCAAACTGGGAACCGTGGTGCATGCCGTCATGGAGGCCTTGGATCTGGCCAAGGTTGGTCACGCGATGTCGGGCCATGGGGGAGAGGCTGGCGGTGGGGCTGACGTTGCTTCTCTGGTAGAGAGGTTTGCAGCAGAGGCAGACCTGGATGCCGGCGATCTGCAAATGGCCTCTGTCATGGTTCGCCATGCTCTGGGGAGCCGGTCGGTCCTCGAGGCCGGCAGGTCGCGGCACTGGCGTGAGGTGTATGTCTGCACACCCGTTGGAGAGCGCGTGCTGGAGGGTTACGTCGATCTCTTGTACGAGACCGACCAGGGATTGGTGGTGGTGGACTACAAAACGTCCAACAGCTCAGATCCCGCAAACCTGAAGAGGCGGGTGGAGGGATATGGGTCCCAGGGAGCCTCTTATGCCCTTGCCCTTTCTGCCGCCACGGGAAAGGCGATTGCCCGGGTCACGTTCTTGTTCCTTACTCGAAAGGGTGCTGTGGAAATAGACATGGACAACTTGGACCAGGAAATTGAGAAAGTGAAGAGGTATTTTTCCCTTGGGGTCGACCCCCCGAAGAGATAGACGGTGGCCGACGCCGACACCCATTGAGCTTGGTGCTCTGGGTGCCGCAGGCCGACTCCCTACCCCGAGAGCCACGTGGGAGCTTGTGGTGGCAGGGACCGGGTGCAACACTAGGCAGTGCCGTAGCCGCTGCGGGGCGATCGCTTGGTGTCACCTCGGGTGCTTACAAACGGTGATCGGAGAAGCCATGTCCTTGGATGAGAATCTGGTCCGCCTTGCTGGCGGGGCCAATGTGGCGACGGTTGTCACCCTGATGCCGGACGGCCAGCCCCAGGCTCAGCTTCGTTGGGTAGACCTCGAGGGCGACGAGGTTCTGGTGAACACAGAGCCGCAGCGCCAGGCGGCGCGCAATGTCAGGCGGGATCCACGCATAACGATCCTCATCCGGGCCGAAGACAACCCCTACGACTGGGTCGAGGTGCGGGGGCGGGTTGTGCGCACCACGAGCGGCGCCGCTGCGCGTGAACACATTGATCGGCTCGCACGGAAGTACACAGGTGGGGACTACGCGATGCCGATCGGAGCGGAAGGGCGAGTGATCCTCCACGTAGTTCCCGACCGACTGGTCTCCTCCGGCAACTAGCCCCCAGCTTGGCAGGTCCTCTATCTCTCTTGGGGCTCAACGCTTCTGCCGGTGCCCTTCACCGCACCGGCGGTGTTCCAGAGTCCTCCGATGTGGCTGTCGGTTTTGACACGCGATCTCATAGCCCAGCCGGGCGGGAGGTTGGGCAAGGACTCCTTGGAGTCCGCTTTGGATCGCGAGCGGCGCAGCGGCGCCTCTACAAGTTGCCACGAGGCTTCGGCGCAGATAAGTGAAGCTCCCACTACCAGGGGGAAGCGGAAGATTTCCAGGCTGTGCAGCCAGGTGGCCCAGAGATAATGCCACAGGTAGATGCCATAGGAGCGGCTTCCGAGATATCGGAGGACGGGCCTGGAGAGCAGGCGGGCGACGATGCCGGAAGGCCGCGCGACGATGCCGCCGACGACGGCCGGTGCGGCAATCGAGGCGGCTATCCAGCCTCCCAACCAGGGGGTCCACGGGCCCGGGTGTTTCATTCCCACCGCCGACCATGCAAGTGCGATGGCCGAGAGGGCCAAAAGGATTGTTCCGCCGAATCCCGAAAGTGCCCGATCGGCCAGTCCGGCATCCCATGCCAGGGCCACCAGGGCTCCAAGGAGAAGTGCCGCTGCGCGAGTGTCGGTTCCGAAGTAGATGCGGGAGCCCCCGGAGCCATTGTGGAAAAGGAGGATCGCTGCAGCCAACGAGGCGGTCGCACCGCCGATCACCGCAACCACAGCGGCACTGCGCCGTCGGAAAAGCAACAACGCCACCGGTGCCCACAGCAGGTAGAACTGCTCTTCCACGGCGAGTGACCAAAGATGGCCGATGGCCACATAGCCGGTGAATGCGTGATAGGCGATGGCCCAGTTGGTCAGGTAGGTCAGGGCTCCGGCGACCCCTTCCAGAGCGGGGAGTAGGCGCTGGGGGGCGCCCTGGGACGATCCCGGCACCGAGGTCATCCAGGCGTTCGAGCCAAACAGGATAACCACCCCCAGCCAGACCCCGAGGAAAAGCCACAGAGCCGGGAAAAGCCGCCGGGCCCGTCGAAGATAAAAGCGGCGGAGGGAGACGGACCCATTTGCGGCCAGCTCTGAGGTCAACAGGGCCGTGATCAAAAATCCCGAAAGCCCGAAGAATACGTCCATCGCCACCTGCCCGGCGACCAGTCCCGGCAGGGGTTGCAGGTGGGTGGCTACCACTACCGCCACGGCTACACCTCGCAGGCCGTCCAGGGCCGGCAGGTAGTGCAGGCGGCGCTTTCCGCAGCGATGCTCAGCGCTGCTGTGCTCGACCAGAACAGGAGCGCGCCTGCAGGGCGAAAGTGTCTCGGGCATGGAACCGGCCTAGTCGCCGGGCCTTTGTCCTACCTTGGACGCCCTTGAGCAAAGTGTAAAGCGGCTTGGCTTGGCCTGTGCTAGACCGCCGAGTTGGCCATTGCCTGGCCGGTTGTCCTGTGCCCAGGCCTCTTACCCCGGGCGCCGGCCTCCACCAGCAGGTGAAACCAGCTGACCGTCATGAACAACGCAGTCGCACCGGCTACGTGGAAACCTGCAAGAACGGCGGGGTCACCGCTGAAGTAGGTGCTGTAGCCCAGGACTCCCTGCAGTGCTGCGACAGCCGTGATGGCGGCGGCCCACTTCACCAGGCGAGGTTCGGCCCGGTTCACCCGAAGCACGGCCAAGACGCCTATGGTTAGCCCTCCGAACAGCCACGCCATGTCAGCGTGGAACTGCGCCGCGGCGAGAAATGGTATCGGGAGCCTTCCGCGTGCCTGGGCACTCCCGCTGTGGGGACCACTTCCGGTGACCGTGGTGCCAGCAATTATTACCAAACAGAGCACGGCAAACTGAGCCCGGGCAAGCATCAGCAGTAGTTTGGAGGGGTGCACCGAATCGGAGACGGCGTTGCCGGCCGCCTCTGCGGCATCTCTGACCAAGAGCAGCCCAACCCAGATAATTAGAAGAGCGGCCATGAAGTGCGCCATGACAAAAGGCGCATCCAACTTCACCAACACCGATATCCCGCCCAGGACGGCCTCCAAAAAGACGCCGCCCACGAGTCCCCAGGACAGCAGGGCGAGCCTCGGGCTACGTGGCCGCACCAGGAGCGAAACGGCGGCGACGACGATCGACAGCGAGCTGAAACCGATCGTTAGCAGGCGGTTACCGAACTCGATCCAGGCATGAAGGTGATCTGTGGCCACGAGGTGGCCCGGGGTGCAGTTTGGCCAGGTCGGACATCCAAGCCCAGAGTTCGTCAGGCGGACGACTGCGCCGGTTATCACCAAGGCACCCATGATCAAGGTCGTTACGGCGGCCAGGCGCACAAGGACTCGAGGGTGCACTCCGGGAACGGCCCAGCGCCGTCCGCCATTGGAGGTGGAGCGACGGCTGCCAACTTCGGGACCGGCAGCGTTGCCCGTGGCAAGCATGGAGGTCTCCGCGGGGGGAGGACCCGCATCTGTGCTCATGGCTACCAGTATGGCGGCTCGAAGGTCGACTGCCAAAGCGGTTGGAGGCCTCCGATTCCGCCAGGGGGCGGGGCTGACGCCATCCGCCCGCCCCTGACTGATAGCTTTCCTTTCAAATGGACCGACATTTGCCTCCCCAGAACGGGGCACATCGCAGCCGCCGCGTGGTGGCTTCTTCTGGCACTCCCTCGAGTGCCAAGGCAGGCAGCGGGGCTCGCTTTCGCCGGAGAAGGATTGGCGTTGTCCTGGTGTCGACTCTGGTCGTCGTTGCCCTGCTTGCCGGTGGAGCCTTCGCCTATGCCCACTACCGCTATGGGCAGATCACCAAGGTGGGCCTGCCATCGGCAAAGGGAACCGTCAGGTCCGGGAAGCCCTTCAATGTGCTGCTCGTGGGTTCGGACTCTCGCAGCGGCCTGAGTTCCAGCCAGCAGGCGAGCTATGGCTCGGCCTCCCAGGTGGGAGGCAGGCGGGCGGACACGATGGTGATCGTTCGTATCAATCCCGCCACGGGCAAGGCCGCAATGCTTTCGATCCCATACGACTACTTCGCCCCCATAGCGAACACGTCGCATTCAGACAGGATCAGCAACGCCCTGAACGGCGGCCCGAACCAGCTGGTGGCCACGATCCAACAGGACCTCCACATCCCCATCAGCCACTACCTCGAGGTCAACTTTGGCGGCCTCATCAACGTCGTCAATGCCATGGGTGGGGTGAAGGTCGACTTCCCCTATCCGTCGAGGGACACTATGTCGGGCCTCAGCATTCCGACGGCCGGTTGCCAGTTGTTGAATGGAAAGCAGGCTCTGGCACTGGTCAGGAGCCGCTACTTCTCCTACTTCAAAAACGGGAGTTGGCACTTCGACGGCACCGCAGACTTCGGGCGCATCCATCGCCAGCACGCCTTCTTGCAGGCCGCCGTGAAAAGAGTGCGCTCCACAATCCTTACCAACCCCGTCGCCCTCAACAATCTTCTCGGAGCGGCCGCTAAAAACCTGACCGTTGACAACAAACTGAGCTTGACCGGACTGGCCCAACTTGCACTGCAGCTGCGGTCCGTGGCTTCGGGGCACATAGCCGGTTTCACGTTGCCCACCCAGATCGTGAACAACTACGGCCAGTATGGAGATGTGCTCTTCCCGGTGCCCAGCCAGGATGCAGCGGTGATCTCCCAGTTCATGAACGCCGCCGGTTCCTCGAGTTCCAAGCCGGCCACCAAAGCCACGAATCGCATCTCCGACCCGGTCCAGGTGCTCAATGGCGACGGAACTGCCGGTATTGCCGCGACGGTGAGCCAGGCTCTGAGCCAGGCGGGGATCAAAGTCTCGGGCGTAGGGAATGCGGCAAGTTTCACCCACCGGCGCTCCGTCATCCGCTACGCGCCGAAGGCTCACTCCCAGGCCCTCGCCCTAGCCGCCAAGCTCAACGGTCCAGTAGTCCTTCAGCAGGCTTCCTCTGGTAGTTCGTCTTTGGTCCTCGTCGTCGGCTCCACCTACAACGGCATCAAAGGGGCGAGCACGGCAAGCTCGGCTGGATCCTCCTCGTCGGCGGCTTCGGGGAATGCCTCGTCCATTGCAACGCCCAATGCGACCCCCTCCAACCCGGGTTCGATAGTGGGCAACTCCAAGGCGCCCAGTTTCGACCCCTATGCCTGCTAGACGGGCCGATTTAGCCATTGCCGCTATTTGGTCCCCGGTCGGGAAAGGCGTCGTTCACAATGCTCACTCGAGCCATGCCTCGCCGTGCGAAGGACGTTTTTCCGTCAATGACTTGCCTGCGGTGTCTGAGTCGAACCAAGGGCTAGGGCCTTTATCGGTAGGCCTGGCTTAGATCCTGGTCAAACACACCGAGTCCCCCCTGGCCTTGGAGGAAACCGTGACTGCATTGTCGTGGCCTGCCAGGGCGGCCAGCATTCCCTGGACCATTCCCCGCTCAACGGCGCACAGCAGGGGATAGGCGTCGGCGGCGCCCCCGAAGGGGCAGTGGTCGGCAACCACGCCCAAGGAACCGTCCTCGCAGTCCACCCTGGCCGCAAATCCCTGAGCGGTAAGGGCATCCACGACGGCACCTACGGCCCAGGACAAAGAACGCCGGCCGCGGGAAGGGGAGAAGGCGTCCCCGAGCTGCTTGCCGTATTCCCTCCCTACCTCGCAGGCCAACTCCTCTGCCCGCCGTCCACCGACTTCGTCCAGGGAGCGGACCAGCAACCTAATCAGGAGGTCATTGCGCACCGCGGGCACCAACTCGGACTGCTCCATCGGGCAGGCCCGGTAGTGCTTGGATGGCCTACCTGCCCCGGCGTTGGCCGGCCGCGCAAGCCTGGTTTCTGCGTGTCCCGCCGATACCAGCTTCTCGAGATGGTGCCGTGCGACATTTGGGTGGAGGCCAAAAGCGGTGGCCACCTCGGCTGCTGTTACCTCTGAGTGCGAACGCAGGAAGAGGAAAACCTCTCTCCGGGTGCGATCGCCGAAGGCCGAGGTCACAGCGGCCACGGTTGCGGAGAAATCCAGGTCGTTTTGCACGTCGGGTGCCGGTGGATGCTCGCAGGAAGACTGCCCCGGAGGATGCGAACAAGTCGGCGTCTGGCTCACTGGATGTATTCTACCTATGGCGGTAGTGAAAATCAGTCTTTGGGCGTGCCGAAACGCCCGTTGCGCCAGGCGGCGCCGCTCAAGGGGATGGCATGGGAACTGACAACAAGCTTGAAAGCGTCGTTGCTGCGGTCGAGGAGCCGGAGTTGCGCCGCTCCCTGGGCGAGCTGGGTCTGGTGAGAGAGGTTCGCTCCCGTTGGGGCAAAACGACCGCCTCCATCGGCCTCGTCGACCCCAACCATCCTCAGGCGAAAGAGCTGGAGGAGTCGGTCAAGCGAGCACTCGAGGGCGCCGGGGTGGAGGCCCCCGCCGTTTCCTTCGACGTGCTGGACGACCAAGAGATCGAGTCTCTCGCGACGAAGCTGCGAGAGATGTCCGCCGCGGAGGGGGGTTCAGTTCAGCCACTGGGTCACGAAGAGGGTAGGCCGAATCCCTTCATGAGGGCCGGTTCCCCAACCAGGGTGCTCGGCATTTCTTCAGGTAAAGGCGGCGTGGGGAAGTCCTCGGTGACGGTGAACCTCGCTATATCACTGGCGCGCCGGGGTGCGAGGGTTGGGCTGCTGGACGCGGACGTCTACGGCTTTTCCGTGCCCAAGATGCTGGGGCTTTCCCGGTCTCCCATGATCGTCGGGAACGTGATCGTGCCGCCGGTGGCCCACGGCGTCGCCTGTCTGTCGATGGGATTTTTTGTCGAGGAGGCAACTCCGGTCATCTGGCGTGGGCCCATGCTTCACAAGGCCCTGGAGCAGTTCCTGGTTGACGCCTGGTGGGCGGAGCCCGACTACCTATTGATTGACATGCCGCCTGGGACGGGGGATGTGTCGCTGTCGCTGTCGCAGTATTTGCCGAAGTCGGAGGTCTATGTGGTGACCACTCCGCAGGCGGCCGCCCAGAGGGTGGCGCAGCGGAGTGCCTTTGCGGCCCGCAAGCTGAAACTTCCGTTGCGGGGCGTGATTGAGAACATGTCCTGGTTCACCGGCGACGACGGAAAGCGCTACGAACTTTTCGGCCAGGGCGGCGGTGAGGCGCTGGCCAAGGACCTCGAGGTTCCCCTCCTCGGCCAAGTGCCCCTGGTGCCGGCTCTGAGGGAAGGCGGCGATGTGGGATTGCCCGTCACGGTGTCCGATCCCGGCGGGGAGGCCGCCGCCGCCTTTGATGCCCTGGCTGATGCCGTAGCAAAGCTCGGGCCGGCCCGCGTCTATCGTTCAGAACTGAAGGTGCGCTAGCAGGCATCCCCCTCGGATCCCAACCTGGCGTCATAGCCATCCAGTACCGTTTTCCCATGGCTCCAGGCATGCCACTTTCGGATTCAAGTCCTTGCTCAGAACGACCCACCGCCCAAGAAGCAGTTTCGGAGACTGCCAGGAGGTGGGCGGACACCATGCACGGCCATGTCGGTCCCGAGAGTGCCTCGAGGAGGGTGCGTTTCGCTCATGCGGGTGGCGGCGCTCGCCTTGGTCGCCGCCCTCCTCGTACAAGGGAACAGCGGGAAGCTGGCGAGGAGCTGTTTTTGGCCGAGGGTGCGACTCGCGCCAGGGGCGCCGGGCGCAGGAGGCTCGCCGAAGAGCCGGATCCCCACAGGACCTGTTTCGAGCGCGATCGCGACCGCATCCTCCACTCGGCCTCTTTTCGCCGGCTTGCCGGGAAAACTCAGGTATTCGTCCATCCGGCGGACCATCAGCGGACCCGGTTGACCCATGCCTTGGAGGTGGCTCAGGTGGCGACCTCGGTGGCCCGGGCCTGTGGTTTGAATGTCGCTCTCACCGAGGCGATTGCCCTCGGTCACGACTGTGGCCACGGCCCGGGCGGGCACGCCAGCGAGGAGGCCCTCAGCCCCTATATGCCCAAGGGTTTCGATCACGCCGTCTTCGGGGCCGACGTCGCCCTTGTGCGACTCAACCTCACCGAGGAGGTGCTGGATGGGGTGCGGAACCACAGTTGGTCCCGGCCCGCCCCGATGACACCGGAGGGGGAACTGGTTGCCTGGGCCGACAGGTGCGCGTATGTAGCCCACGACCTGGAAGATGCCCAGAAGGCCGGGATAGTAACAGAATCGGATCTTCCGTTGAGGATTCGGGAGGCCGTGGGGCCCCGGCGATCTGGTCAGCTGCGTGCTTTTGTTTCCAGCCTCGTGTCCTGCATTTCCCAGACCGGGTGCATAGGTATGGATGAGGACCTGGCCACGGTGCTGGGAGAGATGCGAGAGTTCAACTATCACCGCATCTACCTTCGCCCGGAGTCCGTTGCCCAGAGCAAAGCCGTGGTTGCTGTGCTGAGGGCGCTCGTAGAGCACTATGCCTACCACCCCGGACTGCTTCCAGAGGACAAGAGAAGTTCCGACCGAGACGACCTCGAGGCGGCCGTTGCTTATGTTGCAGGGATGACCGACAGGTTTGCCTTCGATGCGGCTGTGAGGCTACTTGATTGGCCGGTAGACCAACTGCCGCGGGGAATCGACCTCGCTCCAAGATGAGTTCCAAACCATCCTGTGACGTGAGGCCGGCGGACGATGGGCAGTGGACGGGGTTCGCAGCGATGCGGATCCGGCGCGCCATATCGGCGGCATCGATTTTCGCGCTACTGGTCTTTTCTGCCGCCACAGCCGTATATTCCGCCTCCTCCCATCTCCCGCCTCCAAGCCAGCACGGCCCCACACCCGCTCGTGCTGCGGCCCCGTAGGCGAGGCTGGAGGCATAACATCGGGTCCAAGTCCAGCCGGTAGGGTTGCCGGCCCATATGGTTCGAGGGATCAGGGAGTCGGCGTGGAGCTGAGAATCGGCATCATCCAGTCAGCACGAGAGGTGGAGTTGGAACTTCCCGATGACACCGACCGGGAGACCCTCCTCGGCCAGATCGACAAGCTGATGGCCAAGGGCGAAGGCGTGTTCTGGGCGACGGATCGCAGAGGCCGGAGAGTGGGGGTGGCCGTCCCCCGTATCGCCTGGGTCGAAGTCGGCGTGGCTGCCTCAGAGCGCAGGGTTGGATTCGGAGCCGTCTGACGCAGGTGCCGAGCGGCACTTGCCCTTGGGGGTCCTCGACCGCCAACTGCTTTTTGTCACGGGCAAGGGCGGGGTGGGCAAGACCACTGTGGCATCTGCACTTGCACTTCTGGGTGTCGAGGCGGGCAAGCGGACTCTGATCTGCGACTTGGACGGCACCGACGAGATCCCGAGTCACTTCAGTTCCCTGAGGCAGCTTTCCTTTGCGATTCACGAAGTGCTGCCCGGCCTGTGGGGGATGTCCATGGACACCGAGGCAGCGTTGCGGGAGTACGTCCGGATCTTTCTTCACTTTCCCTTTTCCGGCAGGCTGGGCCCACTGGCGAAAGCCTTTGATTTCGTAGCCAGTGCCGCACCGGGCGTGCGGGAAATATTGACAGTGGGCAAGGTGTGCTGGGAGGCAAAGGAAGGAGGCTGGGACCTCATAGTTGTGGATGCCTCCGCCAGCGGCCACGTGGTGAGCCAGCTGGGTGCCCCCGAGGCCATCAACAACTTGGTCAAGGTTGGGATGGTGAGGGAGCAGACCCGCTGGATGTTGGACGTGCTCTCTGATTCTTCCAGAACCGGTGCCGTGGTCGTCACCACCCCCGAGGAGATGCCCGTTCAGGAGAGCATTTCCCTTGTCAGCCGCATCCGCAACGAGACCGCCGTTGACCTGGTGGCAGTGGTGGCCAACCGGGTTCTGCCAGAGCTGTTCAGCAAGGGAGAGGAAGCCGTCTTCGACTCCCTGTGCGCAGGCAGCGGCGCCGACTCCCTGGCGCAGCATGCCGGGGGAAGAATCGACCCGATGCTTGCTGCGGCACGTCTTGCGATCGGTTTGCGCCGGCGCGGTGCTGTGCACCTGGAGCATTTGAGAGATGAGCTTGCCAACTCCGTTCCCCTTGTCTACCTGCCCTGGTCGCACAGGGATCCAGAGAGCCTCGAAGAGACCCGCGACCTGGCCGCAGCACTGGCGGCGGAACTCGGATGACTTCCGCGCCAAGCCCGGAGGGAAATCTTCGGGATTTGCTTCAGTCCAAGTCGATTGTGATCTGCTGTGGTCCCGGCGGGGTGGGAAAGACGACCACCGCAGCGGCCATTGGGCTTATGGCCGCAGTCAGGGAGAACAAGAAGGTACTGGTGGTCACGGTGGACCCGGCGCTGCGTCTTTCGGACGCCCTCGGCGTGGACCGGCTCGGCGACCAGCCATCGCGAATAGAGCTGTCTGGATTGCAGGGCTCAGGCAAGGGCGAACTGTGGGCGTCGATGCTGAACACCAGCCTCGCTTGGGACAATCTGGTACGCCGATACGCTCCCGATCAGGCGACAATCGAAAAGATATTGAGTAGCACTCTCTATGCAAATGTCTCCCGCCGGTTCGTCCAGAGCCACGATTACGTGGCCGCAGAGCGCCTTTACGAGCTGCACCAGGATGGTGACTATGACCTCATCGTCATAGACACCCCTCCGAGTCGGCACGCCATCGACTTCTTGGACGCTCCATCGAAGATGGCAGAGTTCTTCTCCTCCAAGCTCCTGCGTTGGATTCTCGCCCCCTACCGCTCTCGCTGGGTTGGCTTGGCGTCCCGCCCCTTTACCCAGATTGCGGACAGGATCCTGGGGGGTGCCTTCCTGGCGGAGGTCGCAGAGTTTTTCTACCTGTTTCATTCGATGTATGAGGGATTTATCACCCGGTCCACGGCCGTGGAAAACCTGCTCGCCGATCCGGCGTGTGCCTTTGTGGTTGTGACCACGCTCTCGCCCGGGCCGCGCCATGAGGCCTCCTATCTCATAAGGGAGCTCGGGCAACGGGGTTTTCACCTCGCGGCGATTGTGGCCAACAAGGTGCTGCCCTCGTATCTCGCCGATCCGGTGGGCCGGGCCGCCGCCGCCCGTCTTCGTCAGGACCACGAGGCAATCTCGGCCGCGGTGGCACCCCAAGCCGGCCTGGAGAGCGAAATACTGTCCGGCGTGCTGGCGGAGTTGGCCCGCAACTACAGGGACTACTCCCACGTCGCCCTCAGGGAGGCGGAGGAGCGGGGGCGCCTCGGTTTTGCCAAGTGCCCAGTGTTGGACGTGGCTCACCTGGAGCACGACATAGACGACGTTTTCGGTTTGGCGGAGATGGGCGAGATGTTCTGGCCTCAGAGAGGGAGTCAACAGTCGTGATCGACCATCACAGCCATCTCTGGCCTCATGGGACCCGGGCCAGCGGACCGACCATGGCGGACCTGGAACGGTTTTGTGCCGCCGCAGCCAGCCGGGGCATCTCACGTGTGGTCCTAACTGAGCACCTCTTCCGATTTTCCGAGGCCCAGAGTGCCCTGGGCGCCTTCTGGGAGGATTCAACCCCACTCCCTCGGGAGTTGTACTCCGGCGATGCTGGTTTGGACAAGGCGTTGGCGGATGACATGGCCTCCTACTGGCTCTCGCATCAGGGAGCGAGCCTCGATCGGTATGTGGAGGTTGGGCTCCAGGCCAAGGCAGCGGGGCTCCCGCTGCTGTTGGGACTGGAAGTAGACCACTACAGCGGCCTTGTGGATAAGGTCGCAGCTCTGGTCAGCTCCTATCCCATCGACCTGGTGGTTGCTTCGGTGCACTGGTTGGGGCTCTGGCGGTTCGACGACTTAGATAGCGAACTGTCGATGTCGGTGTGGGACCGCGTCGATGTGGAAGGGGTCTGGGAGGCCTACACCAATGCCTTTTGCGAAATGGCCCGCTCCGGTATTGCCGATGTCGCAGCGCATCCCGATCTGGTGAAGGTGACGGGCCGGGTGCCCCCTGATCCCTCCCCCTACTGGGAGCGAATGGTCGCAGCCGCGGCCGAGGGTGGGCTGGCGCTGGAGGCCTCTTCTGCTGGATGGCGCAAGCCGATTGGGGAGCAGTACCCCGCTCTCGGCATGATCCGCCTGGGCTTGCAAAGTGGGCTCTGCTTTGCCACGGCTTCGGATGGCCATGGCGATGCCGCAGTGGGGGAGGGGATGGGGCGCCTCAAGCGGTTTCTGCAGGCGGCGGGTGTGGAGCGATCCGCCCTCTTTGCCATTGACGCCGGCGACAAGGACGGGAAATGAGCCCTCCGCGAGACGACGCTGCGCCAAGGCCAAAAGGCAACGGCGCCATCTCCGATCACCTCCGCCAACTCACCCGCCACTGGGGGATGCTGGCTGACCTGTGCTTTTCGGACCTGTTGCTGTGTAGGCCTGCAGAGGGGCCGTCCCGCCGGCCCCGGTTTGTCGTGGTGGACCAGGTGCGGCCTGCAACGGCCCAGACCCGTCTGGCCGATGACCAGGTAGGGCGGCTGTTGCATGCGTGGGAGGCCGCGTTGGTGTCGGAGGCTTGGGATAGCGGAGAGCCCAAGGCCGGGGAGCTGCGCGGCGAAACCCTCGCCACGACTCTGAGGGTCCATGCCATCCCGGTCCGTCACGGTCGATCCATTGTCGCCATCCTGCTCCGCTACAGCGCCCCCGTGGCGCCCCGCAGGCCCGGCGAGCTCGAGCGAACCTACATCCGGCTTTTCGAGCGCCTGGCGCGGATGATTTCGGAGGGGAGCTTTCCCTTTGCCCCAGGGGAATGGTCCGAGGGCGACACTCCCCGGGTCGGTGACGGCGTAATCGTGCTCGCACCGGACTGGCGGGTGCAGTTCGCCTCGCCAAACGCGGTCACAGCGCTTCACCGTCTCGGAGTCGGAGGCGCAGTGGGGGGCGTGAGCATGGCAGATCTCGGCTTTTTCCGCCGAGCCGTGGAAATCGCCTCAGTCTCCAGGCGCCCGGCGGTGGCCGAGGAGGAGGGTGCGAATGGAACCGTCGTCTTCGTACGCTGCCTGCCCTTGCTTGCAGGAAACGAGGTAGAGGGGGTGCTGATGCTCCTCCGGGACGCAACCGAGCTGCGCAACCGGGACAGGATGCTCATGTCCAAAGACGCCACCATCCGGGAGATCCACCATCGGGTCAAAAACAACCTGCAGACGATCTCTTCCCTGCTTCGGCTGCAGGCGAGGCGGATAGGGGACGGCCAGGGCAAGACTGCCCTTGCCGAAGCGGAGCGCCGAATCCGGTCGATAGCAGTCGTGCACGATTTTTTGAGCCGGGATGTCGGCGACGAGGTTGGTTTCGACGAGATCGTCACGACTTTGGTGAGAATGGCTCAGGATTCGGTTTTGCCGCCTAAAAAGGTTGCCTTTTCCGTCTCTGGATATGCAGGAACCCTGCCGGCGGGAATCGCGACCCCCCTGGCCGTTGTGGTCTCAGAGCTGTTGCAGAACGCAGTCGAACACGCCTTTGGCGATGCTCCCGGAAGGGTCAAAGTCGAGATGTCGCGCACCGAAGGGGAGCCAATACCGCCGGGGGAGAACGCCGGAGGGGGTGCGGTTGCCACGACTACCGATCCGAACACATCGGGCCAGGAAGGCCTTGGGCAACGATGGAATGCCTCTCGGGAAGAGATCAGGCGGGGGCAGCTGATCCTCACGGTGTCAGACGATGGACGTGGCCTGCCGGAGGGTTTCACCATCGAGGGTTCCAAGAGCCTGGGGCTCACAATCGTGAGAGACCTGGTAGAGGGACAACTCCAGGGGACCTTGGCTCTTCAGAGCGAGGCCGGTCTCCTAGCGGTTGTATCGCTTCCGGACCAATCCAGCTCCGAACGCCGCTGATCTGCCGGGGCGTTTAGGGGTGCCGGCGGCTTGCTAGCCACGCGCGCCGCAGAACCCGCCTCTCGTCCTCAGCAGCCCCGCCCCATACGCCAGATTCCTGGTTGGTGGCCAGGGCGAACTCCAAACACGCCGTCTTCGCTTCGCAGCGTGCACAAACCGCCTTGGCCTCCACGATTTGGCTCACCGCGGCACCGGTCGAACCTATGGGAAAGAAAAGCGCGGGATCCGCGTCTCGGCACGCGGCGTTGCGTCTCCAGTCATCGGTATCCCACTCGACCGAGCGAGTCCAGGTGAGCGCCACCCTGTCTCCTTTGCTTGTGATGAATTTCACATGATTCGGCGCTACTCTGCTGAGAAAGAGAGGCCGGATACCTGTAGGGGTAACGAGACTTTAATACTCCCGTCGGTTGGGAGCAACTATTTATTCCGAGTTAATCCTAACCTGGCGCGTTTTCTGCGGCCCGAGACCGCAGGAACATCAGGCTGCGGCTGAGCAGGCGGGACACGTGCATCTGGGAAATGCCCAGTTCCTGGGCTATTTCAGACTGGGTGAGGCCCTCGTAGAACCGCAGCTGGAGAATTTGCTGTTGCCGTGCGGGCAGTTCGGCCACCAGCGGTGACAAAATCGCTCTGCCTTCGGCTCGTTCGAATCCTGGGTCGTCCTCGCCCAGGCGCGTGGAAAGGTCGTCCCCCTGGTCCTCCCCGGCACCGCCGGGGCTATCGAGGGAACTTGAGCGGTAGGCCTGGCCGGCCTCGAGGGCTTCCAGGACCTCCTCCTCTGACACCCCCGCCGAGCGAGCCATCTCTGCGATGGTCGGCGAGCGGCCAAGCTCCTGAGAGAGGGTGGAGACGATTTGGCCGAGCCGCAGATAGAGCTCCTGCATGCGCCGCGGTGCTCTCACGGCCCACCCTCGGTCCCTGAAGTGTCGTTTCAGCTCGCCTGCGATTGTGTGGGTGGCATAGGTGGAGAACTCGACGCCGCGGTCGGGGTCGAAGCGGTCCACCGCCTTCACCAAGGCAAGCGATGCCACCTGAACGAGGTCGTCAAGGGCTTCCCCACGGTTGTTGAACCGGCGAGCCAGGAACTCGGCCAAGCCGATGTGCGCCTCGACCAACGCCTTGCGTAGCTCTGGATCCCGGCTCGTAGCGAACTCGCCAAATTTGTCCCTGAGTTCCTGCCGCCGGTTCTCCTCCAGCGCCATCAGGGCGCCGGGTCCCGGCGCACCTTGCGGATCCAAAGGGAGGATTCGGGGTCTACAAGGCGGTGCTCGTCCACCAGAGCCGAGAGAATCTGATGCGACAGGTCCCCTATCGCGGGTGCACGCACGGCCTTGCCTGGGCCCTGGTCGAGCCGGGCAAAGACTTCGATGGCGTCATCGGCCATCGCATAGCGCAAGCGCATAGTGCCGTCGGTCGGAAGCGGGCTCAAAAGCGCATGACAGAGCTCGTCCACGGCCAGGCGGAGATCCTCGATTTCGTCCCAGGAAAACCCCAGCCGGCTTGCCAGGCCAGACGCCGTGATGCGTGCCAGACGAACGTATTCCGGCCGCGCCGGGAGCGTAAGGCGTACCTGATCGTCGCCACCATGGCCCAGCTGCGAGGAGGCCTTGTCGCCGACTTGTTCACTTGCTTGGGGCGGCACGGCTCTAACATAGCCGCAAACCCAGGGCACGACTTTCGACGACGGCGGGGCAATGACCTACAGGGGAGCTGGGCAGTTTGGGGCCGACGGCCCGGTATTACTCCTTACGGCCATGGCCCAAGAGGCCTGTGAGCTGCGCTCGCGAATGGCGGTATCCAGGAGGGTTGCCTCGGTGGTCTCCGAGGATTTCTTGGAGGCCACCCTTGGGAATCTGGCCGTGGTGAGTGGGACCTGCGGCATCGGCAAGGTCGCTGCAGCAGCCACTACGGCTGCGGCTATAGAGCGCTTTGAGCCGTCTGCTGTGGTCTTGGCCGGAATCTCGGGATCGCTGTCGGCTCACGCACCACTTGGTGCCATGGTGGTGGTAGAAGCGGCGATCCATCACGACTTCGACTGCCGGCCCATTGCAGCGCGGGAAGGTCAGTTGCCGGGCCGGGATGCTGTGGCATTCGAGGCGGATGGGGTCCTGAAGGCGGCGTTGGCGGACTCGATGGCTCGTTACTCGGCCGGCGGATGGTCCGGTCCTGCCCTGGTCGGAGAGGTCTGCTCGGGCGACCAGCTGGTGGCGGAGGCAAGGGCCAGGGATTTGATATCGATGCGGTTCCCAGATGCGCTGTGTCTCGACATGGAGACGGCTGCGGTGGCCCAGGTGTGCGAGGGGGCGAAAGTGCCGTGGTCGGCTCTCCGGATGGTCTCGGATCAGGCCGACGAGAGTTTCTCGGCGCAAGCTGTGCTGTCCTGGTGCCAAGACGTAGCGGCCCCGGCGATGGCCGAGGTGGTAACCGGCGCTCTCGGTGGGCTGGCTCTTGAGGGGCGCGCAGAGGCCAGGGAGAAAGTGCAATAGGCTATTAGGGCGTGCAAGAATCTTTTGAATCGCTCGGCGTCGCCGCCGAGCTGGTGTCGGTGCTGAGCAAGAGCGGCATCGTGTACCCCTTCCCGATCCAGGCAATGACCATAGGGGATGCACTTGGGGGGCGCGACCTTTGTGGGAAGGCAAAGACAGGGTCGGGCAAGACGCTGGCGTTTGGCATCCCGTTACTAATGCGAGCACAGCCCGGCCGGCCACAACGGCCCGGTGGCCTGGTGCTCGTCCCCACTCGCGAGTTGGCCGTACAGGTGGCCAAGGTGCTCACGCCGTTGGCTGGGTCGGTTGGCCGCAAGGTCGCCTGCGTCTACGGCGGTGTTGCCCTGGAGCGGCAGGTCAATGAGCTTTCGGAGGGCGCCGACGTGGTAGTGGCGACCCCGGGGCGCCTGATCGACCTGCTCGAGCGCTCCCGGGTGGATCTGGGCTCCATCTCCGTGCTCGTGCTCGACGAGGCCGACCGCATGGCGGACATGGGCTTTATGCCCCAGGTCGAATGGCTGATGCGGCGGATTCCCTCCGATCGCCAAACCATGCTTTTCTCCGCCACCCTCGACGGCGAGGTCGACGGCCTCATACGGCATTACCTCCGCGATCCGGTGCGTCACGATGTCGGGGGGGAGCAGCCGACGGTCGAAGGCATGCAGCACCTGTTCTTCTCGGTGCACGAGATGGACAAGGACAAGGTGGCCGCCGCCCTGGTGGCCAGGGCACGCAAAGCCATAGTCTTTGTCCGCACCAAGCGTGGTGCGACCCAGGTGGCGAGGTCGCTGGCCTCGGCCGGGGTGCGCAGCGCTGCGATTCATGGGGATCTCCGCCAGAGGGAGAGGCAGAAGTCACTTGATGACTTCACATCGGGTCGGCTCGGCGTGTTGGTGGCAACCGACGTGGCGGCGCGTGGGTTGGATATTGAGTCGGTGAACGTGGTGTTGCACTACGATCCGGCCGAGGACCACAAGACTTACCTTCACCGCTCGGGCCGCACCGCCCGTGCGGGGGGCCATGGGGTAGCCGTGACCCTCGTGCTTTGGAACCAGCTTCTTGAGGTGGAGCGGGTCCAACGCAGGCTTGGCCTGGACGTTCCGGTGGACGAGGTGTTTTCCAACGATCCGAGGCTTGCAGAGGTGGCCTCGGTCAGCCCCGACGCGGCATGAAGGCGGGGGGACGTGCCCTGGTCGTGACCGCCCATCCCGACGATGTCGACTTCGGGGCCGGCGGGACCATAGCGGGGTGGGTCGATCAGGGATGGGATGTCTCCTACTGCATCTGCACCGACGGGGATGCCGGTGGGTTTGACCCATCGGTGGCTCGTTCGGAGATCCCGGGCATACGCCGCGGTGAACAGCTGCGGGCGGCCAAGCGGCTTGGGGTGCGGGATGTGCGCTTTCTCGGATTCCCCGACGGCGCCCTGACCGCCTCTCTCCCGCTTCGCCGGGACATTGCCAGGGTGATCCGAGAGGTTCGGCCCGAGCGGATCCTCTGTCAATCCTACCGCCGTCACCTGGGCCGCATCCGTGCCAGCCACCCCGACCATCTGGCGGCGGGCGAGGCAACCCTGTGCGCGGTCTATCCAGATGCCAGGAATCCCTTTGCCTTCCCCGAACTGGCGGCGGAGGGGCTGGATGCCCACGTCGTGGCCGAGGTGTGGCTGATGGCGGATCCGGAGCCGGATCGCTATGTGGATGTGACCGCCTGGTTTGGGGCGAAGCTGGAGGCATTGTTGTGCCACGAGAGCCAGCTTGCCGAGATCGAGGACCCTGCTGAGGTTCTCTCGGGGTGGATGTCCTCTACGGCTCAAGCTGGTGGAATGGCCCCCGGGGCCCTGGCTGAGGCGTTCAGGGTCATAGACACCCACTGAGCACTCCTAGCTCTGGCCCTCGGGCCCTTATCGTGGGTTGCTGAAGGTCTCCCACGCCGCCGCCATGCCGGCCTCCAGGGTGACCTTGGCTCGCCAGCCGAGGGATTGGGCCTTGGAGTTGTCCACGATCACCGCCGGCATCTCTCCCAGCCGCGCCTTTCCATAGTGGGCAGGTATGTCGATGCCGGTCGCCTTCTTGGCTGCAGCCACCAACTCGTCAACGGTGATGGATTCGCCCGATCCGATGATCACCGGGCCGGTGAAGCTGGCCTCGGGGGAGTCCGGCTCGGCGGTGGCAAAGTGTACAAAGGCATCCACCACGTCAGACAGGAAGATGTAGTCCCTGCGCATGGAGCCGTCTCCGTAGATTTCGACCTCTCCGCCGGTGGCGGCGGCCCGCATGAGGCGTGGCACGAAGCTGTCCTTGAGGGTCATCCCCGGCCCATAGACGTTGGTTAGGCGAATGGCCACAGAGGGGGTGTCAAAGGATGCGGAGTAGGCGGAGCAGAGCATCTCCGAAGCTGCCTTGGTGGCGCCGTAGGGGGTGAGGGGGTGCAGGGGGACTTCCTCGGTGAGAGGTAGTTTTTCGGCGTTCCCGGCGACGGCGTTGGTGGAGGCGAATACAAAGCGCGCCCCTCCCTGGCGTCGGCAGGCCTCGAGCAGTAGTGCGGTCATCTGCACGTTCGACCGGAAGTAGCCCTCGGGATCGGTCTTGGACTCAAGCACCGAGGTGCGGGCCGCGAGGTGGCAGATCGCGTCCACCCCTCCCTCCACCGCTCGCTCCACTACCTCGGGATCGGTTAGGTCCCCTATGACACATTGTTGGTCCGGGTTCTTTCGTAGGTCGGCAACCACTACATCGTGCCCCGCTGCCCCGAGCTGCTTTGAGAGGGCTGAGCCTATGAACCCTGCTCCACCTGTGACCAATATGCGCATGGCAGGCAAGACTAGGCGGGCTGGCTATGCCGGCCGCTGGCCGGCGCGAGGCTCAGATCGCCCGACTCCCTGGAGGTGGCCAATGCCCCCGAGCGGCGCGGCGACGATAGAGGAAAAGGAATGACGATGCCACGACCACGAGGGTGGTTCCGCTGGCCCAGATGCCCTGGGCTATGCGTGGGGGGTCATAGGTGAGCACAACGCTGTAGTTGCCGGCCGGGACGGCCATCGCTTGGATCAACCCGTAGGGGTGTAGCGATATTGGCCTTGGACGAGAATGGCTTGGTGCGGCTGGTTTGAGTTTCGCATGCCAGCCTGGTGAATAAGCCTCGGACCAGACCAACAACCCGGGCGTGGTAGTCCTCACCGATATGGTTACCGACGACCCAGAGGGACCATCGACCACCGTTGCCCTCCCGGGTGTCTTTGACGGGCCTTTCAGCCACGCCGGCCGCGCCGGTTGGTCCACGCCGAAGACTGACCATCCTTGGACCTGGCCCACCCATCTCCAAGTCTTGGGCGAAACCGCGTTCGCCAGGGCGCCGCTGGTCACAAAGAAGTGCTTTGTTGCCTGGAGTATTCCATATCCAATAGGCAGTGCGCGGCCCGAGAGGTTGAGCACCTCGATCCCGATAATCCTCTGGTGTATATCTTTGGTGGAGATAGAGACATAGCGGGACCGGGACAAAGTGAGCGGCGCCTGCCAGTCCACACTGCCCCCCTTGCCGATTAGCCCAATGGAGAGCCGCCCCCCTGGAGCGGGGCTATTGAGGACCAGTCCGACCGAACGTGGGGTCACCGCGGTTCCGAAAAACCAGCCCTCGGAGGACTTTGGCGAAAGCGGTGGCCTGCTGCGAGCTGTCTGGGGGGCCGGAACAGGCGGGTGTGAGTTATTGCCCTGGGGCATCGTCTGAGATTGGCCGTAGCCCAGGATGGATGGTGACACCGAGCCATCAGGTGCCGGTGCCTTGGCCAAGGGGTTCAGGAACGACTCGGGAAGGGTCGTCAACTCCCGCAGGTTCAACTGCTCCACCGCTCGGTTCACATACGAGGTGGAAAGGTTGGCCTGAGCGTGGGTGGCAGTGGTTGCGTTGTACGAAGCGCTCACTATTGATGCGTAGCCCTGCACGCTCGGGAGCGAACGCAGTATGCCAAGATCGGGATTGCCCGCATTGCGCAGGGTGAAGTAGTCATAGAGCTGAGGGTCATAGACCGCGTATCGGCCCTGCTTGCCGGCCGTTGCGGCAACCATTCTCATTATCGGGCCGCCGGCTCTCAGCGTCGAGGGGGATGGGCTGGAGGGAAGCTCCCCGACGATCGAATAGAGGCAGAGGTCGACAACCACCAGGCCGAGACCCAAGCGCCGCCAGCGTCTCTCGTCGCCCTTGCCTACCCGGAGGGCATGCCAGCCGGCCAGGGCCGAAAGCACTACCGAGACGGCCAGGGCCTGGTCCACCGCACCAAAGGACACCGCTGTGGGCCGGGTTCTTTGCAGTGCCCAGGTCATGGCCATGGGTGCCACGGCAAAGGAGGCCGAAGCCAAAAGTGCCACCACGAAAGGAACGAGCGCCGCGAACTTCTCCCATGCTCCCATGGGGTGAGTGCGAGGCCAGCTGTTCCGGTCGAGCCACCAGCCGAACAGAGCGGCCGCAGCCAGATCGACACCCAGGATGTTCCTGCTCTGCAAGCGCTGGTGGCCGTAGAGGGGGATGTGGGATAGCAGGGGCTCGAGTGGGGTGTGATTTCCCAAAGCCAGCACCAAAGCTGCGGCGCCGACCATGGTCCAGGCCCGCATTTCGGCCTTCGGGGCGCCGGCCCTCCGCCGGCCGGCGAGCATGGTTAGCGCCCCGATGAGTGGCAGGATGCCGATATAGATGGACACCTCGGGGAGGTTGTACTGGCCGAAGAAGTAGGGCTGGTTCAGTTGCCCATATCCCCCGAATAGATAGGGCAGCACCGCTAGCAGGAAGTCAGCGGGAGGATAGGAGCCAGAGGCAAAGAAATGCTTCCCCAGCCCAGCCCGCTGGGACTGGGCAATGAATGCAAGCCCCGGCCACCACAGCACGGCGGAGAGGCCCAGGGCAACAAGCCCCGCGGCGGTGCCGCCCAGCAGGAGGCGGAGCCAGTGGCGGAGCCTTGTTCCAGCGATTGCCACGGCGTAGACCAACGCAACAATTGCTTCGTCCATCATCGCCTCGGGGGCGCCACCCAGGACCACCATCGAGTAGGCCGCGCCAAGCCACAGCACCCAGGCCGCTCGACCCTCCAGTACGACCCGCCGCAAGGCAATGAGGATCCAGGGAAGACTGGCTATGCCCGAGGTCATGTCCACGTGGACGACCTGGGCCGCCGCCGCCCCGGAGAAGGCAAAGACTGCCGCGGCGCCGGCAGCGGGCTTGATGCCCATGCCCGAGTCCCTGAGAAGCAGATATGTGCCTATGGCCGTTGCGCTGTACTGAGCCCATTCGATTGTCACCCAGGCGACTGGGCCCGGCAGGAGTGCAAAGAGCCACGAGAGCGGATAGGCGGCTCCGGCATTGAAGCCCGCGAGCAGTGGCGTGCCACTCCATATGTAGGGGTCCCAGAGGGGGAGGTGCCCCGATGCGAGGTCGCGGCCCACCAGCACGCGTAGGGGGTAGTTCTGGCGGAGGTTGTCTTGGAATATGAGGAGGTGTCCCGCTGCGGCGGGGAGGCCAAAAACCAGCGCTGGGACCACAGAGAGCAGGATTATTGGCCAGAGTGGCCGCAAGTACTGGCGCAGGCTGCTGCGCCCTCCGCTCAGGAGGTCCGCCGCCGTTCCCGCCACCACGTCCGCAGGATCACCTTGGCATAGCGAGCGCCGTAGATGAGATTGCTGCCCTTCTTCGATTTCCCAGAGTGCCTTGCGCTCATGGTGACGGGGCGCTCTGCCACGCGATAGCCCCTGGCAATCACCGCGATCAACAGCTCGGCGGCTTGGTACTGGTCCTGTTCCAAAAGGATGTCGTCAAGGACCTCGGCCCGCATTGCCCTGAAACCGCTGGAGGAGTCGGTTATGGAGGTGCCGCTCAACAGGCTGACCAAAGCGGCGAAGACCAGTACTCCAGTCGCGCGGACCTTGTCGTCATTGGCCGCCGATCCCAGCCTGCGAGAGCCCTGCACGAAATCTGCCGAGTCTTGGATCAGGGGTTGAACGAGTCTTGCCATCTCCGAGGGGTGCCACTGACCATCCGCGTCGACGGTCACCACGTAGCGAGCGCCGGCCTCCCGCGCAAGCCGGTAGCCGAGCCGCAGGGCGGCTCCCTGTCCTCGATTCACAGCCACGCTGCATACAAGCGCCCCGTGCTGCGCGGCGACCTCTACGGTGCGATCCGTGCAACCGTCGGAGATGACCACGACACTGGTCTCCAAGCCAGCGACCTCTCCTGGGATCGAGTCCAAGACGTGGCCGATGGACTCCTCCTCCTCGAAGGCGGGTATCACGACACAGACCGGGTTCAGGACCAGATCCGGGTTCAGCTTCCAGAATGCCTCGACGGCGTCCCGGTCAACTTGGCTGTCAGCCAACCTCCACGCAAAGCGATCGTTGGTTACCGTCACAGCATTGCTCCATCGGCCAGCCGGGAAAAGGAGGCCTGTTCAGCCTCTATGGTCCCAAAGAGACCCGGAAGCAACTCCCGCCAGTGGCCAGAGCGAATGGTCCAGAAGGCCACATAGATGGCCAGGGCGCTCACCACGAGATAGGTGGGCCCGACGGCGGTGGAGGAACCGTCTGGGAGTAGCAGCACCGCCCCGGAGAAGCATGCCGCTGTCAAAAGTCGCGAGTTCTGTGCCCGGGTGGCCGCCAACAGGGCTAGTGACCACATCAAATACCACGGCCAAAGAACCGGCCCCAGCAAGACCACCCCGGCAAAGGCCGCAGCAAGGGCGACCGGAATGGTGTTGCCCTTGGCCCTGAAGAGTGTGAGCACCCCAACGGCCACGGCACCCAGCGCTCCGATTCCCTGGAATATGGTGACCGCAGTCGAAGTCGACAGGGGGAGACCCAGTATCCCGAGGGCGTTGCCGATGGTCATGCCAAAGGCAACCATGGGGGCTGAAGGTATCGTTACAAGCGTTGGGGTCCCCAGCGTGCTGGGCCCCAGCCAGCCCCAGCCCAGGCCGGATACCTCCGTCACCACCGCAAGAACTCCGGCCGCGACCGCTCCCGCGGAGACGGCCAACCGGATCCTCTCTGAGCGGTTCGGCTTGGTGGCCGCCCATGCCAGGACGACGAACACGACCCCGGCCAGGCCGGGCACCTTGATGGTGGTCGCCAAACCAGCCAGGATCACCGCAGCGAGGTAGCGGCCCTCGAGGCACAGCGTTACCGCAGCGACCGTCAGTCCCACCATGAGCGAGTCGTTGTGGCCAGACGCCAAAAAGCTGATCATCGAAAGAGGGGAGAGGACCGCCAGCCACAAGGCGATGGAAGGGTTCGCCCCCATGCGGCTTGCAAGGCGAGGGAGGAAGCGAAGCATCAGCAACGGCCCTCCCAGTTCCACGGCCCTCATGGCTACGGCAGAGGCCGGCACGGATCCGCCGAATACGGTTGCCACCGCCCTGGCAATGGTGATCCATAGCGGCCCGTAGGGTGCCGTCGTATACATCCAGACCGGTGCGACCGAGGAAAGAAGTGGCCCTGGGGCCAGGGCTGCGGGGCCCATCTGGTAGGGGTTCAGTCCCTCTTGGGCAAGGGTTCCCTGAGCGATGTAGCTGTAGATGTCGCCGCTGAAAAGGGGAGGGCCGAGAATCAGCGGTGCTGCCCATGCCACAAGCGTGAGGAGGGATTGCCGGGAATCCAGCTCTTGGCGGTCCGCAAAGGCCTTGAGTTTCCACCACGAGAAGCTGAGGCCGGCAAGGCCCGCGTAGAACACGACCCAAGCAAAGATCGTGCCGGGTATGCCGGAGAACACGCCGGGAACAGCGAACCACCAGTGGCCCTGTCCATCGAGGGGCAGGTTCCCGACCCGGGTGCCCGACAATGCCATGACTACCGAGGAGAAAAAGCCGGCCAGCTGCCAGTGGTGCAGCTTCCATCCCGCCAACCTGGTCCCAGCCGGGCGTTCCTTGACGCTCGCCTCCACGCTCCTCCAATGCAGTTCAGGACGCAAAATGACTTCTCTGTAGAAGGTATTCGTCGGGTCGCGCCGAACTTTGGGCAACGTCCCGGTTCGATAAAGAGTAGCCGCCACCGCGACGAATCGTGGTTTTGGTATGCCCCTTCACCCTGCCCCTAACACAATCCTCAAAGCAAAGCCCGGATGAAGGCCGGTTCGGCATGCAGTTGGGGGTCACGCAGCTCCATCGGCGCAACTCCGGTCCTCGTGGCCGGTCGGGCCTACGATCATCGTCTTTGGGTCCGAGCCCGTCCTATCTGAGAGGACGTTCCGGCGGGAAAAGGCGAACACCAAACCCCCAGCCACGATGACTCCGACGACCAGGTCTATGGAGGAGCCGATAACAGCGGGCCCGAAGGTCACAAAGGCGGCCAGCAGAGAGGCAAAGAGCAAAGTCGACA
This sequence comes from Actinomycetes bacterium, assembly GCA_021823165.1. Classification (GTDB taxonomy): domain Bacteria; phylum Actinomycetota; class Acidimicrobiia; order Acidimicrobiales; family JAKAOS01; genus JAKAOS01. The sequence goes on along the minus strand of JAKAOS010000005.1, from coordinate 3,589 downwards.
CCGACGATGCCACAAGCAGGCTCCTGTGGTGGTGGGTCGAGTGGATGTCGGTGGGCATCGAGCGGTGGATCCTGCGAAGAAACACCGTGGCGGTGAGAGAGTCCAAAAAGAACTCTGACACCAAAAGGAAACCCGCTGCCGAAAGCACCAGGGCAAAGAATGATTCGAGGGAGTGGTAGAGGAGCTGAAGGGCGGTCACGACAAAGGCAGTGGCAAGGATCGCCACGGTGGCAACGGCCGGAGCCCCTCTCGAGTTCAGCCTCGCCAGTCCCGACGGGAGGAGCCCTTCCCGCCCCATTGCGAACAGTGCCCTACTCAGGATGTAGGAGGTGAGCCACATCCCTCCGGCGGTGGAGGCCAGGACCGGGATAAGGACCAAAGAAGGGGCGGCAGGCAGCAGCCGCCCCGCCCATGAAGCCATTGGGTTGGCGGTGCTGGACAGGACCGACATCGGAGTCTCGGCGAACATCAGGGGGTAGAGCACGGCATAAAAGCCCAGGGCGATGAAGGCTCCTGCAATCCCGCCCAGTCCCAGGTCGCGCCCGGGCTTCGCGGCTTCCTCTGCAGCGTAGGAGTCAATCTCCCAGCCGTCCAGCACCGTGGCGGCCACCACGGCGACCACTGCCATGCCGCCGAATCTTGGCTGCCCGAAATGCACGGGGACCCCGATGGCATGCCAGCGCGCAACTGCCAGCGCGATGAGGCCGGCCACCGAGAGTATCTCTATGGCCAAAAACGCCTTGGTGACTTTGGCGGTGGGGATGGCTCCTCTCAGCAATGGGACCAGGGAGAAGCCGACCCACCCGGCTCCCACCACCACGGACAGCCATGAGGGGGGAGAAAGCCCCGGAGCGAGGATGGCGATGGTGTAGGTGGAGGCGGGGATGATGATGGGGGGTATGGAACTGAAATAGGCAAGGACCAAGATCCATGCCTGCAGCCGGGCGGGGCGTGCTCCCATGACTCGTGCCGCCCAGTGGTAGGAGGCACCGGCGTGTGGGAAGTGGCGGCTGAGGAGCCGGAAAACAAAGGCCGAGATGATGAAGGGGACGGATACGAATGAAATGGCGACCAGGGACCACCAGCCTGCCGATCTGGCCATCACGCCGCCCGTAGCGGCGATGCTGAACAGCGGTCCGACGCTGGATACCGAAAGCGCCACGAGATCGCCGGTCTTCAGGACCTGGCGCAGCCTTGGTGGTTCCACCGGAGCGTTGTTGACCGGCTTTTCCGTACCCTCAGCGGCTCGGGACCGTGCCAGCAGGAAGGACCCGTGCATGAGGCCAGGTTAGTCGCTGTTGCGAACTATTCGCATCTGCAACCCTAATGCAGATGCAAGACAATCTCTGGTTGAGGCTTGGAAGGAAATCCCCGGCCTCCCAGTCGCATCTCTACCCATCTGGGCTATGCGGTCTTTTCGGCCCAAACCATCACCCCGACGTCCCCTCCGTGATCGGGGTTGTCCGACTCTCGGTGATAGGTATGCTCTCGGCGTATCACCAGGTCAGTCGGCATGGCGGAGCGAATTGCCTCCTCGGTGTAAAGAAGGTTGGGATCCGGGGGCCCCGCCTTTCCGAGGGCCTCGATGTGGTGCCCGACGAAGAACAGGTGGCCGCCGGCCCGCAGCAGGCGAGAGGCCGCGGCGAATACCTGGGGCCGCAGTTCGGGCTGGGGATGGATGTTGGCCAAAACCACAAGGTCGAAGGAGCCCTCCGGCTCCGAGGCATCCAACAGGTCCGTACATATCGTGCGCACCGACACCCCAAGTGACCCTGCCCGTTCGGCGAGCAATGCCAGGCCGACCTCCGAGGAGTCAACGGCGACCACTTCCCAACCATGTTGGGCCAGCCATATGGCATTCCGGCCCGTACCACTACCGAGGTCGATGGCCTTCGATGGAGGAAGTGGACTGGTGAGGGAGACGAGAAACTCATCTGGCTCCGTCGACCACTCCCGTTCCCTGTAGCGCTTGTCCCACTCGTTGCTGGATGCCATGGTCCTTCCCTGGTCGGCAAAAAAAGGGTGTCTCGCGATGCGGCGTATCCAAGCCCGCGGACGCCTCTTCAGAGAATAGTAACACTTGTTACATTCGGGCATGGCCAATATGGACTAGCCCATGGGCCGTGTGCACCTTACCGAAGTGACCTATAGACGCCGACGTGCTTGGTTCAACGTCTTGTTCGAAAGATGTTCCGGTCCGATGGTTCCCATGCACAGGTGATGCAAGATGCCTGCTCTGGGAATCGACGTTTGCTCCACTATGAGAATTGGCCGCTTTCTCCCCTTTTGGTCTCTTGTGGTGCTTGTTGGGCCTTCAGGAAAGTGGTGATCTTGACAAGGGACTACTCAATAGGCAATTGATTTTCTTCACCTTGAAGTTGAGGCCATTGAAACCCGAAGGTGTTTCTACTGCATAGTCGGTAAACACAAAAACGAGCAGCATTATATTGGATGGGTCGTGAAAAACCAGGAACTGGTCATAGCCGAGTTTCCGGCCAGGTTCTGTTATGGGACATGATCGATTGCATCGGCAACCAGGCGGGGTCGCCGGTTTGAAGCCTGTTCGGACAAGGTGAAGCCCGACGCGTCTCTCCACTAGGGCTGGGGGTTCCGATCTTGTTGAACTCATGTCGCAGACGGCGTCGGGTTCCAGATGCCGCTTTGGAGCCGGCGGCCCGGGAAGCCGTCCGAGGCAAGGAAGAGAAGCTGCCGCTTCGGGGTTACTGAAGCTGTGCAAGACAGAGAGCAGATGTCGCCAGGTTCCCCGCAGTCGCCAGCACCTGCAGCCTCGGCCGTGTTCTATTGGCGCCCGGGGTGCCCATTTTGCTCCTCCCTCCGTAGGCGGCTGAGAGCAGCCGGGGTCGAACTCGAGGAACGCAATATTTGGGAAGACGGCTCCGCTGCAGCCGAGGTCCGCCGTATCGCGGCGGGGAACGAGACGGTTCCCACCGTGGTGGTCGGGAACAGGGAGATGGTGAACCCTTCCTCCAGAGAGGTGCTGGAGGCCCTTGGGAGGCCACCTGCGGCCCCGGCCCGCCGTCCTTCTCTGTGGCGGCGAGACAGATGACCACGTGTCTCCGGTGACCATGCAGCAAACAATGACGTGCTTTGCTTGCAACATATGGTAACTAAGTTGACTTAGGGAGCCTCCATTGGCATGGTGTGATGGTGAAAGCTTTACAGCATGCCAATGCCGCCGGATCTTGGTCAGCGCTCCGGGTATTGTCCCTCGTCGCAGTCGTGGTGGCGTATCTTCTGCTTGTCCTGGGTGACACGGTGCGGGTCACCGATTCGGGAATGGGATGTGCCAGCTGGCCTCTTTGCAACGGACATGTTGGCCTCTATGGCAGTTATCACGCGATGCTGGAGCAGTCCCACCGGTATCTAGCAGCGATTTTGAGCGTGTTGGTTCTTGCGACCCTCGGGTTGGTTTTGCGCTTGGGAGAACCCAAAGGACGCCTCTTTGTGGCGGCAATCTCCTCGACTGGGCTTCTGGGCCTTCAGGTTCTCCTCGGTGCCATCACGGTCTTTGCCCACAATGCCGGCTGGACCGTGGCGTTGCACCTCGCCGGGGCCTGGTTGCTAGATC
>JAKAOS010000101.1 GCA_021823165.1 Actinomycetes bacterium | reverse complement strand
TGGGCGAGGCAGCAGAGGAGATCGCAAAGGTGTTTTCCTCTGCACATGGCGGCCCGATGCTGGAGGTTGTCTCCTCCATGCCCGAGGCGGTTGCTGAGGCTGCAAGGCTCGCTCGGCCCGGTGACGTGGTGCTATTGTCGCCTGGTTGCACCTCCTATGACCGTTATGTCTCTTATGCGGCGCGTGGTGAGCATTTTGTCTCATGCGTGAAGGACGTCTTTGTTGCCCCCCAGTCCCGGGACAAGGAGGCCATGTGAGCGTAACGACGTTTCCCCTGGCTAAGCGCTTGGCGAGAAAGGCGACCTCCGGGGTCTCCGACCGTCCCGTGGAGCACGGTTTTGTTCTCGCCCTGATGGCGGTACTTGTGGCATTTGGCCTGGTGATGGTGCTGGCTGCATCCGACGTCTATGCGCTCCGTTACCTGCGCAGCCCCTGGGCAATTTTCGACGCACAGTTGCGCTGGGCCGTTTTGGGCTCGATGTCGGCGTTTGTTACCGCTCGGCTCGACTACCGGATCTGGCGCAAGCTGGCACCAGCTGTCTTGGCTGTCTGCATCCTGATGCTGCTGGCTGTCCTGGTGCCACGCGTGGGGATTGGCGGCGGCGGGGCGAGCCGCTGGGTGGGGTATGGGCCTATCCGTATGCAGCCATCGGAGCTTGCAAAGCTGAGCTTGGTCCTATACGTTGCCGACGTCCTGGCCCGCCGGCGGAAGCAGATTTCAAACTGGCGGGCCACGGTGAGGCCGGTGCTGCTGGTGACCGCAGGAATTGCCGCACTACTCATGGCTCAGCCGGACCTGGGCAGCACCATCGTTGTGTCCCTGATCGTCTTTGCGATGCTGTGGGCGGCGGGGGTGCCGGGCAAGGTGATGGGGATGCTTGCCTTTTCGGGCATTGCGGGAGTGCTGTTCATGGGCTGGATAGCCCCCTATCGCCGACAACGGCTCCTCAGCTTTTTGGACCCCTGGACGCACCGTCTTACAAGCGGCTTCCAGGTGGTGGAGTCCCTTGTGGGCGTGGCGGGCGGCCATCTGGCGGGAGTCGGGCTAGGAGCCAGCGCAACCACCTGGGGCCTCTTGCCCAACGCGTACACCGACTTCATCTTCTCGGTGGTCGCCACAGACCTGGGCCTGATTGGGGGGGTGTCGGTCCTGGCGGCGTTCGTGGCATTCGCCTTTGCCGGTTTGCGAATAGCCGCCTCGGCGCGTGACAGCTTCGGGGCGCTGCTTTGTGTGGGCGTGACGGCCTGGATCTTCGCTCAGGCCGTGATCAACATGGGAGCCGTCATTGGCGTCCTGCCGGTCACCGGCATTCCCTTGCCCTTCGTCTCCTACGGGGGATCGTCGCTCATCTTTGACATGGCGGCGGTTGGCATGATGCTGAATGTCTCCGCCGCCAGCACTGTTCGCCCGCGGGTGATGCCGAGGCCCGAGCCGGCCCCGGCCCGAGGCCCGCGAGGCTTTGCAGAACGGCCCGACAGGACGCGTACCGGCCCGGCGAGGATCCCCCGATGAAGGCCTCCAAGGGCTTGAGGGCTGCACTGGGGCGCTACCTCCTTGGGTCTCGGCCCAGGGCCGGGGGCGAAAACCCACGGGTGCTCTTTGCCGGCGGCGGCACCGGAGGGCACGTGCTACCGGCCCTTTCGGTGGCGGGGGAGTTGGCGAGAGGCGGCCTGGGCAAAAAAGACATCGTCTTTGTCGGGGCACGCCGAGGACAGGAAAAAACATTGGTGCCCGCCGCCGGATTCGAGGTTCGGCTCCTGCCGGGCCGGGGCCTGCGCCGCCAGCTGAGCGCCGAGAACGTCAAGGCGTTGGCGGAGTTCGTGGAGGCTTTGGTGGCATCGGTGCGCCTCTTGAGAGAACTCCGCCCAGACGTGGTGGTTGCGGTGGGGGGGTATGCCAGCGTTGCGCCCTCCCTTGTGGCCTGGCTGTCTGGGGTTCCACTAGCCGTGTTGAACGTGGATGTGGTGCCAGGGGCGTCCAATCGCCTCCTGGCCCGGCTGGCAGCGGTGACCGTGGCTGCCTGGGAGGGGTCGGGACTTCCCCGCTGTGTCGTCACCGGTGCACCTTTGCGGCCGGAGTTGGCCGAAGCGGATAAGTCCCCTGCCGCCCGGACCCGGGCGCGAGAGGCACTGGCCATACCCACAAACCGGCACTTGGTGGTAGTGGTCGGCGGCTCACTCGGTTCCGCAACCCTCAACGCAGCGGCATTGGAGCTTGCCGAAATCTGGCAGAACCGGGATGACATCGTGCTGTGGCACGTGGTGGGGCGAAGGGACTGGCCAACCCATGCAAAGCTCTGGTCCGGCTCCGATGTGCCGGGCCGCATCCTCTACCGCCCCGTGGAATACGAGGAGCGGATGGGCGATCTACTGGTTGCATCGGACGTCGTGGTAGCACGCTCGGGAGCGGGCAGCGTGGCCGAGCTGGCCGTGGTGGGCAGGCCGGCCATTCTCGTGCCCTTCCCCGGCGCCCCAGGCGATCACCAGGCCGCCAATGCCGCCATACTGTGCTCGGCCGGAGCTGCGCTGATGGTTAGGGACGCCGACGCTACCGGAGCCCGGCTGGCATCGTTGCTCGATGGGCTGCTGGCATCGCCTGCCCGGCTGGAAGCAATGGGAATGCGCGCATGTGGCCTTGGCCGCCCACATGCGGCTGCAGAGGTGGCCTCCATCGTGGGGGAGCTGGCCGGCCGGGGTCGCATGGACGTCCCTTCCGTCGGGGCCGTCGGCACCAGGAGCTCAAGATGACTGCAGAAGACACACCACAAGCGCTCTCGCTGACCCAGCCGCGCAGGGTTCATTTGGTCGGGGTGGGCGGAGTAGGGATGAGCGCCATTGCGACCGTGCTTGCAGAGATGGGCCACCAGGTAAGCGGGAGTGACCTCAAAGACTCTCCCTCCCTGGCCCGGCTTTCCTCGGCCGGGGTCCGGGTCCATGTGGGCCATGCCGGCTCCAACCTCGCAGACGCTGAGGTGGTGGCCATATCTTCGGCAATCCGCCCCGGCAATCCCGAGGTGGTAGCGGCGCAGGAACTCGGCCTGCCCGTGCTGTCCAGGGCCGACGTCCTGGCCGCCATAGCGGCCAGCAAAAAGACCATTGCGGTGGCGGGAACCCATGGGAAGACCACCACCACCTCGATGCTGTCTCAGGCGCTCATCGGCGGAGGCCTCCGGCCGTCGTTCATCATCGGAGGTGAGCTGAACGAGGTTGGCGCAAGTGCCGCCTGGGACGATGGCGAATGGCTGGTCGTAGAGGCAGACGAGAGTGACGGGACCTTCCTCCGACTGCCGGCAGAGGTGGCCCTGGTAACCAACGTGGAGCCGGACCACCTGGACTACTACGGGACCTTCGAGCGCCTGCAGGAGGCATTCGAGCGCTTTGTCGCCGAGGCTTCCCTTGCACTGTGCTGGGTGGCGTCGCCGCCCGCCGCGGCCCTGGCGCTTCGCTCCGCTGCGGTGACGGTCGGCTTTGTTTCGGATGCGGGGTCCCCAACCTATGAAGTCCACCGCCTCGAGGGCAACAGGGATGGCTCCCGCTTCACCCTCACCAGGAACGGGACACTGCTGGGCGAGGTGCGCCTGGCCGTACCGGGGGCTCACAACGTGGCCAATGCAGCAATGGCCGCTGCGGCCGCAGTGGAGATCGGGGTCGATTTCGATTCGGTTGCCCATTCCCTGGCCCGCTTTGCCGGTGTCTCCAGGCGTTTCCAGTTTCGCTCCACCATCGGTGGGGTTCAGATAGTCGACGACTATGCCCACCTGCCCGGCGAAGTCTCCTCTGTTCTCCGGGCCGCTGCAGAGGGAGGTTGGCGGAGGGTCGTGGCAGTCTTCCAGCCCCACCGCTACTCCCGGACCGAGATGCTTGCTGCGGAGTTTGCCGAGTCCTTCGATGACGCCGACGTCGTTGTTGTGACCGATGTCTATCCGGCGGGGGAGGCGCCGAGGCCTGGCGTTACGGGCCGGCTCGTTGCCGATGCGGTGCAGGAAGCGGCCCCCTCCAAAGAGGTGCACTACTTCCCCGAGCGAGCCCGTCTCTCCGAGCGCGTGGCGTCGGTGCTCCGGGAAGGCGACGTCTGCCTCCTCATGGGTGCGGGAGATGTCGGGATGGTCGCCGACGAGCTGGGGCGCTGGCTCCGATGACTTCGGAGGCGGCCCAAGCCGTTGGTGCCATGGCGCCAAGGGAGCTAAAAGATGCCGTCGAGGCCGCCAAGAGTGCCTTTGGGGAGGACGTGCTCGAGGGAGCGCCCCTGGGCTCCCGCACCACCTACAGGGTTGGTGGGAAGGCCGCTCTGTCGGTTGTGGTGGGTGACGAGAGGGACTTGGAGCGCCTCGCCAGGGCCGTCGGCGCCTCGGGCCTACCGGTTCTGGTGGTCGGCAAGGGTTCCAACCTCTTGGTAGCAGATGGCGGTTTTGCAGGGATTGCAGTGTTTCTTGGCGAAGGGTTTTCCACGGTGTCCCTGCCAACCCAGGACACCGCTTTGGAGGTTTCCGCCGGTGGTGCAGCGGCTCTTCCAGTGGTCGCCCGGCAGAGTGCCGCCGCTGGGTGGCATGGCTTGGAGTGGGCCGTAGGGATACCGGGTTCGGTGGGCGGAGCCGTCAAGATGAATGCAGGAGGACACGGATCGGACACCTCTGCTCATCTGATAGCGGCAGAGGTCGTGGACTTGGCCCGGGCGAAGGTGGAAACATGGCCTTTGGAAAGGCTCGAGTTCGGCTTGCGCCACTCCGCCCTTGGTCCCAATCACCTCGTGCTTGGGGCACGCTTCGAGGTGGAGGCTGCATCGGCCGCCCTGGCAGTGCGGGAAGTGGAGGACATTGTGCGCTGGCGGAGGGAACACCAACCCGGTGGGCGCAACGCGGGTTCGGTGTTCAAAAACCCACCCGGGGACCACGCTGGCCGGCTCATCGAGGCGGCAGGTTGCAAGGGCATGAGGCTTGCCAGCGCCGAGGTCTCCCCCAAGCACGCCAACTTCATCATCTCGGATCGGGAGGGCAAGGCCGACGACGTGGTTGAGTTGATGCTGGCGGTGGCTGATCGGGTGGAGCAGACGAGCGGCGTGCGTCTTCGTCCAGAGGTCCATCTGGTGGGCTTTTCCCATCACATCCTCTCTTCCCTCTACGGCCTGGACGGCACCGAGACGAGATGAGGCCCAAGAGGGCCCGACGGCCCCCCTCTCCCAAACACGTCAGGCGGCGGTTGGCTGTTGCAGGGTTGGCCATTGGAGTGCCGGGCCTGGGAGCCGGTCTTCTCTACGGCCCCTTCCTCGCCGTTCAGCAGGTAACGGTGAAGGGAGTACCGACCAGTTTGGCCCCTGGGGTCAAAGCGGCGGCCGGAATCAAAGACGGCCAAGCCATGGTGTCGGTGCCCACCACTGCGGCGACTTGGCGCGTGGATCGGATCCCGTGGGCCTCTTCGGCATCCATCAGACGCAACTGGCCCCATGCGGTGGTGATCGTCGTTCACCAACGACAAGCCATAGCTGTCGTCCCCCAGGGGGGAGCCTTCGAGGAACTCGACGCGACCGGCCGCGCAATCGCCGTTGTGCAGACGCGCCCCCGGAGCCTCCCCTTGATTACTTCGGTGTCCCCGGTCCCCCTTGGCAGCACCGTGGGTAGTGGTGGTGTTGCCATATGTGGCTATGTAAACGAGTTCCCCCTGTGGCTGAGGTCAAGAGTGCACTCGGCGATGATGAGCGGAGGAAGGCTCTACCTGTCTCTCCGAAGCGGTCCCGTCGTTGCGATGGGCGCTCCAACGAGCCTTGGTCAGAAGGTGCAGAATCTTATCACAATGATGCAAAAGACCGCTTTACCGGGAAATTCCAGGCTCAATTTGAGCGTGCCTTTTGAGCCGGTCTTGACCAGAGGCTGAAGGCCCCCTATCTTGTCTCAGTCGGCATCCTAGGCATGGCATAAAGCTGAAGTCAAGGTCTAGGTTGATAGTTGTTGGGCGACCTTCCCCGGGGCCGCCGGAGCAACCCGGCAAAATCTGAACGGAACGGGCGCGGGTGGAAGGCGGGCCATGGTCGGCGCATCGCAGAACTACGTAGCAGTGATCAAAGTTGTGGGCATTGGCGGTGGCGGCTGCAACGCCGTCAACCGGATGATCGATGCCGGCCTGAAGGGAGTGGAGTTCATCGCGGTGAACACCGACTCTCAGGCACTGCTCATGAGCGATGCCGATGTGAAAATGGACATCGGCCGGCAACTCACAAGGGGCCTTGGTGCCGGGAGTGATCCCGAGGTCGGCAGGCGTGCGGCGGAGGAGCACCATGACGAGATCACCGAGGTCCTAAAGGGCGCCGACATGGTCTTCATCACCGCCGGCAAGGGAGGAGGCACCGGGACCGGTGCTGCGCCGGTGGTGGCAGAGATTGCCAAGAGCGTGGGAGCGCTGACCATCGGGGTCGTAACCAGGCCCTTCGCCTTCGAGGGCCGGAGGCGCTCCATTCAGGCGGAATCGGGGATCCAGCGGCTGAAGGAGAAGGTCGACACCCTGATAGTCATCCCCAACGACCGGCTGCTGACCGTCGCCACCGAGAAGACTTCGATGATGAATGCTTTCAAGATGGCCGACGAGGTGCTGCTCCAGGGAGTTCAGGGGATAACCGACCTGATCATGACTCCGGGGTTGATCAACACTGACTTCGCCGACGTGAAGATGATCATGTCCAATGCCGGCACCGCGATCATGGGCATCGGGTCCGCATCCGGAGAGGGCCGTGCGGTTGCGGCGGCCAGGGCTGCGGTGACCAGCCCGCTGCTCGAGGCCTCCATCGAGGGCGCCCGGGGAATACTGTTGAACATCGCGGGCGGCAGCGATCTGGGCCTGTTCGAGGTCAACGAGGCGGCCGAGATCATCCACGGCGCGGCACACCCCGACGCGAACATCATCTTCGGGTCGGTTATTGACGACGCAATTGGGGACGAGGTGCGGGTAACGGTGATCGCCGCCGGATTTGAGCGCTGGGACGGCACCTCGGCGGGTGCTGGACAGCAGGATGGTGCCAGGGGTGCTCGACGGTCCGCACAGCAGGCGCCGCCCCAGGTTGGCACCCATGCCAACTCCGCACCTGTCCAGCCCGCGCCGGCGCCCTCCGCTCAGGTGATCGACCTGGAAGAAGACGAGTTCGACGTTCCCTCCTTCCTGCGTTGAGTTCCAGGCTTCCCGCGGGGGAAGCTTCGTCCGGGGTAGTAGGTCTGCCTACTCCAGCGGTCCGGGTCGGGGAGTGGGGGGCTTTTGCACGATGGACATCGAGGGCCGAGGGCGACCTGAGTCGCCTGGTGCCCGACGCCGAACGCAGGGCTCGTCACAGATCGGTGCTGGATCGCCCCTGGAGCGGCTGCCGCCAGGTCCACGGGGACCGGGTCGCTGTCATTTCGGCACCCGGGGAACAGGCCGGTGATGCCGACGCATTGGTCAGTGCAACGCCCGGCGTGGCGCTGTCGGTGCTGGGGGCCGACTGCCCCACCATTGCCATGGCAAGCCCACAGGGCGTGATAGCAGCGGTTCACGCCGGTTGGCGGGGCCTGTTGGCCGGGGTAATAGAGAGTGCCAGCAACGCCATGGCGTCCCTGGGCGCCCAGAGCGTTGTGGCGGCCCTTGGTCCTTGTGCACACGTTGAGTGCTATGAGTTCAGCGGGCCAGAGCTCAGCCAGATGAGCGAGCTTTTGGGACCGGAGGTCGTGGGGAGGACTCGTGTTGACACCCCCGCTTTAGATCTCCCCCTGGCCGTGGCCCGTGCCGCGGAGCGGGCTGGTGTGGAGATGGTGGCGGGCGTGGACCGCTGCACGATCTGCGCACCGGAATACTTCTCGCATCGCCACGACGGGGATCCTGCTCGTCAGGCGTTGGTGGTGTGGCAGTGCTGAGCTCCGATGTCATCGACCGCGTGCCCGAACGCCTGGAAAAGGTGAGGGCCAGGATCAAGCGGGCCGGAGGGGATCCGCAATCGGTGACCATCGTTGCGGTGACCAAGGGGTTCGGCCCCCAAGCCGTCCTCGCAGCCCGTGAGGCGGGCCTGGGTGATGTTGGTGAAAACTATGCCCAGGAGCTACTTGGGAAAGCCACCAGCCCGGCGCTAAGCTGTGTCGCTGGCTCGGTGAAGTGGCACTTTCTGGGTGCCATTCAGCGCAACAAATTATCCAAGTTGGCCCCCCATGTGTATCTCTACCAGGGAGTTTCCTCGTTGCACCAGGTGACGTCGTTGTCGCGCTCGCGGCCGGGCGCGCAGATCCTGTTGCAGGTTGACTACACGGGCCAGCGCCAGGGATTTTTGCCGGGGGAGGTTCCCTCGGCGGTTGAGCAGATCGCCGGGGCGGATGTGAAGCTCGGCGGGCTAATGACGGTGGCGCCCCGGGGCGGGCCCGGTCCGGCGAGGCAGGCCTTTGGGTCGCTGGCGGAGTTGGCAAAGACCCTGGGATTGAAGGAGTTGTCGATGGGCATGAGCGACGACTTCGAGATTGCGGTGAGCGAGGGGGCGACGATGCTGCGGTTGGGCCGGGCACTGTTCGGTCCTCGCCCAAAGCAGCCAGACGTGGGATGATGGGTAGTTAGGGAGG
>JAKAOS010000100.1 GCA_021823165.1 Actinomycetes bacterium | reverse complement strand
AGGGGTATCGCAACCTCATGAAGCTGTCCTCCGCTGCCTACCTGGAGGGCTACTACTACAAGCCGCGGCTCGACTGGGAGTTGTTGGAGCGCTACCACGAGGGGCTGATTGCCACCACGGGCTGTCTGGGCGGGGTCGTCCTACAGGCACTGCTTCGCGGCGATGTCGAGGGGGCCGAGAAGATGGCGGGCCGCCTACAGGACATCTTCGGCCGGGACAACCTCTTTGTGGAGCTGCAGGACCACGGCCTTTCTGAACAGCGCCGCACCAATCCTCAGCTGGTCGAGATTGCAAGGCGCATCGGGGCACCACTGCTGGCCACCAACGACAGCCATTACGTGGGCCGGGAGGACTCGGTCTCTCACGACGCCTTGTTGTGCGTGCAGACCGGGGCGACCATAAGCGACCCCAACCGTTTCAAGTTCGAGGGCGAGGAACACTATCTGAAGAGCGCCGCCGAGATGCGCTCGATGTTTGCAGAGATTCCCGAGGCCTGCGACAACACGCTGTGGATCGCAGAGCGGGCATCGGTGGAGATCGAACTGGGCAAGCCCAAGCTCCCCGAGTTCCCCGTCCCCGAGCGCTTCCGGTTGCACAGCTATGAGTCCTCCTCTGCTGCATACCTGGAGCATCTCACCATCGAAGGCGCCAAGGAGCGTTACGGCAGCGAGTTGCCCAGGGAGGTCTCCGACCGCATCTCCTATGAACTCTCGGTCATCGGGGATATGGGTTTTTCCGCCTACTTCCTGGTGGTGTGGGACTTGATTCGCCACGCCAGGACCTCGGGCATACGTGTCGGCCCGGGCCGGGGTTCGGCGGCCGGGTGTTGCGTCGCATACTGCCTACGCATCGTGGATCTGGATCCCATCAAATATGACCTGATCTTCGAGCGGTTCCTGAATCCGGGCCGTAAGCAGATGCCCGACATCGACATGGACTTCGACGAGCGGCGGAGGGGCGAGATGATCGCCTATGCCGCCCGCCGGTATGGGTGGGATCATGTGGCTCAGATAGTCACATTCTCCACCATCAAGGCCCGTGCTGCGGTGCGCGATGCCGCCCGGGTGCTGGGTTTCCCCTATGCCCTGGGTGATCGGGTCGCCAAGGCGATGCCGCCTCTGATGATGGGGCGGGACACGCCGCTCTGGGCCTGCCTCGAACGCCACGACGCCTACGAGGAAGGCTGGAAGATGGCGGCCGAGCTCCGGGAGATGTATGAAAGCGATCCCGAGGTCGCCAAGGTGGTCGATGTGGCCCGGGGCCTCGAGGGGCTTCGCCGCCAGGACGGCATACATGCCGCGGCGGTGGTGATTACCCATGAGGCACTGACGGAGTACTTGCCGATCCAGCGCAAACCGGAGCCGGGATCCCTGGCCGAGGACGCCCCAATCGTTACCCAGTACGAAATGCACGGGGTCGAAGAGCTGGGCCTTTTGAAGATGGACTTCCTGGGTCTCCGAAACCTCTCGGTGATCGAGCGGACGCTGGACCTGATCGAGGCCTCGGGTGCCGAGCGCCCCGATATCGATTCGATCCCCCTGGACGACGAGGCAACCTTTGCCCTGTTGCGCCGGGGGGAATCGGTGGGGGTGTTCCAACTCGAAGGTGGACCCATGCGGGCCCTCATGCGTTCGTTGGCCCCGACCTGCTTCGACGACATTGCCGCCCTGGTCGCCCTCTACCGGCCCGGCCCCATGGCGGCCAACATGCACAACGACTACGCAGACCGCAAGAACGGGCGCAAGCCGGTCACCTACCCCCATCCAGACCTGGAGGCGGTGCTCGGGGACACCTATGGCCTCATGATCTACCAAGAGTCGGTCATGAGGGTCGCTCAGAAGGTCGCCGGCTACAGCCTGGAAGAGGCCGACAACCTTCGCAAAGCCTGCGGCAAGAAGATCCGGGCCATGATCGCCGCCGAACGGGAGAAGTTCGTCGCCGGATGCGAGGCCACGGGCTATGGCTCCAAACTTGGCACGGCCCTGTTCGACATCATCGAGCCGTTCGCTGACTACGCCTTCAACAAGAGCCACGCCTATGGCTATGGCTACGTCGCATACCAGACGGCCTGGCTCAAGGCCAACTACCCGGTGCAGTACATGGCGGCGCTACTCACCTCGGTCAAAGACGACAAGGACAAGACTGCGGTCTATTTGGCCGAATGCCGCTCTCAGGGCATCAAGGTCCTGGTTCCCGACGTGAACGGCTCCGACGCCGAGTTCAGTGCCTCGGTGGGCGATGGGGAGACGGGTTCGATCCACTTCGGCTTGGCTGCGGTCCGCAACGTAGGCGAGGGCCTGGTGGCGCACATCGTCTCCGAGCGCAACCGGGGAGGCCGTTACAAAGACTTCTTCGATTTCTGCCAGAGGGTGAACTTCCAGGTCCTGAACAAGCGCACGGTGGAGTCGCTCATCAAGGCGGGCGCCTTCGACTCCATGGGCCATGCCCGCAAAGCCCTCGGCGATGTCTTCGACCAGATTGTGGACCGGACCGTGGCCCGCCGCCGGGAGTTGGATGCCGGGATCATGACACTTTTCGGCTCCACGGAGGCCGCAGAGACGGGATTTGGCGACCTTGTGGTGCCAATCGAGGACGTGGAGTATGAAAAGAGGGAAAAGCTCCGCCTGGAGCGGGAGATGCTGGGGCTTTATCTCTCCGACCACCCCCTCATAGGACTCGAGGGATCGCTGCGCCGCCACACCGACATGACGGTCTCGGAGTTGCTCGAGGCACTGGGAACCGCACCGGCGGAGGTTGGGGTCCGCTCCATAGGCGGGGTGGTCGCTTCCCTGGTCAAGCGCTATACCCGCAAGGGTGAGGCGATGGCCAGCTTTTTCCTGGAGGACATGCGTTCCTCCGTCGAGACCTTCGTATTCCCCAAGACCATGGCCGCCTACGGGCACCTCTTGGAAGAGGATGCAGTCGTGGTGGTAAGGGGGAGGCCGGACAGCCGAGAGGACGTGGCCCGCCTGGTGGCCATGGAGATCTCCATACCGGACCTGGAGCCCGACGACTCCCGTCCCCTGCGGGTCCAGCTGCCGCCCTCGGCGGCAAGCCAGGACATGATCGACCGCTTGAAGGTCCTAATCAAAGAGCACCCCGGTTCATCGCCGGTTCTTTTGCACCTGGGTGCCAAGGTGATCCGGCTGCCCGATGACTGGGCGGTGGAGCCTAGGCGTCTGGCTGGAGAGCTGAGGGTGCTCTTGGGCGCCAACGCGATTCTTTCCTGATCCGGCCAATCGCATAGCCATGCAGGTCAGCGGCGTGTCGCGGCCTTCATCTGGGAAACGGGCCGCGATTACGTGGCGCCAGGGGTCCGGCGCCTCCTAACCTGTTAACGGGTTCTAATCGTCGGAACGGGAGTTGGCAGCGGGCGATGACGATAGAAGTAGCGACGAAGGACACGACGGCCCTGAGTGACGCCGAACTGGCCGAGATGAGCGACATGTGCGCCCAGGGGCCGGTCGGTTTCGAACTGGGCATGCTCTCAAAGCATGCCCAGGATTGGGTCTTGGTAAGCCAGGCGCGGGATGACGACGAGCTGGTCGGGTTCTCCTTTGCAACATTGGAGCGGATCGGGGGGACGCCGTCTTTGCTCGTGGGGCTTGCGGCCTGTGCCTCCGACGGGCGTCAGGAGGTGGTGATGATGGCGATGCTTGCCGAGCATTACGCCAAAGCCCTCCTTGCCTTCCCCGACGAGGATGTCCTCTTCGCCACCCGCCTAACCGGACCGGCGGGATTCCGGATCTTTGAGGGCCTGAGCGATATCGTTCCCCGCCCCGGCCACAAGGCCAGCGGAGAGGAGAGGGCTTGGGGCCGCCGGCTCGCCAAGCGCTTCGGGGCCGATGGCCGCATCGATGACCGGAGCTTTGTCGTCGAGGGGAGCGGCTCGCCGGTCCCGTGCTTCGCGTTCGGTGGTCCGTCGCCATCGGCGATGGATACCGCCAGCCTGTTCGAATCGCTTGATGTGAGCCGGGGCGACTGTTTGGTGGCATTCGGTTGGGCGATGGCCGAGGATCTCGCCGCCAACCTGCTGCCCCGCTAGGAGCTGCGCCCAACGCAGTGCTTGGTTGCGAAAGGATTGCCGACAGGCGGGGCCGAGGTGCCGCGTCGCATCCAAGGTCTTTTTGGCCGATGGGCTTTCTGCCGGGTCCTGTTTTGTAGGTGCCAGCCAAGCTCAAAATCCACCCAGGGGCGCTCTATCTTTTCCCAAGGCTCCTTTGGTCCCCTTGCAGCGCGAACTTAATGAGAGGGCAACATCTCGTTGTTCCACATCTGCAAGGCTTTCTGAGACTCCGCCGGCAGTCGGCGGCCAGAACTGGGGAGGAACGTCTGTGGGAACGGAGATGCCGGCACGTCTGGCAGCGGCCGAAGCCGTGCGCCGAGCAATGTCCGAAACCGGCACGCGCTGGGCCGACCTGGCAGGCCTTTTGGGCCGGTCATTGGTGTGGACCACCTCGGCGATCCTGGGTGCACAACCTCTGAGCAAGGACCAGGTGGACCTGGTGGCCAAACACCTGGGGCTTTCGCCCGAGGTCGCCGACTCGCTCTGCCTCCCGCCCGTGAGAAGTTCCGGAGCCGTTGATCTGAGCGAGCCCGTCATCTACAGGCTCTCCGAAGTCGTCCAGGTCTACGGCAACGCGATCCAGGCGTTGGTGGCCGAGGAGTTCGGGGACGGCATCATGAGCGCGATCGATTTCGAGGTGGACTTCACCCGCCAGGTTGACCCTGGCGGTGACCGGGTGAAGCTGGTGCTCAGTGGAAAGTTCCTTCCCTACAGGGTGTGGTGATCGCGGCAAAGGCCGAGGTCGTTATTTCGTCGGCCACCGTTGGCGCCGACAACCAGTTTTGGTCCTGCAAACCAGGGATTGGCGCCACCGAAGTGGTTTGCCTGGCCCCAATGGCTTCCGATGGCCGCTCCCAGCGGGGGAACAGCCATCGGGGGTTGGCCGCGCCCAAAGATGTCACGGGAAGGCTCGCCGGCGCGGCGGCGGTGCAAGCATCCCTAGTCTGACCAGACGGAGCCAACCCGGCCTGCCGTGGCAGGTGCTTTTCGCATTTCGCACGTCTGTCACCTTGGGTGAATCGATGCATGCTTTAGCCGTTAGGAGTCATGGGACATGGCCAACCGCCTTGCCAACGCCACCAGCCCCTATTTGCTCCAACACGCCTACAACCCGGTCGACTGGTGGCCCTGGTCCGAGGAGGCCTTCGAAGAGGCTCAGGTAACCGACCGGCCGGTGTTCGTCTCCATCGGCTATTCGGCCTGCCATTGGTGCCACGTCATGGCGCACGAGTCCTTTGAAGACCCGGCAACGGCGGAGCTGCTCAACCGCCGGTTCGTCTCGATCAAGGTCGACAGGGAGGAACGCCCCGATGTCGACTCCCTCTACATGGATGCAGTCATGGCCATGACCGGACGGGGCGGTTGGCCGATGACGGTGTTCTGCACCCCAAAGGGCAGGCCCTTCTACGGCGGCACCTACTTTCCCAAGCAGGCCGGGCACGGCATGCCGAGCTTTGTCTCGGTATTGGAAGCCGTGCTCGATGCCTGGGACAACCGCCGGCGACAGGTTGTAGAGCAGGGCGAGCAGCTGAGCTTTGCGATATGGCAGCGAAGCCAGGTACCCGAGCCGTCTCCTGGCTCCCCGCCTGCCAAAAGCCTCATCCGATCTGCCTACAGGGAGTTTGCCGACACCTTCGATTCTCGCTGGGGAGGTTTTGGGACTGCACCCAAGTTTCCCCAACCCTCTGCCATCGACTTCCTGTTGCACCTGGGATCGGCGCCAGAGGTTCTTGGGGACCAGGGGCAAGATGCCCATGTGTTGGGACATGAGGCAGTTGATATGGCCCTCCGGACGCTGCGGGCAATGGAATGTGGCGGGATACGGGACCATCTAGGCGGGGGATTCGCCCGTTACTCCACCGATTCGCGCTGGCTGGTTCCGCACTTCGAGAAGATGGCCTACGACCAGTCGGGGATCGCGGTGGCGATGTTGCACGCGTGGCAGTTGAGCGGGCTCGAAGTTTTCAAAGAGGTGGCGGAGGAAACGCTCCGCTTTTTGATCCAGGATCTCTCCGGGCCGGAGGGGGAGGTTCATTCGGCCCTCGATGCCGACAGCGAGGGGGAGGAGGGCCTCTACTACCTGTGGACACCAGAGGAGTTCGAAGAGGTCCTGGGCCCCTCCTTGGGCCCAGAGGCGGCTCGGTGGTGGGGGGTGGCTCAAGGGGGCAACTTCGAGGGCAGGAGCATTCTCCACCGGCCATGGAACGGCCGGGTGGAGGAGTATGAAAGGATGCCGGCTCCCATTGCATCGGCCAGAGAGATGCTTTTGGAGCGGAGGGCGAGCCGGGTGCCGCCCGGCCGAGACGACAAGGTCGTAACGGAATGGAACGCAATGGCCATGTCGGCCTTGGCTCAGGCGTCCATGGCTACAGGGGATCTGGCATGGCTCGGCGCGGCGAAGCGCATTGCGGAGTTCCTGGTTGCCAACCTGCGCCGCAGCGACGGGCGGTGGCTGCGCTCGTGGAGGATGGGCCGGGGATCGCAACCGGCCTTCGCTTCGGACTACGCGTGGCTTATCGATGCTTTTACCCGGCTTGGTGAGGCCTCGGGCGAACTGCGTTGGACCGAGTTTGCAATGGAGACGGCGAGTTCGATGTTGGAGCTGTTCTGGGAGCCCTCGGAGGGGGCACTTTTCATAGCCGGGTCCGATACTCCCTCTCTGGCAGTGCGGACCAAGGACCTCGTAGATGGTGCCACTGCCTCGACCAACGCGACCGCGGCGGCCGCGTTGGCACGCCTGGGCGCCCTGAGTGGGGATAACACCATGGTTGAGGTGTCTGAGCGGCTATTACAGACCCTGGCGGTTGTCGGAGCAAACTCCCCGCGTGCCGTAAGTGGCGCCCTATTGTCATTTTGGGCCAATCTGGCGGGCCGGGCGGAGATCGTGGTGGTGGGGGACAGGCCCGACCTCGTATCCAGGGTCCAACGCCGCTTTCTCCCGACCTCCGTGCTGGCTTGGGGGGAGCCTTACGACTCACCCCTGTGGGAGCAGCGTGAGCAGGGTGCTGCATATGTATGCAGCGGCTATGCCTGCAAACTGCCGGCCAGGGACCCCGGGAGCCTCGATGCCCAGCTTGCGGAACTCGCCGGTGCCGCCAAGGCGCCCTGAGGAGAACCTGATGATGTGCCAACCTGTTGACTCAGGACGGCTCGGGATACGCAAGGATGGTCTTATGGCATTGGTAGAGGAGTTGCGCTGGCGAGATGCCACGCCCGGAGCGCGCCTGGAGATGGTGGTTCTGGCCGTCGGGGATGCGGGATGCGTCGCGGTGGACATCGCTTCTGGGGCCTATGTCCGCCCCCGTTGGCCGGTGAAGGGATCCTACGATCCATCCATCTCCGACCTGGTGAGGACGGGATCGATCCGGCCCGGCCCCAAGCGCCGATCTCCCCGGGCCCGGCATCCCGCCTCCGGCTCCGATGCACCCGCACCGCACCTGCCCGCATCGTCGAAGGAGGCTCTGGCGGGCTTGGTGCCCTCCGAGGAAGCTCAGGGCGGTGGTGCCATACAGCACAGCTTGGAGCCTCTCCAGATCGTAACTGGAGTGCTTGCCGATACCCAGGAGGACGTCCTGGATCCCTCCAGGCCCGAGGCGGTGATTCTCGACGGTCTCCCCTCGGTGACCAAGGGCCGTCATACCCGGCTGCTCCGGCGGGTACTACGTGACTGCGTCACGCCGCCAGGCCAGGCCCTGCTGGGATTTCCCGCCCCTGCCAAGGCATTTTGGGACCTGGATGGATCGAGAGGCTCTTTGGCGCTCGTGGAGGTGCGAGGGGGGCCGGTCCTGCTGCGCAGGCCGGGTGAGGAGGGCCTCGTGAGGGCGCGCTTCTCCTGGGGTGGCGCCTTCCACGAACTACCCGTGCTGGACCCGGCTCTGGTGGTGGCATCGCATGGAACCAGGAAGGCGGAACTCTCCGGCGGTTCACTGCACAAGCGTTTGGGTTGGTGGCCCAGGTACTTGGTGGTGGCACTCACGGGACCCAGGGACGGCTACTGCTACCGAGTGGTGGCCTCCGCCCTCCCTTATCCCTGAGCCAGCGGGTAGTGCCAAGCCAGCCAAACAGCGCCGTGGTATCGCTCTTTGCGGCGCAAGCCGAGCAGCGCTTGGGGAGATTGCCGGGCATCGGGGGAGATTCCGCTACCCAAAGAAGTGCTGTGCAAAGAAGCTTTGCTGGACCTAGTCGGCAGGTGCGTGCTGGGCCCTTGGTTGTGTCTGCAACGCCACGCCCGGGCCCCATGACAGGATCTGAGCCATATTCGGCTCCGCCGACAGGCCCTGTCAGCGCCCTGACCCTGCGGTGGCGGCATGCATGATGCACATGACCAGATGGTCGCGTCTGTCCTTCGGGTGGCCGTGGGCGATTCCAGGCCTGACTCGGCCGGCCTGGCCAACGATCGAGTCAGCTATGGGCTACGCGGACCCTGGACTGCGTCGAAGTCCGCCTCGGGGGTTCAGCGAATGCCGCCCTCCATGGGTCGACTGTCGTGACCAGGAAG
>JAKAOS010000099.1 GCA_021823165.1 Actinomycetes bacterium | reverse complement strand
GTCCAAAGACTTCTTGGACCGACCCTGGGTCTGTGCCACCGTTTCGGTGGCCTGGGTATCCACAGGGGCGCTGGACCCAACTGGTCCAGGACTGGTTTGTTGCTCCTTCCGCCAGTCACGGAGGTTTAGTGCTGCATTGATGTCCCTGTCCAGCACCCTTGCTTCCAGCCCAGCCCAGCCCAAAGAGAACCCAGCGCCCAGCCCAAAGAGAACCCAGCGCCCAGTCCAAAGAAGGCCAGTCCAAAGGGGGCAGAGTCGATTTCGAGCTGAGCTGTCCCAGCCAGGCCCGGGCTGGCTTGCAACAATGCGGCTTTGGGATCTGAGCTGGTGGGGCAACCCTGTTGGAGTAGGGTCACTTTGGATGCCAGCGGAACCAAAGATCAACCCCGATAACACCATGGCAGATACTCCCCCACCGTCTTCACCCGATCTGGCCACCGGTGCCTTTTCCGGACATCCCCCCTGGCAGGTCGTGCCCGAAGCAATGGGTTGGCGAGGGGGGATCGATCAGCTCCGGGTACGGACCAAAGCGGAGGTCCCACGCCTCACCAAGAGGCGGAGGATTCCCCCCGGCGCTCGGGTCATGACCGTGTCTGTCAGGATCGGAGCCGCAGTTGGGGGTTGGTACTTATTCGATCGACACAAGGGACCCTCGGCCTCCAAGGCGGGGCTTTCCCAGCGGCTGCGCCGTGCCTTTGAGCGGCTGGGTCCCACCTATATAAAGCTTGGCCAGATCATCTCCTCGGGAGAGGGCATCTTCCCCGAGGAACTGGTGAACGAGTTCCGCCTGCTGCGGGACCAGGTGCCCGCCGAGAGTTTCGACGTGGTCCGCAAAACCGTGGAGGAAGACCTGGGCCGCTGCCTGGAGGATGTCTTTTCCCGCTTCGATCCCACGCCCATAGCGGCGGCCTCCATAGCACAGGTACATGGGGCCAGATTGCGCTCCGGCGAGGAGGTCGTGGTCAAGGTGCAGCGACCCGATGTCTCCTCCCTGGTGCGCCGGGACCTCGCTGCCATGAGCTGGATTGCCCCCTCCCTTGTCGGCCGGATCCCGGTGACGGCTCTGGCCAATCCACCAGCCCTGGTGGAACTGTTCGCCGAGACGATCTCCGAAGAGTTGGACTTCCGGCTGGAAGCGCAGAACATGTTGGACATAGCAAAGGTGCTCGCCGACACGGCCAGTACTGCACTTGTGGTGCCCCGCCCGCACCCCTCTCTTGTCCGGCGCCGGGTTCTGGTCATGGAACGGCTTGGCGGGTTTCGCTGGGACAACGTTGCCGGCATGAAAGAGGCCGGCATCGACACCTCGCTGGTGATCCGTGCCGCAATGGTCTCCTTCATGGAGGGTGCCGTTCTCTTTGGCGTATTCCACGGTGACCTCCATGGGGGGAACCTGCTGGTCCAGCCCGATGGAAGGGTTGCGCTGCTCGATTACGGCATGACCGGCCGCATGGGCGAGGCTCGTCGGCTCGCCTTTTTGCGACTCCTTCTCGGTGGCAGCCTCAACGATCCCCGGCTCCAGGTCGCCGCGTTGAGGGACCTGGGTGCTCTGCCGGCCGATGTGGACATCGAAGTCGTGGTCTCGGAGTTGGGCTTGGAGGGCCCGCCCCTTGACCCCACGGCCATGAGTGCCGACCAGCTCGCAGCCGAAATGCGGGATGTGACCAAGGCTCTTTTGAGCTATGGGGCCCGCATGCCCAAGGAACTCATGCTGTTTGTGAAAAACCTGTTGTTCTTGGACGGAGCGATGGCCCGCCTGGCCCCCGACGTCGACCTCGTGGGGGAGGTGGCTCATCTGGCCCAGCACTTCACATCGAAGTTTTCGGATCGCATCTTCAGCGACGTGGGGATCGATCCCAGGGGCATGGCTCTCGATGAGCAGGGAATCCGGGCGACCATGGGCCTGCCTCCGGAGGTGGAGTCCATCACCTATGAGGAGCTGATGCAACGGCGGAACCTGATCCGCCAACGGATGGAGGCCCGGTCTGCACAACGGGGGCGCCGGAGGCGGCAACGGCAGGGCAAGTGAGCTCCGAGTTGCTCGATTCCTTGATCGACAGGGCCGAGGCGTTGGCTGACGGGCCGCTTTGGGAGTCAGCCGCCATTGTCGATGGCCCCCGCTCCCAGCCGAACCAGGATTGCACCCCAGAGGCAACCAAGGTGCTCCGGCGCAATGTCGTACTGGCTGGAAAAGCGGGGCTCATGTCTTCGGCGGCGGCGACTCGCCGCTATCCCAGGCGAACCAAGAGGGGCGAGCTTTCCTCCCCCGCCTCGGTGCATGAGGCGCTGGCCAGTGGCTGTGGGGCCACAAGTTTTGTCTGGGCCCAGCATGCCAGTCCCATGAGGCGGATCGCAGCATCTGAAAACACGGTGTTGAGGGACCGGTGGCTGAGGCGGCTATCCACTGGCGAGGCGCTTGGAGGCATTGCCTTTTCCCATCTCCGTCGTGATGCGCCCTGGCCGGTCCGAGCCCTGCGCCGCAAGGGGGGTTGGTTGATCCAGGGCAAAGCTCCGTGGGTAACCTCCTGGGGCCTGGCTTCGGTCTTTGTCGTGGGAGCCAGGACCGATTCGGGGGAGGTGGCCTGGTTTGCCCTCGACGCCCAGGACGCAGAAGACCAATGCATCCCCCAGCCCCTGGCACTTTCGGTGATGGGCGCCACAGCTACGGTGTCTCTGACTCTGTCATGGGAGGCAGACGGGGACGCTCTTGTGGGGATGGAGAGCATCGAGCAGTGGCAAAAGGAGGATCTTTTGGCCACTGCGATCCCCAGCGCCGGTGCCTCGGGAGTCACAAGGCGCTGCATCCTGCGCCTGGCGGAGACAGCTGAGCGGCTGGGTGGTTCTCAAGCCAGGATCGTAAAGGAGATTTCTGAGTCCCTGGCCGACCTGCATCACGACATTGGCCTTGTGTCACACGAGATTGCCATGAGTTCTGCTACCGGGACGGAGCAGATCGACCAACTGCGGGTCCTGCGCTCCAAGGGCCTGCTCCTGGCTCAGGACGCCGCCGCAGCCGCCGTAGCGGCCGCCGGCGGGGCTGCAATGGGTAGTTCCCATCCCGCTCAGCGGCTTGCGCGCGAGGCGACTTTTTACTCCATACAGGCCCAGACCGCCCAGGGGCGGATAGCAACGCTCGGGAGGCTGGCGGAGCACATAGAGCTGTTGGGCAAGGACGTGTCCCTCAGCCCCGGTCCAGGCCCCTTCTGATACCAGCCACCACCTCGGCCACTTCTTCGGCACTCTGGTTCGCCAAGCGCCTCCTCATGAGGGCGGATCCCACGATGACGCCGTCTGCGATCTCGCACAGGGACCTCGCCTGATCGGCGTCGGTGACCCCGACCCCTATCAGGACGGGGAGATCGGTGACGGCCTTGAGCCGCTTTGCCACCTCCACGGCGGAGCGTGAAAGTGCGTCGCGCTCTCCGGTGACCCCCATCACTCCGACGCCGTAGACGAAGCCGGAACTTGCCTTGCAGATCCGCTCCATGCGCTCCGGTGGCGTGGTCGGGGCTACCAGCAAAATGGTGGCAAGGCTCTGTGCCTGTGCGGCGGCCAACCACGGCCCCGCCTCATCCAGGGGTAGGTCGGCCAGGATGGCACCGGAAAAGCCCGAGTCGTGGGACTGGGCGGCAAACCGCTCCAGCCCGGCCCGGAAGGCCAGGTTGTAGTAGGTCATGGCGACCAGGGGGACCCCGGGCTGCTCTCGAGCGGCATCGGCCAGGACCGAGGAGGGCGTGGCCCCCGCCTGGAGGGCGAGCCTGGAGGTTTCCTGGATGACCGGTCCGTCCATGACCGGGTCCGAAAAGGGGATGCCGACCTCGACCGCGTCTGCACCGGCATGGGCGACTGCGGCTACGAGATGGGGCCAGTCGTCCCCAAAGCCACCCGTCACGTAAGGGACGAGGAGCTTTTTGCCCCGGTCCCGTGCGCTGCGGAGCGTCTCTTCCAAAGATTGGGGTGCCAGGGTTTGTGTCAAATGATCCCCATCTCCATCACCTGCGCCACATCCTTGTCGCCGCGCCCCGAGAGGGTGAGCACAACGGTGGAGCCCGAAGGTATCTCCCTGCCGGCCTCTTTCATAACCCAGGCGAGCGCATGGGCGCTCTCGAGGGCAGGCACGATCCCCTCCGTCCTGCCAAGCGCGACGAAGGCGTCAAGCACCTCGGCGTCCGATGCACTTACGTATTTGGCCCTGCCGGATTCGGCCAAAAAGGAGTGCTCCGGTCCCACTCCTGGGTAGTCGAGTCCCGCGGAGATCGAGTGTGCCTCGAGGATCTGGCCGGCATCATCTTGGATGAAGAGGCTTGCCATGCCATGCACCACACCCAGGACCCCGTTGGTCACCGCCGCTCCGCCGGCTGCCTCCACACCCACTAAGGCGGCCTTGGTGTCCACAAAGCCCGCAAAGGTGCCCGCCGCGTTGGAGCCGCCCCCCACGCATGCGACGACGAAATCGGGATCCTCGCCGGTGGCCGACCTGCATTGCCCCGCGGCCTCGTCGCCCACCACGCGTTGCAGTTCCCGCACCATCCAGGGGTAGGGGTGGGGGCCCATGACCGAGCCCAGGCAGTAGTGGCTGTCCTCGACGCTGCCCACCCAATCCCTCATGGCCTCGTTGATGGCATCTTTCAAAGTTGCCGACCCGGAGTTAACCGGGCGGACCTCGGCACCCAGCAGCCGCATGCGGAACACGTTGAGTTCCTGGCGGCGAACGTCGGTTTCACCCATATAGACGGTGCATTGCAGCCCGAATAGCGCTGCTGCCGTGGCGGTGGCGACCCCGTGCTGGCCTGCGCCGGTCTCGGCGACGAGGCGAGTCTTACCCATCCGCTTTGTCAAAAGGGCCTGGCCGATCACGTTGTTCAGCTTGTGCGAACCGGTGTGAGCGAGGTCCTCCCGCTTTAGCAGCAGCCTGATGCCGAGCTGTTCGGAAAGTCGCCGGCACTCGGTGAGCGGCGTGGGTCTTCCCCCGTAGTCTGCGAGGATTCTGCGGTAGGTGGAGAGGAACTCCGGGTCCGCCCAGGCATTGGCAAATGCCTCTTCCAGTTCCTGGCAGGCGGGCACCAGGGACTCGGGGACAAATCGGCCTCCGAAGCGACCGAAGCGGCCCTCCTCGGGTGCGTGGTGAGCCATCAACGGCTCTCCCGTGCGGTCTTGACTTTGTTCGGTCGCGCTCAGATCCCACCTGCCCAGTCATATGGTCCATGGCGCCCGGCGGTGTCCCCTACGGGCGGGCCGGCAAGCCGGGCCGCAGCCACGAACGCCCTCATCTTCTTCTCGTCCTTCTTCCCCGGCGAAAGCTCCACCCCCGTCGAGACATCGACACCCCAAGGCTTTGCCTGGGCGATTGCTTCACTCACGTTCGACGCCGTGAGCCCTCCTGCCACGATGATCCGTGTGGTATCGCCCAATGCCGGCAGGCCGGCCCAGTCGAAGCTCTGGCCGGAGCCGGGGGTCTGCGCGTCCACCAGAATCGCCGAGGCACCCCAGGTAGCGACCTCGGCCAGGTCTTGGCTGCCTGCCGCCATCGCCTTGATCACCACAGGCACCCTCTCGGAAAGCCAGCTCACCTCCTCGGCGGTGTGGTTGCCATGAAGCTGCACCGCCTCTATGCCGGTCTGGGCGATCAGGGCCATTACCTCCGGCGGGCCAATGTCTGCCACGACCGCCACGGCAAGAATCCCCTTGGGCACAGAGCGGGCGATCCTCGCCGCTTCATCTGGTTGCACCCGGCGAGCGGATCGGGCAAGCACCAGGCCAATGGCATCGGCACCGGCGGATGCGGCGGCGGATGCATCCGCAGCAGAGGTGATGCCGCAGATCTTTACGAACATCGCATGAGCATCGCGCTATCCTCCGCCCTAGATCGCAGCCCTGGGCGCCGCCGGCACCGCCGCCACCAGATCGGCCACGGCCGATCTCCTGTCCGAAGCGACCAGCAGGTGCTCCCCCACCAAGACCGCGTCGTAGCCGCAGTTCCCAAGGCGAGCCACGTCCCCAGGCCCCTCGATTCCCGACTCCGCAACTTTGACACAGTGCTTTGGAATGAGCCCAGCCAGAGCCTCGGCGCGGACACCGTCGACACCAAAGGTGCGCAGGTCTCGCTGGTTCACCCCGATCAGGGTTGCCCCGACCGAGAGCGCTTCGTCTATTTCGGCTTCGTCGTGGGCTTCGACCAAAACGTCCATGCCGAGGCTTTCCCCCAAAGCGAACAGCTCTGCCAGTTCGGCTTTGGACAAGGCCGCAACGATGAGCAGGATTGCATCTGCGCCCATGGCTCTGGACTGATAGACATCGGCCGGGCACACCGTGAAGTCTTTGCGCAATACCGGCAGAGAGATGGCGTTGCGTGCCCTACGCAGGTCGTCGGGGCTGCCGCCAAAGAAATCCCGATCGGTGAGCACGCTAATGGCCGATGCCCCCCCTGCGGCGTACTCTCGAGCCAAGCCAGCCGGGTCGAGGTTCATGTCCAAGGCTCCCTTGGAGGGAGACTTTCGTTTGCACTCGGCAATTACCGCCATTCCGGCGCCCTTGAGGCTGGCCGCAAAACCCCGAGTAGGTGGCTGGCTGGCTGCCGCGGCGATCAGTTCCGGGCTCACCCCACCAGGGTCGACCGAGGCCCTGTGAGACGCCACGATTTGCTCGAGGTACTTCACGCAAAGAGAGTAACTCGCCGGCCCTGGGCCCTGGGCCGCCGGATCGGCACAGCTCAGTGAGGGTGTCCGCTGGCACTGCCGCCAGCCCAGCATGTGAAGTGCGAAAGATGCCCAGTGCGACGGACTCGGGTGACGTCCGGTCTCGAAAGTGTCCACCCAACGGTGTTTGTAGCCTGAAACGCGGAGCGGAGTTCGGCGAGGAAGCTGGACACACTGATGACTGCAACAATCGATGATGTGGCCAAGAAGAAGCCGTCGGAGCAGTCGGCCAAGCAGCAGGCGGCGGCTGAGCTGGTCCAGATGGCCAAGGAGCAGGGGCTGTCGCTGACCGGCCCTGAGGGGTTGTTGAGGTAGCTGACCAAGTCGGTGATCGAGACCGCTCTGGACTAAGAGATGACCTACCATCTCGGCTACGCCAAGCACGTCAGGGCCGGGATCGGCGCCGAGAACATCGCTAACGGCACCCGGTCCAAGACGGTGCTGCCTGCGAGATCGTCCTGTCGCTATATGCAAAGGGGCTGACCACCGGGAAGATCTCCGTTCATTTCGCCGAGATCTACGGGCCTCGGTGTCGACAGAGACCATCTCTAGGATCACCGACCGGGTCGTCGAGGAGATGCACTCTTAACAGGCCCGACCCTCGAGGAGGTGTAGGCCGCGATCTTCATCGACGCCGTGGTGGTCAACATTCGCGACGGCCAGGTGCCAACCGGCCCATCTATGCCGCGGTAGGCATCACCCTGGCCGGAGAGAAGGACATCCCGGGCCTGTGGGCCGGCTCCGGCAAAGAGGGCGCCAAGTTCTGGATGGCAGTTCCTACCGAGATAAACAATCGGGGCTCGGTGACACGCTCTTCGTAGTCTGGGACTGCCTAAAAGGCCTACCCTGGGTGACCACCAAGGTTTGTCCCCAAGCCACGGTCCAGGTCTGCATCATCCACCCCATTCGAACACCCTCCGGTGGGACTGGCACGCCCTGAAAAAGGACCTACACCCGATCTACACCGCGCTCAACTCCGATGCCGCCCTGGCGGCGATCGGAGAGCTGAGCGAGGGTGAGACAAGCGCTACCCGGGGATCATCCGGCTATGGGCCAACTCCTGGGAAGAGTTAATCCCGTTGCTGGACTACGACGTGGAGATCCACAAAGTGATCTGCTCCACCAACGCCATCGAATCGCTCAAAGCCCACTAGCGCCGAGCCGTCAGGGCCCGAGGGCATTTCCCGACTGAGCAGGCCGCCCTGAAATGCCTCTACCTGGTCACAAGATCCCTTTACCCCACCGTCCTCGCCAAGACGCGATGGGCCATGGGATGCAAATTGGCGCTCAACGCCTTCGCCATCACCTTCGCCGACCGATTCCCGGCCGCCGAAACCTACTGATCAACCGCCAGAAACGCCGTTGGCGAGATAGTGCCGGGATTAATGGTGATCAACCTGCCGTGACGGTGAATGGAACGGAGCAGTCTGGTGGGAGGGTATCGAAGTGATATCCCGTGCGGGGAGCTGTTGGAGTAGTTCCCGAATTGGAAGCCAAGTTATAACGCGCTGGGATGGTGTAAGAAACCCGCATGGTTCCAGTGGTAGCGGAGAAGCTTCCGCCCCGAACAGAGTTGCCTCCCTGTGCGGTGCCGGTTTCTTGGCCCGATCCCATGAAGAAAAAGCTGTAAGTCCCATATCCTGGTTGTGGAGCGAGGGTCCCCCCACAACTCCAGGCCGTGATGCTCACAGTAGAGCCCACTGCGGCAGAGCCGGGACAGACCATGGCGGCGCTGTTTGTGCCGTCAATGCCACTCTTCCAAAAGCTGGCACCGCTGCAACTGACTGCGTTCACTGCTGAGCCGTAAAATGGTGCGGAGTAGGAGAACACCCCACCGTCCGACGCCCCAAGCCAGTAGTAGCCGGTGGCGGTGGTAGCAATTCCGACCGCTGGGGACGCGAGGTGAAGCCGCGCTGCTGAGGGAGAGCCGCGCCAAGCCGCACCTCCGTAGTTGAACACATTGCCCGCTGCGGTCACCACGTAGTAGCCGGTGGCGGTGGTAGCAAT
>JAKAOS010000098.1 GCA_021823165.1 Actinomycetes bacterium | reverse complement strand
TGCAACAGGTGTTTCGGGGGCTCGCCGAGGCCAATCGGGCGCGCCTCGGGACGAGGTCTGCTGGTGCAGTGGTCCCCACTGCCTCGCCTTCGGTCAAGTTGAGCGCGCCTACTGCCTGGTCGTGTCGGCACTCGCCATGAAGCGCCACAACTGGTCACCCAGCGGACGATCACCGCCCCGCCCGCGGTCAACCAGAAGACCGCCAAGCGCCACGACTACGCCGGCCCGGCATGGCGACCCTCCTACGCCCGGCGATCCGCAGTGGAGCGAGTCAAGGCCAGAATCAAGGATTCGGCCACTATCCAAGTTGCCCGGGGCTGGTGCAGGGCGATGGGGATCGTCCCCGTAACGCTGTGGCTCTCTGTCGCCATCGCAGTGCGTGGCCCACGTCTTCTGCGAGCGTCAGAGCGAGGTCAACCGACCGAGACGACCCTACGGCCGACTCCGAGGTCCACACCGGCCGGAGTCACACCCTCCTGGCATGATGACATCGGCTCGAAACGTGAAACGGGGCCTCACTGAAACGTGAAGACCTCAGGCGTGCCCGGGGCGGGATTCGAACCCGCACGCCCGCAAGGACAATGGATTTTGAGTCCACCGCGTCTACCATTCCGCCACCCGGGCTCGCCGGTGAGCGTAGCTGGCCGAGAGGGGGATTTCCCGACCAGGGGAAAGGATGCGGCCGGGAATTGCTCCGAGGCTGGCAAGGTGGGGGTGTGCCGGCGCGTGAGAAAATCCGATCGGGGCGCCTCGCTCCCTGGGAGGCCGCCGAGGCCGCCCTCATGGGAGACCTGGCGGTCGGCATCCAGGTCCTGGGTTGGACGGTCCCCTTTGGCGGGGCCGTCCAGGCAATGGCGACGGTTCCATTTGCCGCCATTGCCCTGCGCCACCGGCTCCGGGCGGTGATCATGGGGGCCCTCGCAGCGGGGTCGGTGGCCCTGGTTGTGGGCGGGGCCGCGCTTTCGGCACAGACCCTTGTCTGTGCCGCACTTGGCTTTGCCGTGGGGGAGGGGATGAAGCGCCACTGGGGGCCGTGGCGAATTGCCTCCTTTGCAGCCTTGGGCGTAGGGGGTACAACCGGCGCAATCGGGCTTGTCCTGGCGATTGTCTTTGGGTCCCTGCGCCGGCTTTTGTTGGCCCAGATCGTCCAGTCTTGGCACGGCATCCGCCGCATCATCTCAACCACATGGGGCGGGGGTGGGCTGTCAAACATCGATAAGGCCGTGTCGTGGCTGGTCGCGCACTGGTGGTTCGCTCTGCCGGCGGCAGCCATCGGCGCCTCTGGCGTTGGTGCCATTGTGGCATGGGCTCTAGCAGGCCCCAGCCTGGCGCGCATGGAGGAAGCTACGGGGCGACACTGGGCGGGCATTGGCGGGGGGGAGGCGGGTGGAAAACCAAAGCCCCTTCCCGCAAAGGCCGTTGGCATCGGGTTTCGCTATCCCACAAGAGAGCAGTGGGCGCTGCGGGGTATCGACCTGAGCCTCGACGGCGCGGGTTTCACCGTGGTGGTGGGTCCCAACGGTTCGGGCAAGAGCACCCTCATCCGCATCCTTGCCGGAACCCCGCCCACCGAGGGGAGCCTGCAGCGACCCGGTGGCGCCGGACTGGGCTGCCCGGGCGGCACTGCGGTGGTGTTCCAACGACCCGAAAGCCAGGTGCTGGCCACAAAGGTCGAGGAGGAACTGAGCTGGGGCCTGGGCAAAGCCCAAGTGCCTGACTACGGCGAACTATTGGGGGCGGTGGGGCTTGGCTCCGTAGCCGGCCAGGAGACCGCCACCCTCTCGGGAGGCCAGCTCCAGCGGCTGGCGGTGGCCTCCGCTCTGGCCAGACGTCCATCGGTGTTGCTCTCGGACGAGGCCACCGCAATGTTGGACCCCGAGGGGCGACGTCAACTGATCGCGGTCCTGGCAAGCCTTGCTCGCGACCGTGGCGTGCGGGTGGTCCATGTCACACACCGCTGGGAGGAGGCCGAGGGTGCCACCGACGCTCTGGTCATGGAGGCCGGCAGGGTGGCCCGCACCGTCCCCCCGGCCGAGCTGGCCGCAAAAGCCCGCTCAGCAGCCACGGCAGACCTCGACCCCCAAAGTGCCGTCACCAGCGGGCCGGCAGATCCGGTCCTCCTATTGAAAAACGTGGGCTTTATCCACGACGAGGGAACGCCCTGGGCCAAAGGGGCGCTCGGGGAAATCTCCTTTGGCGCGATCCAGGGAGAGGGGATCGTCATCTGCGGTCCAAATGGCTCGGGGAAGACCACCTTGGCATGGATCCTCGCTGGCTTGGAGCGACCCAGCGAAGGAGAGGCGACCCTTGGGGGAACGGCGCTTTCGGATCTTGTCGGGAAGGTGGGGTTGTCCTTCCAACAGTCCCGGCTGCAGCTCTCCCGGTCGACGGTCAAAGAGGAGATGTTGGCCTCCGCCGCACCGCTGGATCTGGCGGTCAAAGAACTTGATGCCCTGGGCCTGCCCCCGGACGAATACCTGGACCGGCGGGTGGACACCCTGAGCGGCGGCGAACAGCGCCGGGTCGTCCTGGCTGCCATCGCTGCGATGCGGCCCCCCCTGGCGATATTCGACGAGCCACTTGCCGGGCTGGATCCCGAGGCAACAACGGCGGTGAAGGAGACCATTGCCCGGCTGCGGCGGGACGCTAAGACCATCACCATCACCGTCTCGCACGAAACCGGCGTCGATGCCGCACTGGGGGCCAGGAGGATAGAACTCCGCTCGGGACATATCTACTCAGACGAACTCCTGGCCGCTTCCCACACCGAGGCCCAACTGGCCACAGCTCCCGCCGGTGCCGCAGTAACAATGGCAACCTCTGGCACAGCCACAGAGCCCACGGGGGCGAAAGACGGCATCGGTGCCGGAGGGGGGTTGGGGGGGAACCTGGAGGACGCCCAGGCCCGGCCCGGCCCGCGCCGCAGGGGCCGCCGCAGGCTGCACATGATGAGGGTGCTTCCCGAACCCGGTCCTTTGCACTCCCTCTGGGCTGGCAGCAAGCTGATCGGGGTGGCGATGGTGGGGGTGGCAGCGTCTTTCAACACCTCTTGGCCCTCGGTTGCAGTTGTGGTGGCACTGGCAACCGCAGGTGCATTGGCAATCCGGCTGCCCTTCTCGGTGCTCCCTCCGCTCCCCAAGTGGGTGATGGCCGGGCTCGGTGCAACGGGCTTGGTGGAACTGGCCGCCGGGGGAGCTCCCCACATCCATGCCTTCGGGGTGACCATAGGCATCGGGGCGGTCCTCATCTGGGCGAGGCTCGTGGTCTTGAGCCTCGCTTTGTTGGCGTTGTCCTTCTTTGTGGGCCTGAGCACTCCCCTGGGAGAGGTAGCGCCCGCTCTCTCGGCCCTTTTACGCCCCTTGGGGTTCCTGCGACTGCCGATTGCGGAGATGGTGACGACGGTTTCTCTCTCCCTCCGTTCCCTGCCGCTTCTCGTAGCCGACCTTCGCATGGCATTGGCCGCACGAAAGCTTCACCGCCAGAAGGGCACCAGGAGGTCTTTGATAACAGAGGCCTCGGAGCTGCTTGTGACGGCCCTGGTGGCGGCGTCCCGCCGAGCGAGGGAAATGGGAGACGCCCTGGAGGTGCGTGGCGGCATGCCCCAGTCGCCGCCGATTCCAAGCTCTCCGCGTAAAAAAGACGCCGTCTTCCTCGCCTCGTTGGCGATTCTCTGCGTCCTGGTTGCTTCCCTCTAGGCAGGGCTTGGCTAAGCCTGGCCGGAAACCTTGACAACCATGCCCCGGGAGGCCTTGGCCAGCTTCCCAGACAGTGCCACCAGCCCAGTATGGGAAAGCTCGGACCGAGAAGATCCCCCGGCAGGGTCCAACGCCCAGTTCACAAACGCCGAGACGGCCCCGGCTTCTGCCGGTGAAGGCTCGGCGGTCGGCAGGATTGCGTATATGCAGCCCTCGATGGGATAACCCGCCGCCGAGGACAGCATTGCCAAAGACACTGCTCCTGTCGAAGACGGGGAGCCGGCCGCATCTACCTCGGCCCGCAGGGCCACGGCCGTCGGCAGGACGTAATTGCCATTCCCGTTGGCGATCGTTGCCACCTCAGGGTGCCCGGTGTGGCTTTGGGAACTCGGTGGGACCAGTTGATAGGTGAGACACCCCTTGGTGGTGGCACACTGGGTAGCTGCAGAGGTGTCGCTTAGCGCCGACAGGGCACCCGGCAGGGCCGGCCATGGAGCGCTCAGGTTGTAGCCCAGGTTCCAAGTGGCACCGGCGGCGGCGGACAAGAAGTTGGTGAAGATAAAGGTGGCGGCACCAGCGCCTTGGTGGATGGGCACGATTCTCAGATGCGGGAGGGCTACCTGAGGATTGATCGCCTTGATGGCAGGTGAGTCCCAATAGGTGATATTGCCCACAAAGATGTCGGCCAGAATGGGCCCGGTCAGCTTTAGATGCACCCCGGTCGGCACACCCGGCACGTTGTAATCCACCTGAACCGCCGTTGCGGCCAAAGGGATGCTGACACCGCCAGGCTGAGCGCCTTGGGCCGGGGGAGGAAGAGGGGCCCCCGATACGGCAAGGTCAGCCTTGGCGGCCTGCACAAGGGCCATCCCAGCGGCCGAACCACTCGCCTTGGTGGAGAGGGTGATTTTGGGATTCAAAGCGTGGAAATGGGAGGCCCATCCCGAAACGGCCCCGTAGGCGACGCTGCTCCCCGATTCTGAAACCACAACGGGGGAGGTGGGGGTGAAGACCGTGGTGGTAGTACTTCCGCCGGCAGACCCGGGCCCAGCCGGCCCTCCACATCCACCCAGGACGATGCTCCCCCCCACGGCTAGGGCCACCATTGCGTTGCGACTGGCTATCTTCACGCGCCTTCCTATCCGGCTCCCCGATCCTGGCTTGCATCGCGGAGGGGCCTCCCCGGGGGCACATGGCGCACCTGGGCGACCCAAGAATACGGGAAGCCACACCCGGCCGGCCCGCGGCGGCATTGCACACCTATCATCGGGCCATGGCAGGCTTTGGGGTAAGGAGAAGGCTGGTGCGCACAAGCGCTCAGCTGCGCCGAGCCCGAGAGGAACTGGAGGTGGCCGAGGCCCAGCTCCAACAGTGCCGGCAGACCGAAGACGAGGCTCGGATCAACGCCCTGGTATCCGACAGCGTCGAGGCCAAGAGGGAGTTTTCCCAAGCCAAGCGGCATTGCGAGGCAATGGAGCGCACACGCAATGCGGCGTCGGAGGAACTGAGGCGGCTTCAGGCATTGCAATCTGATCTCTTGGAGCGCCTACCGGAGCAGGGATGAGCCAATAACGCTTGGTTCGCGAAACCCTCGGCGCCCGCGTAACCTGCTTTCGCCGCACGATGCGGGCGGATGTATTGGCTAGGAGGAACAATTGGCGGTTCGAGTGCTCGTGGCCGAGGACGAGGCCATCATCCGGCTGGACTTGAAAGAGATCCTTACCGAAGCCGGCTACGAGGTCGTGGCCGATGTCGGCCGTGGCGACGAGGCGCTTGACCTTGCGTTGCGCCTGGAGCCCGACCTGGCAATCCTGGATCTGAAGATGCCCGGTATGGACGGCTTGGAAGTAGCGCGCTCCATCACCGCAAAACGCTCCACCGCGGTCCTGGTGCTCACGGCCTTTTCCCAGCGTGATCTGGTGGATCAGGCAAACGAAGCCGGGGTCATGGGATATTTGGTGAAACCCTTCCAGGCCGAAGAGCTGATCCCAGCTATCGAGATGGCCCTGGGCCGCTTCACCGAGTTGCGTGCCTTGGAGCAGACCAATGTCGACCTTGCGACCCAAAATGAGGTGCTCGAGGTCACCCTGGAGAACCGTCGGGTCATAGAGAGGGCCAAGGGCAGGCTCATCGACGGCTACTCCATGAAAGAAGCCGATGCGTTTGCCTTCATCCAGCGCAATGCCATGAGCACCCGCAGGACGATGCGGCAGGTGGCCGATGAAGTGCTGTCAGGAACCCTTGCCCCAGAGGACCCCGCATAGCTCTGGGCGGCAAGGTCTTTGGGCGGCAGGGTCTTTGAGCGGCAGGGTCACCTTGGACATGGCTTCGATGCTCGCTTGGGGACTCCGGGCAGTTTGGTCGTGATGGGGGTCGACTCTTTCCCAGTTGGGCCGGGCTGGCCTGACCCAGGCCGAAACCGCCCCCAGCGGTGCGCCAGGGCATCGAGGCTAACGTTGGCCCGGTGAGCCGGCTTCTGCTCCTCGACGGGAACTCCCTTGGCTACCGGGCCTTCTTCGCCCTGCCGACCGACATGGCCACCGCATCCGGACAGGTCACAAACGCGGTATTCGGGTTCACCTCCATGGTGGTGAATCTCCTGGCCAACCAGGCTCCAGACGCCGTTGTGGTCGCGTTCGATCGCCAAGAGCCAACCTTCCGCCACAAGGCGCTGCCGACCTACAAGGCGAACCGGGACAAGACTCCCGACATCCTCGTCCAGCAAATGGGCCTGATCCGCCAGGTGTCCGAAGCCCTCGGCTTCACCGTGTTGGAAATGCCGGGTTACGAAGCGGACGACCTACTTGCAACGGTGGCGACCACTGCGGCCGCCCAGCAGTGGGAGGTCGTGGTCGTAACCGGGGACCGCGACGCTTATCAACTTGTCGAGGACCCCTGGATCAAAGTTCTCTACAACCGCCGTGGCGTCAGCGATTACGTCCTCTACGACGAAGAGGGGATCTTGGAACGCACCGGAGTGCGCCCCTCGGACTACCCAGCCTTCGCCGCTCTGAGGGGCGACCCCTCCGACAACCTCCCCGGGGTGCCTGGAGTGGGGGAGAAGACTGCCGCCCGTCTCATAAACCAATACGGCAGCATCGAGAACCTCCTCGACCACCTGGAAGACCTGCGGCCCAAACTCGCCGACTCCCTGGCTTGTCACCGCGGCGATGTCATTTCCAACATGGCCGCAATCCCCTTGGTGCGCGACGTCCCTTTGGAACTCGACCTGAACGCGCTGGGCCTGCAGGCCGCTGACCCCGAGGCCGTGCGACAGCTCTTTGGCTTTTTGGAGTTCCGCTCACTTTACTCCCGGCTCTCCCAGGTGTTGGGGTGGAACCAGGCCTCAACCGCCGAGCAAGGCGAGGACGGCCTGGTGGACCTGGTAGCCAAGGTCGAGCGATTCGCCTCGCCATCCCAGGTGTGCTCCGCGATCTCCAGCTGTGCAAAGTCAACCAGCGTCGCGGTGCAGGGATCCTGGTCGGCCCAGCCGGGCCGGAGTACCCTGCTGGGACTCGCCATCCTCGACGAGTCCAAAGCCGGGGGAGCAGATGTCCCAGAGGCGATCTGGGTCGACGAGCGCCAGGTTTTGGAGCCCTCGGTGGCTGGGAGCCTTGGAGAGCTGTTTGCTTCTGTGACAGTGGACGGCCACCATCTCAAAGAGCTCATCCGCTCTCTTGGCTCCCTGGGCATCGACCTGGCAGTGGTGGGGATGGATACCGCGGTGGCCGGTTACCTGGTCGAACCGTCGGACACCTCTTATCGCCTAGATGAGATGCTGGAGAGATTCTGCGCTACGCGTTTTCCCTCCCAAAAGCCGAAGACTCCCGGGGTCCTCGACCTGCAGGATGATGAGAGCGACGAGGCCGAGATTGCCGCACAGCAGGCCGCAGCGGTCGCCAAGCTCGGCCCGGCCCTCCGGGCCGCCCTTGAGGAAAGAGCGCAGCTTTCCCTCTACGAGGACATCGAGCGGCCCCTGATAACGGTCTTGGCAAAGATGGAACTGCTCGGGATCCGGATCGACCGACCCGCACTCGAGGCTTTGGTGGCAGAACTCGGAGCGGAGGCTTCGGAGTTGGACAAAACCATCCAGGACCTGGCGGGAACCCCCTTCAAGGTCGGGTCCACGCCCCAGCTTCGCGAGATCCTCTACAACAAACTCGGGCTCGCTCCCCAGCGACGGACCAAGACCGGCTATTCCACCGATGCCGCCTCGCTCGAGCGCCTGCGCGGGCAGCATCCCATTATCGAAGCCATCCTCCGCTGGAGAGAGGTCGAGAAGCTGCGCTCCACCTTCGGGGTCGGGCTCCTGGCCGAGATCGCCCCGGACGGGCGCATACATGCGAGTTTCAACCAGACCGTGGCACGCACGGGACGGCTCTCATCTGACCAGCCGAACCTTCACAACATCCCGGTCCGCACCGAGGACGGACGGCGCTTCCGGCGCGCCTTTGTCCCCAGCGACGACTACTCGCTATTGGTGGCGGACTACGACCAGATCGAACTGCGCGTGATTGCACATCTCTCGGGAGACCCCGGGTTGGTGGAGGCCTTCGCCGAGGGACGCGACGTCCATGCCGCCACCGCCGCCCGGGTCTTTTCGGTCCCCGAGGACCAAGTCACGCCCCAGATGCGCTCCAAGGCCAAGATGGTCTCCTACGGCCTGGCCTACGGGATGGAGGCCTATGGGTTGTCCCGCCGCCTGGGGGTGCCCATACAGGAGGCCGAAGCAATGCTCACAGCCTATTTCGAGGCCTTCCCCAGGGTCCGTTCCTACATGGACCAAACCGTCGACCTTGCCCGCAAGCGGGGCTACACCGAAACCCCCTTCGGCAGGCGCCGGCCAATCCCCGAACTGGCATCCAACAACTACCGGCTTCGCCAGGCGGGGGAGCGCCAGGCAATGAACGCCGGCATCCAGGGGCTGGCTGCGGACCTTTTCAAGGTCGCACTGGTGCAGCTGGACGGTCGGCTGGCCCAGGGGCCGGCCAGGCTCGTTCTCCAGGTGCACGACGAGGTGCTGGTGGAGGTGCCGACGGGCACCGAGGAGGAGTTCGCAGA
>JAKAOS010000097.1 GCA_021823165.1 Actinomycetes bacterium | reverse complement strand
CGTCTCCTTGGCCAACGACGCGGACCTGGCAACGGTGGGCGAGTGCTGGTTCGGGGCCGGCCGGGAGTATGGGGACGTTGCCTATGTGACCGTCTCCACCGGGGTCGGAGCGGGGGTCGTGCTGCGGCGCCGCCTGGTGCGGGGGAGGCGATCTCTTGCAGAGCTTGGCCACATGGTGATAGAGACCTCCTCGCTCTGGGAAGCCAGGCCCGCCACGGTGGAGGAACTCGGCTCGGGCAGCGCCATCGAGGCCCGGGGGCGTGAGTCGAATCTGGGCATGAGCGCTGCAGATGTAGCCGGCCTGGCAAGGGCCGGCAGCAGCGAGGCTCAGCAGATCTGGCGGAACGCGGCCCGCTATGTTGCGGTGGGCATCCACAACCTCTGCTTGTTGTTTGCACCCGAGTTGGTCGTCTTGGGCGGCGGGGTAGGCCGCAGCGAGGGTTTTGCCGATGCCGTGCGGGAGGAAATCTTCGAGGTTGCTTCGTCGGGCCGAAGCCTGGGGGCAGAGCTTGCCGTCGCTGCGCTGGGTGATGATGCCGGGCTGGTAGGCGGAGCGGGGTGGCTGGAGGCCACCTCGCCTCAGGCGTGGGGCTCTGGGCGCTAAGGCCAGGGGGGCTGCCTGCCGATACCTGTGGTAGTCCCACTAACGGCCCCGGATAGCACTCCTGGTACTCTGCGGGCAGCCTTTGGTGGCCGTGGCTGGGTCCAACCGGACTCGTTGCGGTAGGGACAAGGGCGAGGAGGCGGCATGGTCGAGCTGGCTTTGGTGTTTCTGCTCCTGGTGAGCGGGGGGATCTTCTGGCTGGCCGCGTCCTCTGGATCCTCGGGCGGCGACGGGGACGACCGGGGTGGTGGCGATGGATTCCTCGGTGGCCGTCGTCCTGCACTTGTCCCGATACCGGTGCGTTCGGCGCGAAACGCATCCAGACCGAACAGGTAGCTTCACAGGCGCCTCCCCGAGCCGGATGCAGATGGTCATTTCGGCTGCCAAAGGGTGATGCCTCTGAATCCTTGCTCCCAGCACCGGGCGGTCACGGTTGGCTTGCACAAGTCCGGGGTTTTACTGCCCCACCACCTCGACTTTGCCCCCAGGGGAGCCAGTGGATTTGCTATGGGGATCAAGTGGACCTCTATACAGCCAGGGTGGCGAATGCCATAGGACCGTCGCTGGGGTCAAGGCGTTGATCAAATGTGTTGGTCAGACCGTCAGGCCTTCGGTCCCCGCGGGGATTACCCTTGCCCGGGCGATCATCTCGGCAAGGGTGAAGGTGTCCAGGTGGCTGCGCATGTGTTCGCCCACTTCGGACCACACCGCCAAAAGTGCACAGCGGCCCTCTTGGTCACAAGCCCCGTCTTCGTGGGGGAGGCCGAAGGTGCCCGCCGTAATGGGGCCTTCCACCGCAGCCACGATTTCGCCGAGGGTTATCTCAGATGGGTGCCGTGCGAGTTCGTAGCCTCCGCCGACCCCACGCTTGGAGCGGACCAACCCGGCGCCTTTGCAGGCGAGCAGAATCTGCTCAAGGTAAGGCTGGGGGAGGCCCGTGCGTTCGGCGAGCCGCTGAACCGAGGTGGGGCCTGGTTCATTCAGGTGCAAAGCGAGGGAAAGCAGGGCCCGGCTGGCATAGTCGCCCCGGGTGGAAACCCTCATGGCGCCATCGTAGGGCGGTTGAGGCTGCTTGGCGACTGGCCGGGGTCGAGGGCATTCAACTACTGCGGCCATAGGCAGCAATAGATCGCGATAAGCTGCTATGGAATAGAACATCTATTCGGCGGAATGAGCAGAGACCCAGGGATCTCTCCAATCACGGCCTATCGCTGGTTCCAAAGTGGGAAACTGCCGTTATCGGCCAAAAGGATCGCTGCGCTGATCCCGCTGGATGCATCAGAACCCGACAAGTTGGCTGTTTGAGTCCATGGCATCGGGTGTCACCATGGCATCGGGTGTCACCATGGCATCGTGGCACAACCCTGCGGAGTGGTTGGTTGTGATGGCCCTTGCGGGAATTCCCTTTCCCCCTCCTCCAGGTCAGTCAATCGGCATTATGGTCTGTCCCTTCCAAGGTTGGCACAGAGAGCTCATTTTGCCCCGGTCGCCCAAAAAAGGATTTCAATCCGGTGCGATGGGCATGGAGTCAGACCCTGTCGCCCATCTGTGTTGTTTTCTCGCCACCTGTGGCTACGCTTCCAACAGTGGGCGAAGCCGAAGCGGTCCCCGTTCTTCCCGATTACTCCGGCGCGTGTCTGGCATCGATGGTGCCGTCGATCTTTGCCGCCCAGCGGGGTGAGGCTCCGCAGTGGCTTCCCCCCGCAGTGGCCGAGGCCGACCAGGTGCTGCTCATGGTGCTGGATGGACTGGGTCACGATCAGCTTCTGGAGCGGGCCGATGTGGCGCCCTGTCTGAGCGCCTCGTTGGCGGGGAGGGTGACCTCGGTCGCCCCTACTACCACCGCGACTGCCCTCACCTCCATAACCACCGGGATGACTCCCGCCCGCCATGGAGTGGTCGGCTACCGGGTCGCGGTGGGCGATGGAGAGGTGATGAATGTCCTGCGCTGGGCTACGCCAGCCGGGGATGCACGCCAACGGGTGCCCCCCAAGGTTTTCCAGCCCGCCACCGCCTTTGAGGGTCGGCCGATCCCGGCGTTGACCAAGGGAGAGTTTGCCAACACGGGTTTCACCGTCGCCCACCTGTCTGGAGCGGACATGAGGGGCTGGCGCACACCGTCCACCCTTCGGATGCGCGCCCAGGCGGCATTGGGGGAAGGCCATCGCTTTGCCTACGCCTACTACGACGGGATCGACAAGGTCGCCCATGAGTTCGGCTTGGGCGATCTTTACGAGGCGGAACTTGCCTTTGCCGACCGCCTGGTGTCCGAGATTGGGTCATCGCTCCCCGCGGGGTCGGCAATGGTCGTGGTCTCAGACCATGGCCAGGTCCAAGTTGGAGATGCCGTGGTGCACATCCCCTCCGGGCTCTGCGGCAGTGACGTGATCTACTGCTCGGGGGAAGCCCGCTTCCGCTGGTTCCATCTTCGTCCCGGAGCCACTGATGGCTTTGCCAAGCGCCTGGAGGAGGAGTATGGCGACATTGCGTGGGTGAGGACCAAAGCCCAGATGATTGAGGAGGGCTGGCTGGGCGGAGAGCCTTCGGAGACGGTTTCGGCCCGGCTGGGAGATGTGGCCCTGGTGCCCTTTGCCCAGCTGGCCTTCTTCGATGCTGCCGACACCGGAGAACTGACCCTTGTGTGCAGGCATGGTTCTTTGACCTCTGCCGAAATGTGGGTGCCGTTGTGCGTGATTACGGGGGGTTGAGGCCCTGGGGCATGGGTTGGTCGGTGTGCGAAGCGGTAACAATGGGGGCATGACTCCCGACGGTTCTTTTAGCGGTGATCCT
This sequence comes from Actinomycetes bacterium, assembly GCA_021823165.1. Taxonomy (GTDB): domain Bacteria; phylum Actinomycetota; class Acidimicrobiia; order Acidimicrobiales; family JAKAOS01; genus JAKAOS01. The sequence goes on along the minus strand of JAKAOS010000097.1, from coordinate 5,406 downwards.
CGCCAAGTAGTGGTTGTAGCGGGCGGCGCAGACCAGCCCCAGGCCGCAACACCGCCCGATGGCGAGACAATCGAGAGGCCATCCAAGGTCATGCGCATTGGCTCGATGATCAAACAGCTTCTCGAAGAGGTTCGCCAGGCCCCCCTGGACGAGGCCTCCAGGGGGAGGCTGCGGGATATCTACGAAACCTCCGTGCGGGAACTGGCGACCACCCTCTCCCCCGATCTGGCCGACGAGCTTTCCCGGCTGACCCTTCCCTTCCAGGGCGAGACCGTGCCGTCTGAGGCGGAGCTAAGGGTAGCCCAGGCACAACTGGTCGGCTGGCTCGAAGGACTCTTCCACGGCATCCAGGCGACACTTTTTGCCCAGCAGATGGCGGCACGTGCGCAACTGGAGGAGATGCGGGAACAGCGGCACCTTCCTGCACCCCAGGAGAGTGGCCACCGTCCACCCGGCACCTATCTCTGAGCGGGTTATCGGTGCCAGCATCGCCTCCTTTGCGCTAGACATGTGGCCGTGAAAATTGCGATCGGATCCGACCATGCAGGTTTTGCGTTGAAAGAGACCCTGGCGGGTCATCTCCGCAAGGCAGGCCACGAGGTACTAGACCTGGGCACTCATTCTCCAGATCCAGTCGGCTACCCGGAGTTCTGCGCTGCGGTGGGGCGGGCTGTTGTCTCTGGCGAGGCGGAGTCCGGCTTTGTGCTCGGCGGGAGCGGCCAGGGGGAGCAGATCTCGGCAAACAAGGTGCATGGGGTGCGTGCGGCACTATGCCCCGATGAGTACACAGCGCGGCTTGCGCGCTCGCACAACGACGCAAACGTCTGCGCGCTGGGAGCCAGGGTGGTGGCCGCCGAGTATGCCCTGGCGATAGCGGAGGTCTTTTTGTCCACGCCGTTCGAAGGCGGGCGTCACGTAGCCCGGCTGGAGGCCATCGCGGAAATAGAACGCCAAGAGTGCCAGAAGAACTGAGTCGGAGGGAGGGTTCCTTCCGGGCTTTTGTGGCGCAGCGGGGACCGGAGGGATTCTCCAGGGGCGTTCAGGAAGTTCGTGGATCCGACCTGGAGGCCGCTGAGCTTTTGGTCGAGGTCCGCTACTGCGGGCTCAACTACAAAGACGCACTGGCATCCTCCGCCGCGGGGAAGGTGGCCCGCGTCGACCGGTTGATCCCCGGGATCGACCTGGCCGGAACGGTGCTCGAATCCTCCGACCCGGCCTTCCCTCCTGGGACGGAGGTGATAGGCGGCGGGGCGGGCCTGGGGGTAAGCCATCACGGCGGCTGTGCGCAGTTGGCCTCCCTGCCCTCGGAGTGGGCGGTGGCCCTGCCTGCCGGCATCACTGCGTTTGAAGCGATGTCTCTTGGCACCGCTGGGCTCACCGCTGCGATGTGCATCTCTGCCATAGAGGAGAGAGGCATCGGGCCGGAGTCGGGAACGTTGGTGGTGAGTGGCGCCACCGGCGGGGTCGGATCGATTGCGGTCTGCCTGGCTGCCCATAGGGGTTACGAGGTGGCTGCGATCACCTCCAAGCCCAAGGCGTCCGCCTGGCTTGAGTCCCTGGGTGCATCTGTGGTCCTTGGCAAAGAGCAGTTTTCCGATATCCCGCCCAAGGCACTGGAGCGGGAGCGGTTCGCTGCGGCGGTGGACGTCGTGGGTGGTGGGGTCCTGGCTTCCATTTTGGCGGCCACCCGGAGGAGGGGAGTGGTCACCGCTTGTGGCATGGCGGGCGGTGCCGAAGTGCCGACGACCGTGTTTCCCTTCATCCTTCGGGGAGTATCCCTGGTGGGGATCGACTCGGCCGGCCTTTCACGTTCGGAGCGGGCCTCCCTGTGGTCTCGACTCGCGGGGGACCTATGTCCCGGCAACCTGGCCGGGATAACGGAGCGGATCGGTCTTTCACAGGTCGAGGACGTCCTGGAGAGGATGCTGGCGGGTGGATCCCGGGGGCGAGTGGTGGTGGATCTTTCCCTCTGATCAATCCCCGGGGCGCCTGTCTGTGGGTCTGGTGGGCTGGAGAGGGATGGGCCGGAGTCCGGGTCGAGGCCCGGTCCAGGGTGCAGGAGGCGCCATGATGCGCGCTGCGAGGTCCTGGGCCACCGACTCGTAGTTGACCCTCCAGCCCTGAAACTGCGGCCACGCGTGCGCCGGATCGGTTTCTATGGGGAAACCGATCCCTGCAAGGCGAGCGAAGGCTGCCTCGAACTCTGCTCTGGGGAGTTCGATCGGGTCGGAGGGAGAGGGATCGGGATCGAATGGGATGCCGACCGCCTCGGCAATGGCCCGCAAGGCCGAAAAGCCCATGCGCAAACAGAGCCGGGCCTGGCTGGGGGCGCTGGAAGGGCACAGCGCCAGATAGAGAGCGGCGGAGTCCAGCACGGCCACCAGAGACACGAGCCACGAATAACGGGGATGGGGGGACCTCAAATAGAGCAGGGAGGGATAGGTCGTGTGCGTCTCTGCGACATCGGCGGCCCACTCCTCCCACCTTGCGTAGAAGGCTGGGAGGTCGTCGATGATCCCCACCAGTTGATGGCGGGCCAATAGCTCCGGTCCCCAGGCAGGCGCCCCGGCCCGGCTCTCGAGCATGGTCACCAGGGTTTCCCGGCGATTGAAGGCGGCATAGAGGGTGGGAAGGTAGCCGATCTGAAGGGCCACGATGACCAGGCCTGTGCCCGCCGCGGAGAAGTCGATCGCAGTGGCTGCGATGCCGTGGGGGCCCACAAAACCGAGGGTGAACATCGACGAGCCGGCCTCGGCGAAGGCGCGCCCGATCGAGATCCCCTCGACTGGGGCAAGGATCGCCGTGAAGCCCAACAGGGCGGCGGTTATCCAAACGAGGAGGACCCCGACCAAAGCGGCGGGTTCCTCGAGTGACAAGAGGGAGTCTTGGGCTTCATATGTCTTTAGGTGGGAGGCGGCGAAGCGGAATCCTCCCCGCACCAAGGTGAAGAGCAATTCCAAAACGCCGTGTTTTGGCGGCCTTGGGAGCACCAGCGTCCTTAGTGCGCTGGAGAGGCTCCAGAGGACACCGGCTATCCCAACTGCGACGACGGCCAGGCCGAGTAGATACACGGCACGTTTCTACCTCATCGGTGCGCGGCCTAACGCGTGGCGTGTCGGTCGAGGAGCCTCTGGCCCACCGCCGCCAGTCCGGCCCGCACCGATTGGGGTGAGAGCACCACCACGTCCATCCCAGCGAGTGCCCTTGTGGCACTGGGCTCGTCGGGGAAGCTGAACATGGCAGTGACCGAGCCGTCCTCGCTGCGGGCCAGTTCCGACATGGGCCGCCACCCTGCCGGCAAAACCTGGAGCCGATCGAACTCCTTTGGCGTCATGGATGCCAGAACCTCAAGGCGAGCGGGTGCCTGGGAGCGCAAGTCACCTTTGGCGTCGTGCCATGCCCGGGCCAGATCGAAGTCCCCGGGCCGTTCGGCCGGCTCGGTTGTGGCAACCATGGCGTGAATACGGGAGACCCTGAAGGTGCGCTGCCCATGGTCGGTGTGCGCCAGCAGGTACCACACGCCCCGGTTGCAGATCAGGCCCAGAGGATGCGCCCTGCGCGTTTGCATCTCAGCTCCACGAGCCTGATAGTCGATTTCAATCTGCACACCGGCTGCGATTGCGGCTCGCAGCCCCGGGAGGTGAGCCGTTCCGTCGGGAGCCGCGGGCCGTGCCGTATCGGAACTGGGCAGGGCTCCCCAACCCGTTTGGTCGACAAGAACCGAGGCGCCCGTTTGTTGCACCTGGTCCCTGAAGGGCTCGGGCAATGCGGCGAGTATTTTTCGCCTGGCTGCAACGAGACCCGGGCGGGTCCCGTCGTCCAAAAACACCGTGCCCAGCTGGCAGGCCAAAAAGAGTGCCTGGGCCTCCTCGGCCACAAGGCCGCTCAGGTCGATCCGGTTCCCCTGCAGCAGACTCCACCCGCCACCCCGTCCCCGCTGTGAGTAGAGGGGGACGCCGGCGACACATAGCGCCTCTAAGTCCCTGCGCACCGTCCGCTCGGAGGCCTCCAGCTGCTCGGCGAGGCTGGCCGCGGTCATCTGGCCGTGTACCTGAAGCAGGAGGACGATGGCCACGAGCCGATCGGCGCGCACAAATCAAACCTAGCCCAAAAACAGGACAGAAGGTGGCCACTTTTGCATGCCAAGCTGTGCCCAGCCAGTCCAAAGGAGCCCAGATGTCCCGATCCGATGCCAGAGACGAGCTTGTGGCCAGCTATAGCAATGCAGTTGGCGTGCTGCACCAGGTCAGAGCTGACCAAGTCTCGAATCCCACCCCATGCCACGACTTCGATGTGGCGTCTTTGATCGACCACATGGTGGGTGCAGCCTGGAGGGCTGCCGCCCTCGGCCGCGGCGAGGCGCCCACCAACGATGGGTTCGAACACGTGGATCTAAAGGACGCAGCGGGAGAGTTGGAGAAAGCCAGGATCGATGCGATGGCCGCTTGGGCGGACGAGGCCAGTTTGTCCGCAACGGTGCCCATGCCCTGGGGAGAGACCTACGACGGGGCGATGCTTGTCAACATGTACCTGGCGGAACTGGCCGCGCATGCCTGGGATCTCGCCGTGGCGACCGGAGGAGAGTCGGTGTTGGATCCCTCGTTGGCCAAGCCGGCCCTGGAGGCGGCTCGGGCAATGCTGAAGCCCGAGTATCGCAACGCAATGGGTCCGGGAAACCCATTCGGATCCGAGGTAGAAGTGCCCAGCACCGCCAGTGAGTGGGAGCACTTTGCTGGCTTCATGGGGCGAAAGCCGCTTGGTTGAGCCCTCTGGCAACGGTTGTTGCCAGAGGACCATGACCGGCGGCGGCATCGGCTCCCAGTGAGGTTTTCCGTCGTGGTGGCTCTCCTGGCCGAGGCCGCCCAGGGCTAAGCTGCGAGAGTCTTTTAGGCCCTCTCGAGGGCACGACCGGAGGAGACCGGGAGGATCGTGGCACCCACTGGCGACAAGGGATCGTTCTGCCACCTTCACACTCATACCGAGTTCTCGATGCTGGACGGGGCCGCCCGAATCGGAGATCTCGTGAAGGCCGCGGCGGCCGACGGCCAGAGGGCGCTGGGGATCACAGACCATGGCAACATGTATGGGGTCCTGGACTTCTACAAGGCCTGCCGGGCCGAGGGCATCAACCCCATCATCGGGACCGAGGCCTACATGGCAGCCGAGAGCCGCCATGAGCGCCCGGTCCGACGGGGTCGCGTCGATGACACGGGAGGGGACTCAGAGGGAGGAGAGAAGCTCTATTACCACCTGATCCTCCTGGCGGAGACCTCCCAGGGGTATCGCAACCTCATGAAGCTCTCCTCCGCTGCCTACCTGGAGGGCTACTACTACAAGCCACGGCTGGACTGGGAGCTGCTCGAGCGTTACCACGAGGGCCTCATCGCCACCACCGGCTGCCTCGGG
>JAKAOS010000096.1 GCA_021823165.1 Actinomycetes bacterium | reverse complement strand
TCGAAAAAGTGGCCACCAATCAGCTTTATGTGGCCGCTCATGGCTCCCCCGGGTGCACCAGGTGGATTGCGACCTTGTCGCCCACCGCTCCACAAGGCGGCCCACCTGGTACATGTCGAAGCCGCTTCGGGAGAGGGGTGGATGTGCAGCACCAAGTTCGCCCCTGTCGCACCCCGAAGATGTAGTCGTTATGTGGCACAAAGCATCATGTTGGGCGTGTAGAAACAGGGGATGAGACAAGCACCGTTAGTGGCGGTGATGATCGGGCGCCTTCCGTCTGACCGGTACTCGGTGCATCGCGGGTATGTCGATGGGCTGGTGGCTCTGGGCGCCCAGCCGGTTGTCCTTACGGCTGGCCCGGGAAGCGATGCGAGCCGAACGCAGGAGGCGGCCATGGCGTGTGACCTCTTGATGCTTACCGGGGGCAACGACGTGGATCCCTTCGCCTATGGGCTCCCCCGGGGCCAGGGCGAAAAGGATGTAGATGTCGACCGCGACACCATCGAGATCGAAGTGACCCGTGCCATGCATGCTTCAGGCAAGGCGGTCCTCGGCATTTGCAGGGGGATGCAGCTCATGGCGGCCGCCTTTGGTGGCGACCTGATCGGGGACCTGCCCGCCGCCGGCTACCAGGGTCATCTTCAGGAGGAAAAGGAGACCGAGGAGGTGCATGGGATCGTCGCCGATCCCGGCTCTGCGGCGAGCCACGCGCTGGGGGGTGCATCAGGGGTCAACTCCCTTCACCACCAGGCGGTGGGCAGCCCAGGCCCGCTTTTCAAGGCAACGGCATGGAGCCCCGACGGGGTGATGGAGGCGTTGGAGGCACCTGGGATGCTCGGGATCCAGTGGCACCCCGAGCGATTGTTGGCCCGAGACGACCGCCACCTCGCCCCCTTCGCCTGGTTGCTCTCCAATCGTTAGAGATCGGACTATTCTGTCTCCGCCGTAAGGCTCAGCCGGAGCCGATTGGTGAAAATGGCCGGGTCTTATATACATGGCGGCTGGCAGGGGAGCACTTCATGGCTTTCGCAGGCACAGCAGTCATGGCCATCGAGGCTTCCCGTTTGCCAGAAGAGTCGTTGCTGGAGTTCTTTCAGGCAGCGCGGGAAGAGTCTCTCGTTGTCTGTGGAGCCCCGGATTGACAGGCGGGTTGTGAGCAACCCGTGGCTCACCGCCAGCGAGGCTGCAAGCCATGCGGCCCAGCCTCCGAACAGATAGGAGCAGCTTCTCAATCCAGCCGCAGCAGCCCCCGGAATGGTTTGTGGTCCCCGGCAGGTTTGCAACGTTGAGGATTGCTGGGCATGCACCGCTGGGTGTCGAACACTCGGGCTGGATGCAGCCGCATCGCAGGCTTGGGAGGCTATGACCCCAGGAAGTCCAGCAGGCCCAATGTCCTCCGATCCGTCGATCGAACTGCGGCCAACTGTGCATTCAGCATCGGGTTGCGGGTTAGCTGGCGGATAGGGCGTCGCTTTGGGCCCAGGCGGCGACGGCTCCGAGGTGGGCCTTCTGTCTGGGGTAGCCGCCGATGCACAGATGAGCGATTCCTAAAAGGCTCCCACTATCGGCCCCGTGTGCAGTGCCGCCCCCTGCCAGGGGACACCGAAGTTGAGCGCGTTGCCGGCGGAGGTCACAAGGACGTAGCCGCCCTGTTCGGCAACGATTCCCACGACTGGCGAGGGCAGTGGGGCCGCTGCGGCCGAGCCGTGCCAGGGGACGCCGAAGTTATAGACATTGCCGGAGGAGGTTGTCAGGTAGTAGCCACCAGCTCCACCTCCCGTAGCCGCCACGATGGGTCTGCGTCCAATGGCCGCCCCCTGCCAGGGGGTTGCAAAGTTGTAGACATTGCCAGCACGCCCCACCACTATGTATCCGCCCCCGACCTGGGATATTGCCACGAAGCGCCCATGGATCCCTGCGGCGGCGGGGGAGCCCAGCCACGGAGCGGAACCGTAGTTCAAAACGTTCCCGGCCGAGGTCAACAGCCAGTAGCCCTTCCCCCCGGGTGCGGCTGCCATACCCACCACGTTGTGCAGGCCCAAAGAAGCCGCCGAGCCATACCAACCCGCCCCGTCGATGCCGTAGACGTTGCCGGCGGTGCTGACGACCCAGTAGCCGGCATTGGCCCTTGCGCCGCCGGTGAGTGGGAAGGCGGGGGTGATGGCTTGCCCTGGCCTGCCGGCACCGGTGATATCTCCGCTTTTGCCGACGAAGTAGTAGCCCGAAGCTGTCGGTAAAAGCACCTGGGCTTGATAGGAGAAGGAGAGAGGAGCCGAGGTCCCTGCGTGGGTGGTGACGGTGACCGGCACTGTCTCGGGGATGGTGCCGAGGTTGGGGACCGTGGCGCGCAGCTGGGTTGAGGAGAGGATGCGGAAGGCGGCTGGGGTGCTCCCGAAGTGCACCGCAACGGTGCCTGCCAGATCCGTGCCGGTAATCATCACGGTGTTAGAGGTGCTCCCATCCCGTGGCGAGAGCTGAACCAGGGCCGGGGGTAGCAAGATGGTGAAGGGCACTGGGGAGGATCGTCCGCCGGTGCTCAGCACCGATATGGCTGTGGGTCCCTCCAAGAGGCCGTATGGGACCGTAACCAGGAGTTTCTGGGGTGAGATATGGGTGAAGGAGGCGGACCGGGATCCGAAAAACACCGCCTGGGTGGCCTGCAGCCCGCTGCCCAAGACCACCACGTGGGATCCAGGGAGCCCTTGTGTGGCAGAGATGGATGCGATCGCCGGCGCGGCGGGGACCGAGTAGGAGAGGCGGGCAAGGTTGGAGGCGTAGGTGCCTCCGGTTGCCTCCCCCTGCATTGACTCGGTGGCCATCCACACCTGGCCATTTGAGGGATCCACCCCCACCCCGGAGTAGTCGCCCCAGCGGCCCCCGGAGTAGCCGGGAGCGTTGACCGACCCGGTGTAGGTGCCCGATCCCGGGCCCACCACCTGTGGTTCTATGGCCAGGCCCGGCTGGCCGTGGGGAATGACGGCCGCCACGGCGGAGGGGTACTCGACTGGGGAGCTTTGGGAAGCCGCCACCACGAGGTTCCCCCCCGAGTCGAAGGCTATGGAGCCATACGCGGTGGAGGTGGTTGGCGATCCCAACAGATCGGGGCTGGCCAGAGACAGGTTTGGAGCTTGCGTGGAGCCCTGGATGATGGCGCTTTGGATCGCCACGCAAGCCTGCAGTGTCCCAGAGAAGTTGCATCCCATGTTGGATGACCACCAGATGATGCCGTTATGCAACAGGGCGTCGAGCGGACGGGTGTCGTTGGTGCTCAAGGGGTAATGCTGCTCTGCGCCGTTGGCAGGCACCGGCGGTTGAGCCATCTCGCCGGCGACGGTTCCCACCAGCGTGGGGTCCTCGCCGGCCGCATTTGCACCAGAGCCGGAGAAGGCTATGAACTGCCCGAAGGACACCGAGGAACCCACCGTCGTGATCGGCACGGCTCCGGTCGCATACACCGCGTAGATGCTGGACCCAGAGGAAGCGATGGTGGGGGCGGCAGGGTTGTTGGCCGGCGACAGGGCCGAGAAGTTGGCAATGGTCACCGACAATGCAGAAGGGGGGTTGGCGGTCTCCACCTGCCACTTGGGAAGCACCGCTATCTCTTCGGAGATCTCTCCTCCGCTGGGGGATGCGTAGTTCTGCCAACTCAGCGCCAGGTAGTTGCCGTCCATCCCCAGTTTCGGCTGGTCGTTGACCGACACCGCTCCATTGGTGGCCGAGTTGTCGGCTATGACAAAGACGTTCCACGGCCCCTGTAGCGATTGGGCGCTGGCGAGCAGGGTGGATGATTCTGCGCCGGAGGAGACAGAGCCAGGATTGGCCCCCATGGCCGAAGCCAGCCACCAACCGCCCCTCGAAGGGTCATAGGTGATCCTCACATCCCCATAGGCCCCCATCAGGGCGGCCAGGGACACGGTGCTGAGAGCCGAGGTATTGCCCTCAGGTGCATAGGAGAGGCTGTCATTTCCCGCCACTGCCACATACCCGCCTCCTGCCGTGCCGTTGGTATCCCCGGGCACGTAGTTGATGGCGGAGGTGGCTATGGTCGAAGCGGCGGTGATCGCAACGCCTGGGTAGGTCTGGATGCTCTGGGTCGCACCGCTTCCCGTCTGGACCGCCGCCCCATGCATCGCGGGGCCTTTTGCAACCTGGGGGGAAGGTCGCCGCAGGAGGTATGTCATTAGGCCCCTTGCGACGGGGGAGGGGTGGGTGGTTGTGAGGAGTGGCCTAGGGCCCCCAGAAGTTGTGTTGGGCGACGCCGCAGCTGTTGGGAATACGGCGAGTGCCAGCGCGCACGCGGTGGCCGCCAGGGCCACTCCGATGGGCCTGATGTGCGCTTTCAACGTCCCTCCCTGGAGCTGCACGGGTGGCTGTTGGCCCGCTTGTGCCCCTTTCGTCGGCGGAAGAGCAGGCCGCCTTGAGGTGGTTGGCGGGAGTTGCGGGGTCGGTGACGGGAATGCCGACCGAATTGGTAAGGTTTTACTGTCATGCCGGGCCCGCAGGGGGCGGGAACTTCGGCGGCGAGGAGGGGCGGATGCCTAGCTTCAGGGAGCTGTTGGCCAAGGCCAAGGCGGAAATTGTCGAGGTCGACGGGCCCGAAGCCGAGGCGCGCCTCGGCGGGGCGACCTTCTTGGACGTGCGGGAGCCCGACGAGTTCCAACAGGGAACCATTCCCGGAGCGGTACACATCGCTCGGGGAAATCTCGAGGTGCAGATCGAGGGACGGCTCCCCGACAAAGACGTGCCTCTCGTCGTCTACTGCGCCGGGGGAGCCCGGTCCGCACTTGCGGTGAAGACGCTTGCCGAACTGGGCTACCTGGACGCAGTTTCCCTTGCGGGGGGCTTCAATCGCTGGAAGGACGAAGGCCGCCCCTGGGTGACCCCGCGCACCCTCACGCCGGACCAGAGGAACCGCTATCAGCGCCACCTCCTCCTGCCCGAGGTCGGCGATGCCGGCCAGCAGAAGCTGCTTGATGCAAAGGTACTACTCCTGGGGGCAGGTGGTCTGGGTTCCCCTGCGGCCCTCTACCTCGCTGCCGCAGGAGTTGGCACCCTTGGGATAGTCGACATGGACGTGGTGGATGCTTCCAACCTCCAGCGTCAGGTGCTCCACAACATGGACCGCATCGGTGACCGCAAGGTCGAGTCGGCCAAAAAGACCCTCAGCCTGCTCAATCCCGACGTGAAGGTGATCACCCATGACCTGCGGCTCGGGGCGGCCAACGTCATGGATGTCATAAGCGACTACGACGTAGTTGTCGACGGCACCGACAACTTCCCGACGCGCTATCTGCTCAACGATGCGGCGCTTTTGGCCAAGGTGCCGGTAGTGCATGGCTCGATCTTCCGTTTCGAGGGCCAGGTCACCGTGTTCGCCCCCTACGAAGGCCCCTGCTACCGCTGCTTCGTACCCGAACCCCCGCCCGCGGAACTGGCTCCGTCCTGTGCCGAGGCAGGTGTGCTGGGGGTGCTGCCCGGAATCGTGGGCTCGCTCCAGGCGATGGAGGCAATCAAGATCATCCTCGGCCTCGGCGAGACGCTTGCGGGACGGCTGCTCGCTTACGACGCTTTGGAGACCACGTTCCGGACCTTCAGGGTGCACCGGGACCCGGCCTGTCCGGCCTGCGGTGCAGACGCGGGTGAGATCGTGATCGCGGAGTATGACGAGTTGTGCATGCCTCATCCGAAAGAGGCGCCGGCGGCCGTCTGAGCCTGGCCGTTGGGGGCCACCCAAAGGGCCAGCCATGAGCTTCAGCCCTGGGGTGGCCCCTTCGCCGCGTAGGCCGACTGGGTGAGGCGCTTTCGCAACTCGGGCTTCAGGGCGGCATCCACCGCGGTCCACGCCATGGCGATGGCGCCCTCCACGAGAGCTTTGTCGGCTGCGGGTGACGCTGCGGCGGCGGCGAACTCGGGCTGGTGGTTGACCGCCGGCAGCGAGTCGATGGAGACCATGGGGTGTATCGATGGGATGGCCAGAGAGACATTGCCCATGTCTGTGGAGCCTCCGGGCTGCTCCTGTCCCCTCGCAAGGGGGTGGCGCCCAAGGGCGGACGCGTTGGCGGCATAGGCGTCGGTCAGGGCCGCATCGGCTCTGAGTTCGCTGTAGGGGGAAGAGCGCTCGGCAATCTCGAGCGCCGCCCCGGTCGCCGTGGCGCCGGCTTCGAAGCAGGCATGGATGCGGGGAAGGAATGCCTGGAGTTGCTCCAGGGTCTCGGCCCTGGCGAAAAATGTCCCCGAGGTTTCAGCTGGGATGATGTTCCCCGCGTCACCTCCCTTGGTGACTATGCCATGCACCTGCTCCCCCTGGCGCAGCTGCTGGCGGGCCAGGGATATGGCCACCTGAGCCACCACCATGGCGTCGGAGGCATTGATCCCCTCCTCGGGGTGCATGGAGGCGTGGGAACTCTTGCCGTGGTAGAAGGCGTCGAAGTGTGAGACGGCCAAGGGCCGCATCTGGGCCGCCTCGTGTGCTGCGGGATGGATCATCATTGCTGCCTGCAGGCCATCGAAGGCGCCCCGCTCCAGCATGATTATCTTCCCGCCCCCGTTTTCCTCCGCCGGCGTCCCTAGGAGCACCACCGTGATCCCCAGGTCATCGGCCACCGCCGCCAGGGCCGCAGCTGCCCCGACCGCAGCCGCCGCTATCACGTTGTGACCGCACGCGTGCCCTATGCCGGGGAGTGCGTCATACTCCGCGCAGATCCCGATGGTGAGGTCGCCACTGCCTGCAGTGGCGCGCAAAGCGGTAGGGAGGCCCGCCACACCGGACTGCACCCTGAGCCCGGCCCGCTCGGCCTCCTCGGCCACCCAGGCGGCCGCGGAATGCTCCTGGAAGGCCAACTCCGGTGTCCCATGTATGCGATGGGAGAGGTCTTCCAGCCTCGGGGCTGAGTCATGTAGCAGCGCTGCCACGGCGTCTTTGGCGCGTGCCTCGGCGTTGTTGGAAGCCGTCGGGAGGTTCATGGCCGATCAGGCCCCCGGCTCGATCACTGCGATGGTGTCGCCGGGGGCAACGGAGGCTCCGGGAGACACGTTCAGTTCGGTGATGGTGCCTCCCGCCTCCGCCACAACAGCATTCTCCATCTTCATGGCCTCAAGTATGCAGATTGTCTGGCCCGCCTCAATCGTGTCTCCCTGCTGCACCATGACCTTTACCACGGTGCCCTGCATCGGCACGGTCACCTGGGCCCTCCCCCCGGGAGCCACCTGTTGCGACGCTTGCTTGGGGGCACGTGAGGTTCTTGGGGAGTTTGCCAACTCCTGTTCGGGGAGCCACATCCGCACCTGGTAGGGGCGCCCGTTCACCTCCGCCTCGATGGTTCGCTCGACGAGTCCCTCTGGGTGCTGCGCGGGGATCTGGGAGCCTTGGAGGTGGGAGAGGTCCAAGGTGTCCTCCACCCATTTGGTGTGGTGGGCAATCGCTTGGAAGTCCCGATGGGCCAGGATTGCTTTGTGGGCCGGGATCGTGGTCGGGATGCCTTCGACAAGGGTTTCCGAAAGGGCCCTCTGCATCCTGGCGATGGCGGCCGTGCGGTCGGGCGCCCAGACGATGATCTTTGCCACCAGGTTGTCAAAGTGGGGGGATATTTGATCGCTTGAGCAGTAGCCGGCATCGGTGCGGACCCAGGGACCATCAGGCCGCTCGAAGCGGGCGAGCTTGCCCGGATGGGGAAGGAAACGGCCGGCGGAGGGGTCCTCGGCGTTGATGCGCACTTCTATGGCATGACCATGTGCCGTGATGTCATCTTGGCTGAAGCCCAGGCGTTCCCCCTGGGCTACCCGGAGTTGCCATTCAACCAGGTCAAGTCCCGAGACCACCTCGGTTACGGGGTGTTCCACCTGCAAACGGGTGTTCATCTCCAAGAAGTAGAACTCGTCCTCGGAGTAGAGGAACTCCACGGTGCCGGCGTTGCGGTAGCCACAGGCCCTTCCGACTGCGACCGCTGCCTCGCCCATGGCCTTGCGCACCTCGGACGGGATGCCCGGTGCCGGGCATTCCTCCAGGAGCTTTTGGTGGCGTCGCTGAGCCGAGCAGTCCCGGTCCAGAATCCACACCACATTGCCGTAGTGGTCCCCGAGCAGCTGGACCTCGACGTGGCGGGGCCTCTGGAGATAGCGCTCCAGGTAGCAGTCGGGATTGCCGAAGGCTCCCTCCGCCTCCCGCCGGGCCGAGTCGAGGCTGGCTTCGGCCTCATCGGCTGAGTGAACCACGCGCATTCCGCGCCCGCCACCCCCGGCAGAGGCCTTGATTGCCACCGGCCACCCGTGCTCCTCGCCGAATGCGGCTATCTCTGCGGGATCCTGGCAGGGCCGGTGGGTGCCTGGGACTCCCGCCACCCCGGCCTCCTCGGCGGCTCGTCGCGCCGACAGCTTGTCCCCCATCAACTCGATGGCCTCGGGGGGCGGGCCTATCCAGGTGAGGCCGGCTTGTTGCACTGCGCGGGCAAAGGCTGCACTCTCGGACAAAAAGCCGTATCCGGGGTGGATGGCATCAGCCCCGGAGCGCTCTGCTGCATCCAATAGAGCCGCGGCTGAGAGGTAGGTGTCGGCGGCCCTGGTGCCCTCGAGGGCGATCGCCTGGTCGGCGGCCCTGGCCCACATCGAGGATTCTTCGCCCGCCGCATAGACGGCAACGGTGCCAATGCCCATCTCCGAAGCGCTGCGCATGACTCGAAGAGCGATCTCGCCCCGGTTGGCCACGAGAAGCCTCTTTATCACGACGCCCCTTTCCCGCTGCAGGCAACCTGCCCCTAGCATTGCCCTGCAACCCTATGGCAACAGAACCCCCTGTCGAAGCGTCTCCTGCTCCACAAGGGGCGGG
>JAKAOS010000095.1 GCA_021823165.1 Actinomycetes bacterium | reverse complement strand
GATCCCGATCACCAGGTAGCCGAGGCCTACGGCACCTGGGGCGAGAAGAACCGCTACGGCAAGAAGTACTTCGGGATCATCCGTTCCACCTTCCTCGTTGGCCCAGACGGCAAAATCGAGCGAGCGTGGTACAACGTGAGGGCCGAGGGGCATGCGGCTCGGGTGTTGGCAGAGGCCTCCTGAGGACGAGGCCACGTTCGCTCCACCTCCGGCTGGGTAGCCTTGTGGGGTGACTCTGAGCCCCTTGCTACCCCTGCTTCGCGACCAGCCGGCGCTTCCGGAGATCGCCGGTCGCCGCAATGCAGTGCTGGCGGTCGGGGAGGCCGCCCGGGCCTTCGTCATAGCCGGCCTGGTGCATCGCTGGGAGCAGCACAAGATTTTGGTGGCCGTCCCCACCCTGGCCGAAGCAGAGCGGGTGGAGGCCGATCTGGCGGCCTTTTTGGGTCCCGAGAAGGTCGAGCTGTTCCCGGCTTGGGAGACCCTCCCCTTCGAAAGAGTCAGCCCGGCCGTTGAGACAATGGGCAAGCGGCTGGAGACGCTCTGGAGGATCACCCAGGCCAACCCAGAACGCCCCTTGGTGGTTGTCGCACCGGCCAAGGCTTTGATTCAGCGGCTCAGCCCCGGCTCGCAGCTGCGCAGCCCCGTAGCGGTGAAAAAGGGCAGCCATTGTTCACCCCAGGAGTTGGTCGAACGGCTGGTTGCCGAGGGCTATCGCCGCGAATATCAGGTGGAGCACCGAGGCGAGGTGGCCCTTAGGGGCAGCATTGTCGATGTGTTCCCAGCGGCTTCCCACGCGCCGGTGCGGGTCGATTTCTGGGGGGACGAGGTGGATCGGATCACGACATTCGATCCCTCCGACCAGCGCTCCCGTAACGAGTTGGCGGGAGTCGAGATCTTCGGCTGCAGGGAGTTGCTTCCCAACCAAGGCGTCAGGGAGGCCGCCTCGGGGTTGGTAGGGACCCAGCCCTGGGGATCGGAGCAGTGGGAGCGGTTGGCAGAGGGCCTTGTATTCGACGGCATGGAGTCGTGGCTCCCCTGGGTGGCAGGGGAGGAACTGCTGGTCGGGGACCTGTTCGGTGATGACGGGCAGGTGGTGTTGGTAGAACCTCGCCGATTCAGGGACAGGGTGTCAGATTTGGTGGCCGAGGAGGCCTCCCTTGCATCATCCCTGGCCGCAACCTGGGGAGTTGGCGACGGCGACAAGCTGGAGCAGCTGCACCTCGGATACGACAGGATGCTCGCCAAGGCGAGTTGCCCCGTACTTTCTATGGTGTCGGTTGCCGAGGCTCCCTCCACTCCGACAATCTCTGCGAACGGCTGGGGAGGGACCCTTTCTGATCCCGCCACGCTCGCCAGGCGCCTCGGGTCGCTTGGCTCACAGGGCTACCGGGTTGTCCTGTGTGCAGACGGTTCGGGCAGTGCCCAGCGTATGGCGGCTTCCCTGGAATCCGAAGGCGTCCTGATTGAGCGGACCGAGGCCGACAAGATCACCACCAAGGCCGGTGTCTCGGTGGTGATCCAACCCCTGGAGAGGGGATTCGTGCTCCCCGACTCCAAGCTCGCACTCTTGGCCGAGGGGGATGTCACCGGCCGCCGCCGCGCTCACCGGCGCGCCAGTCCCAGGGTGAGGGCCGCCGAGGGCTTCTTCGACTCCCTTTCGGCCGGCGACTACGTGGTGCACTACGTCCACGGCGTGGGCCGTTTCGAAGGGATGGTGAAGCGGTCGATTGGCGGCTCGGAGCGCGATTACCTCCTCATCTCCTACCGCGGTGACGACAAGCTTTATGTCCCCTCGGACCAGATCGATGCCATAACCCCCTACACCGGGGGAGAGACTCCGTCGCTGCACAGAATGGGCGGATCGGACTTTGCCCGGGCCAAGGCCAAGGTCCGATCCGCCGTCGGCAAGGTCGCCGAGGAACTCGTGCGGCTCTACAGGGAGCGCCACAGCACGGCCGGCCATGCCTATGCGCCCGACACGCCGTGGCAGGCCGAGTTGGAGGACGCCTTTCCCTTTGTCGAGACAACCGATCAGCTCAAGGCGATCACAGAGGTCAAGGCCGACATGGAGCAGGATCACCCCATGGACCGCCTGATCTGCGGTGACGTCGGCTTCGGCAAGACCGAGGTGGCCGTGAGGGCCGTGTTCAAAGCGGTTCAGGATGGTCTCCAGGCGGCCGTCCTTGTCCCCACCACCCTGCTTGCCCAGCAGCACTTCCAGACCTTTTCCGAGCGTTTTGCGGGCTATCCGGTGCGGGTGGAGGTGCTGTCCCGGTTCTTGAGCCCGTCCCAGGCCCGTTTGGTCGCTGCGGGGGTGGCCGACGGTTCGGTGGATGTTGTCATAGGGACTCACCGGCTTCTTTCGGGCGACATCTCCTTCAAGCGGCTTGGGCTGTTGGTGGTGGACGAGGAGCAGCGTTTCGGGGTCACTCACAAAGAGGCGATCAAGGCGCTGAGTACCGGCGTGGACGTGCTCACCCTCACCGCAACGCCGATCCCTCGCACCCTGGAGATGAGCCTCACCGGGATAAGGGATCTCACGTTGTTGGAGACTCCCCCCGCTGAGCGCATGCCGATTCTCACCTATGTGGGCGAGTACGACGAGCGTGCCGTCATAGAGGCGATCAGGCGGGAGTTGCTGCGGGAGGGGCAGGTCTTTTTTGTCCACAACCGGATAGCGGACATCGAACAGGTAGCCGCGCACCTGGCCCAGCTCGTCCCGGAGGCGAGGGTGGCCGTTGCGCATGGCCAGATGGACGAGGGAAGCCTCGAAGAGATCGTGCTGAGGTTCTGGCAGGGCGATTTCGACGTCTTGGTCTGCACCACGATCATCGAGTCGGGCATCGACATGCCGACGGTGAACACCCTGGTGGTGGACCGGGCCGACGCGCTTGGGCTTGGCCAGCTCCACCAGCTGCGAGGCCGGGTGGGCCGCGGTGGATCCAGGGCCTATGCATACCTCTTCTACCCCCCCGAGCGCAGGCTCTCCGAGGAGGCCTACGAACGCCTGCGGACCATAGGCGAGCACACCGAACTGGGCTCTGGTTTCAAGATCGCCATGCGCGACCTGGAGATCAGGGGAGCGGGAAACCTCTTGGGACCGGATCAGTCGGGCCACATAGCAGCGGTCGGCTACGACCTGTATGTGAGGATGGTCAACGAAGCCATAGCGGAGACCAAGGGGGAGGTTGCCTCCCCACCCGCTGAGGTCCGTCTCGATTTGCCGCTCGAGGCATTCCTGCCGCTCGAGTACGTGCAGCGGGAGGACCTCCGACTCGAGGCCTACCGCCGGCTCGCGAAGGTGCGCTCCCAGGAGGAGGTTGACGATATTGCCGAGGAGTGGCGCGACCGTTTCGGGAGTCCTCCCAAGCAGGCGCAGCGGCTGTTGGAGGTGGCGCGCCTGCGGGCCCAGTGCGTGGCGGGCGGGATCGCAGAACTGGCCGTGACTCGCAGCGCGCTCGGGAAACTCAACGCCAGGATCTCCCCCCTGGTGCTGCCTGCCAGCATCCAAGTGAGGCTGAACCGGCTCTACACGGGGGCAACCTACAAAGCCGACACAGCCCAGCTGGTGGTGTCGGTGCCCGACGGGGCGGACGTCGCGTCGTGGTGCAGGGAACTCCTGGAGGCGCTACAGCCTCCAGCCATCCGCCCCCCCGGCGCCAGCGTCGGCTAGGGTCGTCTATTCGTGCGACGCATGATGCCGGCAGTAGCCGTTCTGGCCGCCACGTCCCTGGGGGCGTCGGCGTGCAATTTCAGCCCTTATGCAGCAAAGGTGAACGGAGCCGTGGTCTCCCAGGCGAGCCTGAACTCCGACCTCAAAGCCATTGCATCCAACTCCGCGTATGCGGCGCACTTTGCTGGATCCCAACCCGTGCATGGAAAGGGTCCGGGCACCTTCAGCTCAACCTTTGCCGCCCAGGTGCTGTTCCAGGAGGTCTCTTTCGCCCTGATCGACCAGGAACTGGCCCGGAGGCATGTAAGCGCCACCCCCGCCGAGACCCAGGCCGCCAAGGTGGCGGCGCAGCAGAGCGTCGGCGGGATCCAGACCTTCTCCAGCCTCCCCTCCTCCTACCGAAACCAGCTGGTGAACCAGTATGCGGCTATCGGGGCACTTGAGGCATCGGTTGGGGGCGTGAAGATCACCAACGCCTCGCTCCGCAAATACTACGACAGCCACAGGTCGGCCTTTGTGCGGGTCTGCAGCTCCTTTGTGGTCACCCAGACCAGCGCCGAGGCCTCCGCAGTCAGGTCCGCGATCCTGGCTGGCGCCCCTTTGGCTTCTGCGGCAGGCGTCGCAAAGGTGCAGGGGGCCAAGAGCGGTGTGCTGGGTTGTGGCGTTCAAAGCCAGTACTCGGCCCAGCTTGGCTCCTCGATAGCGTCGCAGATATTCAAGCTTGCCCCACACCAGGTGAGCACGCCCATCTCCTTGGGCACCGGTAGCTTCGGACTTGTGCAGGTCACCTCGAAGGGCGAGCAGAGCTTCGCCTCCTCGACGCTGCTCGCCGAGTCGCAGCTGCTGTCCAAGGCGGGACCCGCTTTTGGCAAGCTCATGACGTCGCTCATGAATAACGCCAAGCTGGTGGTGAATCCGCTTTATGGCCGGGTGGCGACGGTGTCTGGCAACAGGACCATCGTGGCACCATCGGGTCCCCCCGCATCGGCCCTCTACAAGGCGCCCGGTTCTGGGGCATCGAAGACATCCTCACTCTCGCCGACGGCGGGAGCCGCACCTTCTTCCTCCAAGAGCGGCTGAGTCAAACCTTGAGCCTCAAAGGGCGCCCGCGCATCGACGTGGTTGGTCTCGGACCGGCCGGGCCCGAGCTCACCGGGAAGGAGGCGGCCGACCTTTTGGGCTCCTCCAAGGCGGCGTTCCTGCGCACACACCGGCACCCAGCAGCAGCCCCCTATGGCGGGCTGCAGAGCTTTGACTACCTCTACCAGGCCGCCCAGGACGTAACAAGGGTCTATGTATCCATAGTGGGCGAGCTGGTCGATGCGGCCATGTTGCACCGCCATGTCGTTTACGCGGTGCCCGGGTCGCCATCGGTGGCAGAGAGAACCGTGGAGCTGCTGGTCGAGCGGAGCGATGTGGAAGTGGTGGTCCACCCAGCCACATCCTTTTTGGACCTGGTCTGGATCAGGCTTGGGGTCGATCCCCTTGCGGCGTCGGTCCGGTTGATCGATGGCGAGCGCTTTACGTCCCAGGCGGCCGGCCAGAGCGGTCCGCTTCTGGTGGCGCAGTGCTGGTCACGAGAGATTCTTTCTGGTATCAAGCTGGCGGTCGAGGATGCGCCTTCCCGGGCCGTCACGGTTCTGCAGGGGCTTGGCACGGCCCAGGAGAGATGTTTCGAACTGGGATGGGACGACCTGGATCGAGGCTTCGAACCCGACCACCTGACCTCGATTTGGGTACCGGAGTTTGCCTCCTCCTCGGCGGCAGAGGTTCTGCGCCTGGAGGACCTGGCCGTTACGTTGCGCCGCCGCTGTCCCTGGGATGCCGAGCAGAGCCACGGCTCCCTGGCCCGTTATCTGCGGGAGGAGGCATTCGAGGCCCTGGATGCCATAGTTGCACTGCAAGATGCCCTGGAGAGTTCCTCTGATCCATATGGGGAGCAGGGACAGGACCTGTCGCTTTTGGCTGGATCGGCCGAGGACCTGCGAGAGGAGTTGGGCGACCTTCTCTACCAGGTGGTCTTCCATTCCGTCCTGGCTCAGGAGGAGGGTCTCTTCAGCCTTGCCGACGTGGCCCGGGGCGTTCACGACAAGCTCTATTCACGCCACCCCCACGTCTTTGGCGACGAGGAAGCCGAGGACGCAGACGCCGTCATGGCGACCTGGGAGGAGCGCAAGAAGGCCGAAAAGGGGCGGTCTAGCCGCCTTGATGGCATTCCGAGTTCCCTTCCGGCCCTTGCATATGCCCAACAACTGCGCCGCAGGGCCTCCAGCATCGACGAGTCCCCCGAGGATTGGGTGGTCGGGGAGTTGCTCTTCGCGGTCTCCGAGTTGGCCTCGAAGATGGGCGTGGATGCTGAGGCCGCCCTGCGCTCCGCTGCAACCCAACGGCGGGATAGGTGGCGGCAAGAGGAGGTAGAGGCACCGCAGGGCCAGCCATGAGTGCCTGGTGCCGCTATTTTGGGCCGTTCTAGAGACAGGAGATTGCCCGCATGAGCGGTATCCAGCGGATCGGCGCCCGGGAAGTACTGGACTCCCGCGGGAACCCCACGATCGAAGTCGAGGTGCTCCTCGACAGCGAAGCCTTTGGGAGAGCGATAGTGCCCTCGGGGGCCTCGACGGGTTCATTCGAAGCAGTAGAGCGACGCGATGGCGGCGAGCGCTTCGGTGGCAAGGGGGTCCTCGGGGCAGTCGAGGCGGTGACAGAGGAGATTGGGCCGGCATTGGAGGGCCTCGACGCCTTGGACCAAAGGGCCGTCGATGCCGCACTCATCGATCTCGACGGGACTGACTCCAAGTCCCGCCTGGGTGCAAATGCCATACTTGGGGTTTCCCTGGCTGCTGCCTCGGCGGCGGCTTCGGAGATGGGCCTCCCCCCCTACCGATGGATCGGCGGGGCCAACGCCCACGTCCTCCCGGTGCCAATGATGAACGTGTTGAACGGGGGGGCGCACGCCGACAACGGCTTGGACTTCCAGGAGTTCATGATCATGCCGCATGGCGCCCCCTCCTACAGAGAGGCGCTCCGGTGGGGCGTCGAGACCTACCACGCTCTGGCCAAGGTGCTGCGGTCAAGAGGCCTGTCCACCGCGGTGGGGGATGAGGGCGGATTTGCCCCGAACATCGCCTCTAGCGCCGAGGCTCTGGAACTTCTGCGTGAGGCAATCTCTGCCACCGGACGCGAGCCCGGGAGAGACATAGCCATTGCTTTGGATCCAGCGGTGACCGAGCTGTGGCGGGATGGGAAATACGTGTTGGCCGGTGAGGGCCGCAGCCTTTCCTCGTCCGAGATGGTCTCCTACTGGGCCGAGCTGTGCGACAACAACCCCGAAGTGGTCTCCATCGAGGACGCCATGGCCGAGGAGGACTGGGATGGCTGGGCCGCCCTCACCGAGGCGATCGGCACCAGGGTGCAGGTGGTCGGGGACGACCTGTTCGTTACCAATCCACAGCGGCTGAGCCGTGGCATCGAGGCCTCCATTGGTACCGCCCTGTTGGTCAAGCTGAACCAGATCGGCACGCTCACCGAAACTTTGGAGACAATGGAGATGGCGTTGCGCGCGGGCTACGGTGTGGTGGTGTCGCATCGCTCCGGGGAGACCGAGGACGCCACCATCGCAGATCTTGCCGTTGCAACCAACGCCGGCCAGATCAAAACCGGAGCGCCTGCTCGTTCGGAACGGGTTGCCAAGTACAACAGGCTGTTGCGCATAGAGGAGGAGTTGGGCGATTCGGCGGCCTTTCGCGGCGCTTCGGCGCTGAGGCGAAGGAGGGCCTAGGGCGTGCGGAGGATGCCGCTGGCACTGCTCGCCTCGGCGGTGCTGGCAGCAATGTTGCTCGTGGGTTCCTTCCCCCTGTCGACCTGGATGGCCCAGCGCCACCAGATTTCGGCGCTGTCGGCCCAGCTCCGCAGCATCCAGCGACAGAACGCAGCCCTTCGGTCCGAGGCCGCCAAGTTGAGCCAACCCCGATATGTGGGTCACCTCGCCCGCTCCCGCTACGGGTTGGTTCCCAAGGGCAGCCGGGCCTACGTCGTGATCCCAGCACCCAGTAAGAGCACTTCGCCCACGCGACAAAAGGGGTGAGTTTGCAGCGGCCCCGCTCTGGTGCAACTCCGGCCGAGGAGGATATGCGCAGGGCGCTCGGCGGGTCCCGATATGCCGCAGACATCGCCCTGGGGGAATCAGCCTGGGTCTGTTATGCACGTTCTCGCCAGGCCCATGCCATGGTGGAGGTGGACCTGTCGGCTGCCCTGGGTGCTCCGGGGGTGATTGCGGCCTTCGATGGTCCGGCCCTGGGGTCCGCGGAGCGTTCCCATCCCCTCAGGGAGCCCTGCCCGCCGCTCGTCCCCGCCCATCCTGCGATGGCCCGGCCGTGGCTTGGCAGCCCAAGGGTGCGCTTTGAGGGAGAGGCGGTGGCAGTAGTGGTGGCGGACACCGCCGCCCATGCCGCAGATGCGGCGGCATTGGTGGGCGCCTCTTACAAGTCCCTGCCGGCCGTGGTAGATCCGGAGCTGTCCCTCTCCGACGATGTGCTGGTTTTCGAAGATGCGGGGACCAATACCGTGGCCAGCTGGCCCGCGGATGACGACCCCAACTTTTTCGCCGGCTGCGAGGTCGTGGTCAGCCAAAGGATCCTCAACCAGAGGGTGGCTCACTGTGCCCTGGAGCCTCGCGCAGTCGCCGCCGAGTGGAACGAAGAGGGCTTGGTGGAGATGCACTGTTCCACCCAGAACCCAGCGGCGCTGAGATCTGTCCTCTCTTTTGTCCTGGGGGTTGAGGAGGAGGCGGTTCGCATCGTCTCGGTTGACATGGGTGGTGCCTTTGGGTCCAAGATCAATCCCTATCCCGAGGAGCTGTTGGTGGCCTGGCTGGCCAGGGAGGTGGGCTGGCCCCTGCGGTGGTGCGAGACCCGTTCGGAGACCATGGTTGCCGGTGGGCACGGGCGAGCTCAGGTGCAGTATGTGGAACTTGGCGGCAGCAAGGACGGACGACTCTCCGCCTACCGCCTCCAGGTCGTGCAGGACTGTGGTGCCTACCCGGCCGACGCGGTCACCCTGCCGGGGCTCAGTCGGACCATGGCTCCTGGTCCCTATGAGATACCAAAGGTTTCCTTTGGTGCCAAGGCCGTGCTGACCAACACGGCCCCGGTCAGGGCCTTCCGGGGCTCAGGGCGGCCCGAGGCGCCAGATACCCT
>JAKAOS010000094.1 GCA_021823165.1 Actinomycetes bacterium | reverse complement strand
GATCCTCGGCCGGCAACCTCGGATCGATCCCTGCCATAGACATGCCCTCATCTCACAACTGCGGCGATTTCGGTGCCTTCCTCGTCGGGGCCGACCACGAGTTCGGTCTGCGTCCCGAGCAGCTTGCAATGCGCACGGACGCGCACATGGACATCGATGCGGTCCGGGAGGGGAGCGTGCTCGTCGTCCCGTCCAAGGTGGAAGGGGCGGGCATCTATGCAGGGGACGTTCATGCGATGATCGGAGACGGGGAGGTGGCGGTGCACGCCACCGACATAGCAGCTCGGCTGGTCGTGAGGGTGGAGGTCCTGAAGGGTGTCAAACTCGAAGGGCCCCTCCTATTGCCGCCGGTCGAGGACCTTCCCCACCTTGCCCGCCCCTTCGATGCCGCCGAGCGCGAAGCTGCCGAAGCATTGGCCAGGGCCAATCACAGCCGAACCGAGGGCCGGGTCCTCCCGATCCAGGTGTTGGGGTCCGGGCCGCTTGTCAACGACGCGGTGGACAACGCGATAGGCAGGGCGGCACGCCTTTTCGAAATGCCGGTCGACGAGGTGAAAAACCGGGCCACCGTCGCAGGTGCCGCCGAGATAGGCCGGCTCCCGGGATTTGTGCAACTCACCTTGATGGTGCCACAACCACGCCTCGAAAATGCCGGCCTGGCAAGGCTTGTGGACGGTGCATACCCAGATGCACACTGAGGTTCTCTGCCGCAACACTGCTTGGAGGTTGTGAGTTGGTTCCCGGTCCAAGGGCACATCCCAGACACTTGGGCTTCTCAGCTCTCACCTACTGATCCTGCTGGCCAAGGGTATCTTTGGCGATGCCACGCCGTTGTCCTCGTTCCGGTGGGCGCTGGACCGTTACACCGACGGTGCTCAACATCCCAAGATCCAAGGTCCAATCAGCGCGTGACCGGATTGCCCACAGATCAAACGCGGCGGAAATGTGCTCATCGGCAACGGTCCGGGTCCAGTTGTTCACCGCCATCAGGTGAGCGGTGGCCTCCTCCGTCCGACCGCGGACGTTGGCGAATCCCATATGGGTGGAGAGGTGGCAGGCCGAACACAAACAGATCAGGCGGCGCAGCGCCTGGACGTGGGTCACGTCGTCGTAGCTCCATCGCTCATGGGCCTCCAAATACAGAGCCTGGCTGGGATCTGCGAGGCTGCCGCAGGCTTCGCACCTGTTATCGGCCCTCCCATAGACCAGGCGCCTCAGCCGATCCCAGTCGCCGGGGGAGACGCAGGAGCGGACGTTGGTGAACCAGCAGGAGGATGGGACGAGGTCGACGAAAAGGCCCGTGCCGAAGTTCCGGTCTTCGCCGGGAAGGGGGTCGGCCAGCGGGGGAAGAGGTTGCCACTGGGCAAGGTTTTGTTCCCGGCCGGGCGGCGCCCACCAGCGCTTGGCCTCGGGATCCCAGCGTGCTCCGGCCGCTTTGGCCGCATCCTTTTCGGCAAAGGGTACGTCTAGCCATGTGCGATCACTCATGGCCGCATGGTAAATCCGGGATGGGACAACTTAGGGGGCCCAACGAGCCCAGATCGCCCAGAAAGTTGACGTTGCTAGGTGATGCACAGATATCGGCTTGCCCACCTGCCCAGGGTTATGTATGAGGCTGTTGCATTACCAAGGCGTGTGTTGTGCCCCGGGCCGTTCTCATAGACGAAAGCAAAACAAAGACATCTTATGCCAAGCTATTCGATTTATCGAAGGCGGTAGGTGTCTCCAAAAAAGAGTGGAATACCTTGGTGAATGGGCTGGATAATCCACTTAACGCGGCGTGAGCGCCAAGGGCAGAATGTTGCCCCCGGCGCTCACGGCTGGGCCTATGCGAGAAGTGTAACTACCAGAGTAGCCCGCTACCACCTATACCAGCGGGACGACCCACTGCGGAGGAAGAAGCCGATAATCCAGAAAAGAAAGACTACTACGGCCACTATCCATAGGAAATGGACCGCAAAGCCAAGTCCACCCAGTAGGAGGGCTAGAAGAAAAAACAAAAGCACAAGTCCCATTGGCCCACACTCCTTATAGAGCTGAAAACAACTATATGTTTTTTACCGCGGCAGGCCGGATTTCAAACGCAACATGCATCGAGGCCCAGCTCAGAGGAGAGATGTGGCTTAAGGAAATGCATGGCTGAGCGGCTCGTGGGCAGGCATCCCGGCCGGGCCGGTCCCGACAGGGTAGGAGCGAGGGGGTGGGGGAGTCTCAGATGGATAGACAGATGGATAGACAAAGGCCCCGGGTTTCCCCGGGGCCGTTGTCTATTGCAGGTTATGGCAGTTGTTCTGGGCCGTATCAGGCCTCGACGCGGAATGCGCGGCGCTTGGGCTTGACGGGCCTCATAAGGAACTCCGGCCTCCGCTGGTTGTCGGGGCCCAGAGTGGAACGGGTGAGTGCAAGCCAGTGCTGATAGACGTCGGATGTTTGGGGCCCTTCCACATAGACATCGCCGTAGCGGTCCTGGGGCTTGGCTTGTTCCACCCGGACCTTCTGCAGCCAGCAGTTCATCCCCGACCACGGGTCTGGCTGGACGGGGAATGCGAGGTTCTGGTGCACCCCCGGGTCTGTCCAGGAGATCCGCTCGGAATCGGGATCGGAGGACTTGAAAGGTTCGACGCCCTTGCGGTAGCGGAGGAACCAGGTCTCATCGCCGTCGGGGTGGCTGATATCCACCAAGCCTGAGACCCACCGGCTGCCCTCGCCCTCGTTGAGCCGCCAGCGGCCCATGTGGTGGCTCAGGGCGCAAACGCCCGGCCGGATGCTTTCGGTAACCCAGACCCGTGCCACGACATATCCGATCTCGGTGTTGAGCCGCACCAGGTCGTCGGTCTTGACGCCGTGGCGGGCTGCATCGGTGGGATTCATCCACAGCGGGTGGGTGTTGGCAATCTCGTTGAGGTACTTGGCGTTACCCGAACGGGTGTGGATGAGCACGGGGAGCCGGAACGTCGGCACCAGGACGAGTTCGCCCTTTTCGACGTCGATGCGGTTCTTGGAGACGTGGGACTCGATGTAGCCGGGAGCGGCGTGTTCCGACCAGCCCCAGTCCTCCATCGTGGAGGAGTAGACCTCCAGTTTCCGTGACGGGGTGAGCCAGCCGAAGGTGACGGTGCCGTCCTCGTGCTTTACCCCCACCGAGCCGGCCTCTCCGACCAGAGGAGGCGTTGAGTCGAGGGTCACCGGCTTGCGCATTACGCCGTTCTCGTCGGGTTCTGCGCCCTCCAGGTCCGCCTGGGTGAGTACCCGCTCGTCCTGGCGGTAGATCTTGTCGGCAACCTCAAAGACACCGAACTTCCGCATGTACTCCAGGGGGCTGAGCTTCAGCTTGCTGGCGGCGTCGGGAAGGCCGGGCACCTGGTTTTCGAATATCCAGCGGTAGTACTCATCCACCGTCACCTTCTCGCCGGGGCGGTAGGGGGACTCGAAGTACTTGCGAATACCGAGTGAACCATCGGGATCGATCCGCCAAGAGAGGTCGAACCAGAACTCGTTTTCCTCCCAGACCTCGCCGGGGTTGGCATCCCTGGTGTCGCCCACGGGGCGGCCCATCTTTTCCATTGCGACCCGGCGCACGGGTTGGCGGAAGGCCAGCCATCTGGCGGCGTGGGTCTCATAGGACTGGGTGTCGTGCCGCTCGGCCGAGTGGCCCATCGGGAGCACGTAGTCGGCGAACTCTGCGGTTTCGGACCAAGTGGGGGTGAGGGCCACGTGCAGGCCGACCTGGTCCTCATCGGCAAGGGACTTCATCCAGCTGAAGCCGTCGGGGCAGGTCCAGATCGGGTTCCAGACCCGGGAGAAGTAGACGTCCACCTTGCCCCGGCCCTCCTGGAGGAAGTGCGGCAGCAGGATCGACATCTCGTTGGTGGAAAGGGGATACTCCCGCGGCCAGGTGAGCTCGTTCCAGTGGTCGTGCGCCTCGGGCATGTTGGGGCCGTGGGGGATGAACTTGTTCCAGCCGTTGGGGCTGGTGCCACCCTCGGTGCCGATGCTGCCGGTGAGGCCCAGGACGAACCACAGCGCCCTGGCGACCTCCCAGCCGCCGAGGTTCCCCGCACAGGCCGACCTCCAGACATGCGCTGCGAGGCGGTGGTCGCAGCCGGCCACGATCTCGGCCAACTCCTCCACCGCCGACACCTCTATCTGGGCTTCCTCGGCTGCGTATTCAAAGGTGTACTTCGAGTAATCGGCTTCGAGGCGCTCCAGGAAGGTTTCGAAGTCGACCGGGGCATCGGGGTGCAACTTGGCGAG
Source organism: Actinomycetes bacterium (assembly GCA_021823165.1). Lineage (GTDB taxonomy): Bacteria > Actinomycetota > Acidimicrobiia > Acidimicrobiales > JAKAOS01 > JAKAOS01. Next base: position 4,695 of record JAKAOS010000094.1, on the reverse strand, counting down.
GTAGGTCTGCCAGTTGAACCACCGCTTCACGTACTCTGCGTCGATGCGGCGAGTGCGCAGGAGGTGGGAGGCGATGGCAAGAAGGATGGCGGCCTCGCTGCCCGGCCAGGGGGAGATCCAAAGGTCGGCATGTGCCGCGGTGTTGGACACCCTGGGGTCCAGGACCACGATCCTGGCGCCGTTGAGCTTGGCCTCCATGATGCGTTGTGCGTGGGGGTTGAAGTAATGACCGGTCTCCAGGTGGCTTGAGAGCAACAGGATGACCTTGGCATTTGCGTGATCGGGGCTGGGGCGGTCGTATCCGCCCCAGAGGGTCATTCCGAAGCGGGCACCGGAGGAGCAGACGTTGGTGTGGCTGTTGTGGCCGTCCACCCCCCACGCGGAGAGGAACCGTTCGGCAAAACCATCCTCACCGGGCCGGCCGACGTGGTACATGACCTCTTCGTGTCGGCCCTCGGAGATGGCCTTGCGGATGCGCCCGCCGATGTCATCCAGCGCCTCGTCCCAGGTGACCCTCTGCCACTTGCCACTCCCACGGGGTCCGGAACGGCGCAGGGGGTAAAGGATGCGCTCGGGGTCCTCCAGCTGGTTGACGGTGGCCGGCCCCTTGGCGCAGTTTCGGCCACGGGAGCCAGGGTGCGCGGGGTTGCCTTCGAGCTTGCGGATCGATAGGTCGTCTTTGTCGACGTATGCCAACAGACCGCATGCGCTTTCGCAGTTGAAGCAGGTGGTTGGAACCAGCATGTAGGAGTGGGGGACCTTGCGAGGATGCGCCTTGGCGTCATGCTCGATGTGATGGTCCCAGTTCTGAACGGGGGGGAAGTTGGCTAGGCCCTCGTGGCGCCGTGCCCCGGGAAGGGGCGCCTCGGAGAACTCCGACGGAACGGCGATGGGGCGGGGTTCTGCCTGGGTCATGTGATCCTCCACTCAGGAAAGCGGGACGTCTTGGCCGGCGCGGACGAAGACCGACTCGTATGCAATAAGGGCGGCCTGGCCTATGACACCGGCCAAAGCTGCCCGGCGGATGCCCTTGCCCTTCCACGAGGTGGCAGCGAGTGCCCCGCCAAAGACTCCGAGGCCGACCGCTCCCTTCCAGAAGAGCTTGCGGTAGCGGCCCTTGGTAACCATGTGGGCTGCCATGGCGGCCTGCTTGGTGGGGTGTTCGCCACTGTATTCGTGGGCGAGCATGGCGACATTGGCGGCCGAGGCAACCGTGAAGGTCCGAGTCAGGAACTTGACCAGACCCTTGTCGGCGCCGGTGATCCCCGCAACGGCGAGCATGACCCCAGACCCAGCCATGGTGGCTTGGACCAACAGGTGGCCGAGCAACGACGGGGACTGCCACAGGTCACGCCCCTCGGCCTGGCCGAAGAGGAATCCGGTGTAGCCCGCAGCACCCGCTGCGGTCGGTACGGCTGCCCACTTGAGCAGGCCCACCGCCTTGGCCGCAGTGGCGGCACCGATGATGCCGGTGCGGGCGGCAGCCCCAACGGCTAGCCAAGTCCCCGCCACCCCCGAGTACGCCGCCAGAGCGACGGAGCCCAAAAAGAGCCACGACGTCGGGTTGCCCTTGGTGAAGATGTAGAGGAAACGCTCGGGCCGCTTCAGGTCCCAGACGAGCAGTGCCCCGGTGGCTGCGGTGAATGCGGTCCCGATGGCGGGCGCACCGAGCAGCACGAAGGGCCCGGCTTCGATCCCTGCGAAAAGAGCCCCGGAGGCCACCATCAGGGCCCCTGCACCGACACCCTTGCTCCACAGATAGGTGGTGACCCGCCATCCCCAGGGACGGGGGTGTGAGGTGTTGAGGGTGGTCACCGCCTTGGTGATGGGGTCTGGGGTCATATCGGCGGCCACATCGGTGCGTTGGGCATCGGGCCTTGACCAGATGTAGGAGGAACCAACGGGGGCAACCGTGGGATCCAGGGTGGAGCGGTCCGCGCCCAGGTAGTAGACGTTGGGTTTGGTGTTCTGCTCCGGGGCCCGCACCGTGGTCGGGTTCTTGCTGATCAGCTTGGAAATCCCGCTGGTCGGATCGTCCAGGTCCCCCACCCAGATCGAATGGGTCGGGCAGATGACCACACAAGCCGGTTCCAGGCCGTCATCTATGCGGTGGGCACAAAAGTTGCACTTGGCGGCAGTGTGGGTGTCCTCATCGATGTAGATCGCATCGTAGGGACACGCCTGCATGCAGCTCTTGCATCCGATGCAACGGTCCTTGTCGAAGTCGACGATGCCGTCGTCCCGCTTGAACAGCGCCTTGGTTGGGCAGATCTCCACACAGGGCGCATCCGTGCAGTGGTTGCAGCGGAGCACGGCGAAGTCTCTTGTGGAAGAGGGATACTTGCCCTTGTCCACGTACTTGACCCAAGTGCGGAACTGGCCCAGGGGCACCTGATGCTCGGTCTTGCAGGCCACGGTGCAGGCATGACAACCAATGCATGTCCTTTGGTCGATCGCAAACCCGTAACGCACCATCCCTCCGTTCGTTGTTAACGGGCCGCAGCCTAACGCCCATGCCCATGGGGGTGTCTAATTTGCCGATCACCACCGTGGCATGAGGCGTCTCAACTGGCCCCCGCCGGCCGCTGCTGCGGCCAATCTTTTCTCCCAGGCCGTTGCTGGGAGCATCGTAATGACATGGAAATGCCCACCGCCAGATGACATCAGCCAACGGCGATGGGCATGAATCAGCGCAAAAGCGCTTGTTGTAGAGGATTCTTTCGTATGTCCTGTTTTTGTTTAAGCGGCCCCCGGCGCCGATATTGCCGCCTTGGTGCTCATGCAACCCCGTGGTCGGCGACACCCAAAAAGAGCGCTTCGAGCTCCTCGGGGCTGCAGCCGTTTGCTCGCGCCTCCCCGGGATGCTCGCTGCACCATGCGTAACCGGCTGCCAGCAACCGAAGCCCGGCCTGTTCTATGGCACGGCTGGCCGCGCTGAGCTGGGGGAGTATGTCTTTGCATTCGCGGCCTTCGCTCAACATCCGCTCGACCCCAAGCACCTGGCCGCCAGCCCGCTTAAGCCGTGCCCGCGCCTCTTTGATGGCGACGTCGGAAAGTTCCATCGCCTGGTGTCCTCAACGCCTCCGGGCGGCCTGCATGCCTCCGGCTAGGTTGACGACCTTGCGAAAGCCCCGCCTTACCAGCAGGTCGGCGGCCTGGGTAGAGCGGTTGCCGCTCTCGCAGATCACCGCGACGGGACGGTCGGGCGATATCTGGTAAAGACGAGCCTCCAGCTGAGGGAGGGGAATGTTCACGGCCCCGGGGATCATGCCGGCTACGACCTCGTTGGGATCGCGCACGTCAATCACCTGGGTTCCGTCGTAGAGCAGTTCAGACGCCCGCCGGGCGGGGAAGTTTTCGTAGTTCACTGACCTCACCTCGAGACGACCCCTGTGCGACCTAGGGTGGTGGTCGCCAGATTTCCCTTCCGAGTATATACCGCCAGGGGTATCGGCAGGCCATATGAAATGGCAGGCCATGGCGATTTGGGTGGGACAGAAAAACGGACACACAAGCGGATAGAAAAACGGAGCGGAGGCAGATGAAAACGGAGCGGGCCACCCCAGAGGGGAAGTCGTCGCCGGGGGTCTGGGTCGGCGATGCACTGGTGGCCCCCGACGAGGCAGCCGTCAGCGTCTTTGACCACGGCCTTGTGACCGGCGACGGCTGTTTTGAGGTGCTCATGGCCCGTCCCGGGGAGGTTTTCGCCCTGGAGCCTCACATGGAGCGCCTGGCTCGTTCCGCCGCTGCCATGGGCATTCCCGTGCCGACGCCCGGGAGGGTGGAGGCCGCAATCATGGCGGTCGCCGGGACGGTGAGGGAGGAGTCGATTTTGAGGGTGACCTGGACCGCGGGCCGGGGACCGCTCAGTTCTGCCCGGCTGGACTCCGAGCCGACCCTGGTGGTGGCCGCCCAGCCCCTGGGAAACCGTGCGCCGTCGGCGGAGATTGCAGTCGTCCCCTGGACCCGCAACCCCACCGGAGCGCTGTCCGGCGTGAAGTCCACTTCCTATGGGGAGAACGTGAGAGCCCTCGACTACGCCCGGAGCCATGGGGCCGGAGAGGCGCTCTTTTTGAATACCCAGGGGCGGGTTTGCGAGGGGACCGGCAGCAACATCTTCGTGGTATCGGGCGACCAAGTGCTCACCCCTCCGCTTTCGGAGGGGTGCCTTGCAGGGATCACCCGGCTGCTTTTGATCGCGGTGAAACAGGTCACCGAACGCCCCATTTCACAACGGGAACTGCTCGACTGCAACGAAGCCTTCCTCACCTCGACCACCAGGGGCGTCCAGCCGATATCTGCGATCGATGGCCGGGCCCTGGGCACCGGGCCGACAACGCAGTCCTGCATTGCGGCATTTTCCGCCATCTACGACGATCCGGTGATGTGGAGTGGGAAACCGGGCGCATAGTAGGGAGCATTGGAGCCACCCCGGTTCATTTCCTTGAGGCCTGCTTGCTTGGCGCTCACCTGGTCTCCAACCGCCAGGCCTGGCTACAGAGGCTCCTCTATGAAAGGAGTCCGGGCCTGGATAAAGCGAGATCCGATGTCCGCTTGTTGGCCTGGGGGCCTTAACATGGCACCATGACCACGAGCAGCCCCAATCCAGCAGCGGGCCAGCGCCCCAGGCTGCTGCATCCTTTCGCTCGCCCCGCCGCGAGGACAGAGGACTTCCTCACCATCGCTTCCGCCTCT